>DFKQ01000014.1 GCA_002373875.1 Lachnospiraceae bacterium UBA3641
CGGTTGTGTGCATGCAGGGACGTGTCCACTATTATGAGGGATATCCCATTTCCGATGTTGTTCTTCCGACAAGACTGATGCATATGATGGGTGCAGAGATCCTTTTTCTCACTAATGCATCGGGAGGTATCAACTTAAGCTTCGGGGCAGGTGACTTTATGATGATAACCGATCATATTTCAGTCTTTGCTCCCAACCCTTTGATAGGAAGTAATATAGAAGAGCTGGGGACCAGATTCCCTGACATGAGCAACGTATATGATAAGGAACTGTGTGATATAATAAGGTCTACGGCCTGGGATCTGGATATCAACATCAAGGAGGGCGTTTATGCCCAGCTTACGGGCCCGTCATTCGAAACGCCTGCCGAGATCAGAATGCTTAAGAACATGGGCGTTGATGCGGTCGGTATGAGTACCGTAGTGGAAGCGATCGCAGCCAACCATTGCGGTATGAGGATATGCGGTATCTCATGCGTATGCAATCTGGCTGCCGGGCTTTCCGAGAATCCTCTATCACATGAGGAGGTTCAGGCGGCTGCTGCCTGTGCGGCCCCCAAATTTAAAAAGCTTGTTACTGAATCCATACTTCGCTTCGCGGAGGTAATATAAGTTCGGTATTTTGGAGTGATGCACGATGAAGATAAAATTATTAAATGTCATAAGCCTGGTACTTATGACATTTACTTTGGCAGGCTGCGGCAAGGGAATTGACATAGCCTTTATAACTGATATGGGAACCGTCTATGACGGGTCATTTAATCAGGGAACATATGAGGGCGTGGTTAAGTTCGCCGAGGAGTCGGGGAAGACCTGTAAGGTATATGAGCCCGACGGAGTGACCGGTGAAGAATACCTTAAGAATATCAAGCAGGCCGTTAAGGACGGGGCTGAGGTTGTTGTGTGCCCCGGCTATCTGTTTGAAGAGACTATATACAAGGCTCAGAAGAAGTACCCTAAGGTTGAGTTCATCCTTGTGGACGGCCAGCCGCACAATGCCGACGGGAGCGACTATACGGTCGAAGCCAACACCATGCCCATAGTCTTTTCCGAGGAGCAGGCTGGCTTTCTCGCAGGCTATGCAGCGGTAAGGGACGGAAACAGGGAGCTTGGCTTCATGGGGGGTAACGCCCAGGATTCGGTAATAAGGTTTGGCTATGGTTTCGTTCAGGGAGCCGATTATGCAGCCATAGAGATGGGAGTCAATGTAAGCATCAGGTATTGCTACGCCAATACCTTCCTTGAGAGTGATGATGTGAAGAACATGACATCAGCCTGGTACAAGGGCGGTACGCAGGTGATCTTTGCCTGCGGGGGAGCCATGGGTAAGTCGGTATTTGCTGCGGCAGAGGAAAACGGCGGTAAGGTAATAGGCGTTGATATCGACCAGAGTCCGGTATCCGAGACAATAATAACATCGGCCAAGAAGGAGCTTGGCAATGCAGTATATCAGGGTCTTGTGAATTATTACGACGGTACCTTTACGGGAGGGACTCTGTACGAGATGGACGCTGCCAATGCAGGTGTGGGACTGGAGATGGACAACGCAAGGTTTTCAACCTTTACCCGTGAAGAGTATGATAATGTATATGCCCGGCTTGTCAGCGGCGGTATAGTACCATACAGGGCGACGGATTACGGGAACACATCGGATCTTGAGCTGGTGAGCACGGAAGTATATTATATGGAGCTTAAGAAAAATGAAGAATGAAGAACTTATAAGAGAAGCCATTGAGGCAAGGCATGCCTCATATGCCCCCTACTCGGGTTTTAAGGTGGGGGCAGCGCTCTTAAATAAGGATGGCCGTGTGATAAGGGGCTGCAACGTGGAGAATGCATCCTACGGTCTTAGCAACTGTGCCGAAAGAACAGCGGTATTTAAGGCGGTATCCGAAGGACTTCGGGATTTTGTGGCAATAGCCATTGTCGGCGGCAGGGAAGAAGGAGATCAGACATCCGAATATGCCTATCCCTGCGGTGCCTGCAGACAGGTTCTTCGTGAGTTCACCATACCTGAAGCGTTCAGGGTGATCATAGCCAGATCAGTAACGGATTATGAGGAATACACGCTGGAGGAATTGCTGCCTCATTCCTTCGGACCGAAGAATTTATAAGGTTCCTTTACTGTGCCGGGATGAATTGATGTGTCATTCTGAGCGAAGCGAAGAAGCTTACAAAAAGAAAGGGAGAAAAATGAACATCAGATTTAAAAATGCAAGGATCCTTACCATGAAGGAGGGAGAGGAATTATTCGAAGGAGAGCTGTGGGTTGAGGGAAGTAAGATAACCTACGTGGGAGATGCCATGTCACAGGAAGAGGCCGATAAGTCGGGTGTGAGTTTCGACCGGATCATAGACTGTGAGAAAAATCTTCTGATGCCTGGATTTAAGAACGCACATACCCATTCGGGAATGACTCTTATGAGGTCTTACGCGGATGACCTGCCCCTGCAGGAATGGCTGGAGACCAAGATATTCCCCTTAGAGGCCAAGATGAATAATGAGGACTGTGCCCTGCTTACCAAGCTGGCAATTCTTGAATATCTAACATCGGGTATTACTGCAATAATGGATATGTATCTGGCACCGGAAGCTATAGCAAAGGCCTGTGAAGAGACGGGAATGAGGGTTGTACAGGTTTCCGGGATCAATAAGTTCGGCCCTTCGCTTGAAGTTTTCGAAGACAGGTTCTTAAAGCTTAATGACAGGCATCCATTAAGTTCATACAAGATGGGCTTCCATGCGGAGTACACCTGTGACAAGGACCTGCTTATGAAGCTCTCTGACCTTGCTCATAAATATAAGCAGCCCATGTATACCCACAATTCCGAGACCGTCCGTGAGGTGGAGGGCTGTAAGGAAAGGTATGGCATGACTCCCACTGTATTTCTGGATTCACTGGGCCTGTTTGATTTCGGAGGTGGCGGGTATCATTGCTGCCACATGTCCGATGAGGATATAGAGGTGTTTAAGAAGAGGGGCCTGTCAGCTGTGACAAATCCCGGTTCCAACACCAAGCTTGCAAGCGGTGTGGCACCGGTCAAGCGTTTCCTTGATGAAGGCATCAGTGTGGCAATAGGAACGGACGGACCATCTTCGAACAACTGTCTTGATATGTTCAGGGAAATGTTTCTGGTAACGGGTCTTGCCAAGCTGCGTGAGAAGGATGCATCCGTTGTGAGCGGGATAGAGGTTCTTAAGATGGCAACCGTGAATGGCGCCAAGGCAATGGATCTTCCTGATTGTGATGTGCTTGCGAAGGGTAAGGAAGCCGATATCATAATGATCGATCTAAACCAGCCCAACATGCAGCCCATAAACGATATAGCAAACAATATCGTATACAGCGGAAGTAAATCAAACGTTAAGATGACCATGATCCATGGTGTGATCCGTTATGAAGACGGTAAGTATAATATAGGAATGACACCCGGCGAGATATACAGTGCGGCTTCGGCAATTCAGAAGAGGTTATTCTGATGGGATACGCTACGTTTATCATTGTCTGTGTCCTTATCGTGGCAGTCATTTTTATTGAGGGTGCCGTAAGGGACAAGAGAGGAAGACTTGCCTACAGGCAGCAGCTTAAGGACACCTTTGGCAAGGAGAAGACGGATGAGCTGAGCCGGGATGCCATAGATAAGATAAGCCTGTACCATAAGTCGGTGAAGAGTGAAGCAACCGGTAGGTTCTGTATAGATGATATAACCTGGAATGATCTGTCAATGGATGAGGTCTTTTCCAAGATGGATACCTGTTTAAGTGTCATGGGCGAGGAACAGCTCTATCACCGCCTTCATTGTCCGACCCTTACGGAATCGGATGATGATCATAAGCACTTTGTTGATATGAGGAAGTATTATGAGACACATGAGGATGAGCGGACGGCCATTCAGGAGATAATGCATGATATAGGCATAAACCGTAAGACCTCAATAACCACCGTTTTTAACTATGTGAGTTCACTTGAGCCGGAGTCAAACACAGGACATTACATGACGGTAGCACTCATGATCCTTGCGATCCTGATGGTGTTCGCCCTTCCTGCTGCCGGAGTGCTCCTTCTTCTTGGCGTAATGATCTACGCCATAGCTTCGTATCTTAAGAAAAAGAAGGAGATAGATCCGGTAATAGTCACCTTTAACTATACTGCCAGAATGTTAAGGGCAATTGAAAAATTGAACAGGCTTGAAAGCTCCTTCCTTAGGGAGGATATGGCAAGGCTTAATGAGTTAAGGGCTCCGCTTAAGGGCATACTGGCCAAGTCGGTATGGCTTACCTCCGGTAGTGCTTCCATGGATAATCCGGCCATGCTGCTTGAAGAGTATATCAAGATGTTCTTCCATATAGACCTTATCATTATAAACAGGCTGATTAGGCTGTTAAAGTCCGAAAAGGCAGGCATTGATGAAATACGGTCCATATTGGGCAATATAGATGCGTCCATAGCGGCAGGTTCATACAGGCTAAGCCTTGCAGGCTCCTGTGAACCGGAATTTACGGATTCGTGCAAGGCGGGAATAAGCATTGAAGGATGTATACATCCTCTGGTAGCCGAACCGGTTCCGAACAGCATTGATGCGCAGGGCCCCATACTTCTCACCGGTTCCAATGCCTCAGGTAAGTCTACCTTCTTAAAGGCGGTTGCGATATCGGCCCTTTTGGCTCAGACTGTTGGATATGTACCAGCATCTTCGTATAAAGGGAACAGGTTTAAGATATTCACATCTATGGCATTGAATGATTCTATACTGAACGGTGAGAGCTACTTTATAGTTGAGATCAAGTCTCTTAAGAGAATACTGGATGCCTGCGATGAGGGTACTCCGATACTATGCTGTATTGATGAGGTGCTGCGCGGAACGAATACGGTTGAGCGTATAGCGGCTTCGACGCAAATACTTAAGAGCCTGGCGACGGATATATGTATTCCGTTTGCGGCTACGCATGATATAGAGCTTACTCATATTCTTGAAGGTATTTATTCCAATTATCATTTTGCGGAAGAGGTGACGGCCGATGACGTTAAGTTCAGTTACCGGCTTAATAAGGGAAGGGCTCAGTCAAGAAACGCGATCCGTCTCCTTCAGGTGATGGACTATGACCAAAGGATCATAGATGTGGCCGATGCAATGGTTGAAGCCTTCACCGAAAAGGGTACATGGGTATGATGAAGGTAAAGATATACAGTGACGGTTCGGCAAGGAGTAATCCTGAGGGGCCGGGGGGCTTCGGAACTGTCATTCATTATGTTGATCCCAAGGGACAGCTTCATGTAAGGGAATTCTCGGCAGGCTACAAAAAGACCACAAATAACCGCATGGAGCTTATGGGAGTGATAACGGGCCTTGAAGCTCTGACCAGGTCATGCGAGGTTGAGGTTATTTCCGATTCCAAATATGTGACCAATGCCTTTAATGAGGGCTGGGTTGATAACTGGATAGTGAACAACTGGAGAAATTCCCAGAAGAAGGCAGTCCTTAACAAGGATCTGTGGCTCCGTCTTCTTAAGGCAATGGAGCCCCATAAGGTGACCTTCACATGGGTCAAGGGCCATGCGGGACATCCTGAGAATGAAAGATGTGACAAACTGGCCACGAGTGCCGCGGACGGAGCGGACCTGCTTGATGATGTGGTTGACGAAACAGCAGGCATGATGCTATATTAAATTTTGTGTTAAGCATGGGAAAGGACAGGTACTGGTATGGTAGCGTTTTTTAATGAATTCATCTCATATCTTTTGCTGGTCATAATAATGGTCGCAGTCGGTATTTGCGGCGGCTTTGTGGGCAAGAAGCTTCGTGACAGGAAGAAGGCCGGGGAAGCGGCTGAAGGCATTGCCAAGTCTGAGGGTGAGTAGAAGCTTCTTCATTACACTCAGAACGACAGAAGAGGACTGCCGGAAGACATTCTGAACGCAGCGAAGAATCTTTATGGAGAAAATTATGGATATCATATATAGGAGCACAAGGGGTGATAACACCCCATATAAGGCATCAGAGGCCATCATCAAGGGTTTATGTGATGATGGGGGACTGTTTGTTCCGGACAGGTTCCCGAGGCTTGATACGGAGCTGTCAGCACTTAAGGATATGACTTATAAGGAAACGGCCTATGAAGTCATGAAGGAGTTCCTCACTGATTATACCAGGGAGGAGCTTCTTGATTGCATAAACAAGGCTTATGATGACAAGTTCGATAATGAGGAGATAGCACCTGTTGTTAAGAAGGGAGACCAGTATTTTCTTGAGCTTTTTCATGGGAAGACCATAGCATTTAAGGATATGGCCCTGTCGATACTTCCCCATCTGCTCACGACGGCGATGAAGAAGAATGATATAAACAAGGAGGTCGTGATACTGACAGCAACCTCAGGAGATACGGGTAAGGCTGCACTTGCGGGCTTTGCGGATGTGGAAGGAACAAGGATAATCGTATTCTATCCCAAGGGCGGAGTGTCCCGTATTCAGGAGCTGCAGATGGTGACCGAGAAGGGGAGGAACACGAAGGTTATCGGTGTTAAGGGTAACTTCGATGACTGCCAGTCCGGAGTCAAGGCAATCTTTGGCGACAAGGCATTAAGGGAGGAACTTGACGGCAGGGGTTTTATGTTTTCTTCAGCCAATTCAATAAACATCGGACGTCTTATACCCCAGGTGGCCTACTATGTTTATGCATACGGAAGGATGGTCAGGTCAGGGGCGATAAGTGCCGGAGAGTCACTCAATTTCGTAGTTCCCACAGGTAATTTCGGTAATATCCTGGCAGCATATTACGCCAAGCAGATGGGACTGCCAATAGGCAGGCTTATATGCGCATCCAATGAGAATAAGGTATTATTTGATTTCTTCAAGACCGGGTGCTACGACAAAAACAGGGAATTTATCCTTACATCCTCGCCTTCAATGGATATCCTTATATCAAGCAATCTTGAAAGGCTTATATATTTATGCTGTAACGGCGATCCGAAGAAGAATGCTGCCCTTATGGACAGCCTTAGAAGAGAAGGCAGATATGAGATTGATGATGACATGAGGGAAAAGCTTGATGATTTTTACGGAGCCTATGCGGATGAGGATAAGGTTTTTGAGACAATTAAAAATATTTATGATAAGACAGGTTATATTATAGACACCCATACAGCCGTTGCGGCAGCCGCGGATCTTATGTATAGGGCTGAAGGATCGGATGATAATAAGAGTGTGATCGTATCAACGGCCAGCCCTTATAAGTTTACGAGAAATGTGATGAAGGCTATCGGAAGGGAAGATGAGAAAGAGGATGACTTTGCTCTGGTGGATGAACTTAGTAAGCTGTCGGGAGTAAAGATCCCGCCTGCGGTGGAAGAGATAAGAAATGCGAAGATTCTTCATGACACAGTGTGTGAAGTGAGTGATATGAAGGAAGCAGTAAGGGAGAATCTGATGTAGATGAAACAGGGGACGGCAGTGAAACCGTCCCCTGTTTGGTTATCCCTGAATGGCTATATCGAGATTGCCCGGTAATTCATATAAAAGGAACTTTACAATTCCGAATGAAAACCTGATGGGTATAATGGTTATCTTACCGTTAACTTCCGTCGTGATGCTTAACCGGTCATTCTGCTTGGGAGCATTCAATGACAGTTCACAGAGGTTGAGCTTACTCAGAAGCACGATAAAGAGACCGTTGTGAAGGTTCAAAAAGTCAAGCAGTGCTTCCTTGGCCAGAACATCGAAGGAATCAATGCCCAGCTTGGCATAGCTTTCGGCAAAATGCGCAAGGGTGACAGGGTCACCGTCAATTGCCGAATAAGCCGAAGGAACTCCCGTTATATCCTGAGACAGTTCCTGTCCGGCAGTATACTTGTCCACCGTCTGTATATTCTCAACCACGATGGAGGAGTCAACATACATGGCAACGTCCGATACCAGTTTGTTTATATAAGTTTTCACAAAATCGGTAAGGCCGCGGGAAATCTCATTATAATTGGAATTCTCGAGTATGTTTACAACTAACTCATCATTTGTCATATCAGCCCTCCTCTCTACAGATTGTGTTCAAGCACCTGCTTCAGAAGATCGGCATCAACCGGCTTCTGGATAAAGTCCTTGGCTCCTGCCTTGATCACTTCTCTTAAATGTGTCTGGGTACCGACGGAAGAGATCACGATTATTCTGGCTTCGGGATTGAATTCAATGATCTCCTTTGTGGCGGTTATTCCGTCCTTGACCGGCATGACTATGTCAAGGAATACTATATCCGGGTGTTCCTCCTTGTATTTTTTGACGGCATCCTCACCGTTGGATACCTCAGTGACATTCTCGTACCCGAAGGAATTAAGCATTGCCGTCATGCTCTTCCTTGCAAGTATGGAATCATCACAAACAAGTATCTTTATATTGCTCTGACTCATTAGTACCTCCTTCTGTTATTTCCTGCAGTTTATAGGTTCGTATTCCCTGTCTTCGGCTATGGGTTTATATGCGGGACGTATGATCTTACCGTTATTGTTAAGCTCTTCAAGCCTGTGGGCACTCCAGCCAACTATACGTGCTATCGCAAAAATGGGAGTGTACAGTTCCTTGGGAAGCCCCAGCATATCGTAGACAAGTCCCGAATAGAAGTCCACGTTACAGCATACGCCCTTATATATCTTTCGCTCATCCGCAATGATCCTGGGAGCCAGGGCCGCAACCCTTGAATAGAGGCCGAATTCCTTCTCAAGACCTTTCTCGACAGCAAGCTTTTCGACAAAGCCCCGGAATATCTGTTCTCGGGGATCTGACATTGAATATACGGCATGACCCATTCCGTATATAAGTCCCTGCTTATCGAATGCCTCCTTGTTAAGGAGCTTCCTTAAATAAACTGATATTTTATAATCATCAGTCCAATCATCCACGCATCGCTTCATATCGGTGAACATATCGACCACCTTAAGGTTGGCACCGCCATGACGCGGTCCCTTAAGGGAGCCGATGGCAGCCGCGATAACTGAATAGGTGTCAGTACCTGAAGATGAAACAACATGGGTGGTGAAGGTTGAGTTGTTACCGCCACCGTGCTCCATATGGAGTACCATTGCAACATCAAGTATCCTGGCCTCAAGGGGAGTATAGGTCTTATTGGGCCGAAGTATCCTTAAGATATTCTCCGCTGTCGAAAGATTATCCTTGGGCGAGTGAATGTATAAGCTCTTACCGTCATGATAATGTCTGTAGGCCTGATAGCCGTAAACGGACAGAAGAGGGAAGAGGCTGATGAGCTGCAGGCATTGCCGCAATACATTCGGTGTTGATATATCATTGGCATTTTCATCGTATGAATAGAGGGTCAGCACACTTCTGGCAAGAGTGTTCATCATATCCTGACTGGGCGCCTTCATGATTATATCCCTTACAAAGCTTGTGGGAAGAGTCCTGTAGTTGGCAAGGAGGGAGCAGAAATCCTTAAGCTCATCCTTGTCCGGTAGTTTATTAAAAAGCAGGAGATATGTGACCTCTTCAAAACCGAAGCGTTCCTCGCTTGTGAAGCCGCGAACCAGATCCCTTACATTATATCCCCTGTAGAAAAGTTCACCGGGGATGGGCACCTGCTTACCATCGATCATCTTGTTTGCGCGAACATCGGAAATATTGGTAAGACCTGCCAGTACGCCCTTACCGTTTAAGTCACGCAACCCACGCTTAACATCATATTTAGCATAGAGATCGGAATCGATCCTGTTACCCAGGTCGGACAGTCCTGCCAGACGGACTATCTCGGGTGTTACCGCATAATAATCCTGGTTATTCATTAAATCCCCCTTGCTTTGGTAATAATTCTAAAAATAATATATTGTACTGACTATTTTACATCATACCATGTTCACATAAAGTGTGGCAAGAAAAAGAAATAATATACCACACAAAAAGTCATTTGTGTGGTATATTATTTCTATAATAAGATTTTTAACATAAAATTGTGTGACTATTCAGGAAAGGCTGCACCGGGCACATAGTAAAGAACCGATGTGATCCCGTTTTCGGGAAGGCTTGCACAGGTTACGGACAGGGCATATTTATCATCCGTGATATGACTCAGGCCGAGAAGGCCGGTTTCAGTCCCGTCTTCGTTTAAGTATACGCATTTCCCGGTTTCCGGATCATGATCGCTGATCATAAAGGAATCAAGGGGGAGACGCATCCCCAGACCGACGGCTTTAAGGTAGCCTTCCTTAAGGGTCCAGATCCGATAGAAGCTTTCGACATCATTAACGTATTGAAGTTCCCCCGGGTTGAAGAAACGCTCGGCGATACGAAGATCGTTCTCCTTTATCTGTTCAATATCCACACCTACCGGAGAATCAGCGATGGCACACACCGCGTAGTCGCCGGAATGGGACAGGGAAAAATGCAGCTCGCCCTCTTTGACATACAGGTGGGGCTTGCCGTATTCATCAGTAACAGGAGCAGCCGGAAGGGCGAGATCGAAACCACCCTCCCTTATTGCATGAGAGAGGAGTACATGGGCCAGCAGGGACCGCTTCTTATCATCATCGAACCGGTATTTAAGGCTTTGCTGTCTTCTGTCCGGGTTCACCATGGGAAGAAGTTCGTTTATCCGGTAATCCCGGATGTTTGAATAATAAATCTTCATAATAAACAGTGTAATAAGAGATTCATTTAAGCGCAAGTAATATTTTACGATAAGGAGGAGAAGATGGATCAGAACAAAAAGGACAACAGATGGGTGCTTCCGTTGGTCATCGCCCTTTCGGCGGTGGCGGTTGTTGGTGCGGTAACCATATGCACGGCACTCATTCTTCTTTCGAACAAGAGAGTCAAGGAAGAAGTCCGGGAAAGCAATGGGAATAAGGCCGCAGAAGCTGTAGAAGAATCCGGGCAGGCTGAAGAAGCAGGCGGTGAGGAAGATGAGAAAGATGAAGAAGCGGATGCGAAGGGATCCGTCGATATAAGTGATATCGGTGAAGTCAGGGCACTTGCACATGCATTCGTCATAGACAAGGATGCGGAACAGTATTACGATCCCGGGCTTGTTCCTTCGGTTCCGAAGTACAGCATCGATAAGGATCTTTCAAATATCTCCAACCAGAGGGATATTGAGTATATCAGTGAAGAACTCAGGAAGAAGCTTGCGGTGAACGGGTTTGCAGTCAGGGATGGCGCTGGCTATGAATTCTATGATGTGTATGAATCAAACAGGTATGCCCAATCTCCCAATTTCGTTACCGTTGATTCCATGATGCATACCTATCATGTGTATTTCGCCCACTTGCTTAAGGAGCTTGAGAAGGACAGGCTGTATGAACAGCTGGTAGCGCTGACCGAGGAAATGTACGATAGATCAAAACGGCAGTACGAGGAACTTGCCGGTACGGAATGGGAGAGCGCCGCAATAAGGAATGCGGCTTACTTCACGGTTGCAATGGAGCTTCTGGATGAATCCCCCAAGGTCATACCCGAAGTAAAGGATACTGTTGACAGTGAGCTTACGTTGATCAAGTCCGGTAATGTGGATACATCACCGCTTTTCAATGATAATGAGGACTATTCCCAGTATAAGCCCAGGGGTTATTATGCGGGAGATCCCATACTTGAGAAGTACTTTAAGACCATGATGTGGTATGGAAGAAGGGCTTTTGAACAGAAGGATAAGGATCACATGAGATCGGCCCTTCTTATGACTCTTGCCATGGATGATGCCGCCCTTGATGAGTGGGAAGGAATATACACTATGACAACTTTCTTTTCTGGAGCGAGCGATGACTGCACTTATTATGAATTAAGGCCCATTATCGAGGCAGCCTACGGTAACATAAGCTATCTTGATGAACTGGTGGGTAACGATCAGGCGTTTGATATTTTTTACGAGCTTACAGGGCAGATGGATCCACCCAAGATCAATTCCATACCGGTCGAGCAGACGGACGAGACCAATGTGATACCTTCCTTCCGTTTTATGGGACAGCGTTTCTCCGTAGACGCCACCATATTCCAGAACCTTATATACAGGGCTGTGGAGGAGAACGGTTCAGGTGAAAAACGAATGCTTCCGGATGCTCTTGATGTGCCTGCGGTACTGGGCTCAGAAACGGCTTATGAGATACTTAAGGAGCAGGGAGATACGGATTATTCCGGGTATGATGATAACCTTAATAAGCTGAGGAAGGGAATAGAAGACAGTGAGGGTAGTGACCTGTGGACGGCAAGCCTGTATGCCCAGTGGCTTAATACCCTTCGTCCGGTTCTTGAGAAGAAGGGCGACGGTTATCCCGTATTCATGCAGAATGAAGAGTGGAACAAAAGATCGCTGGAAGGCTTCCTTGGTTCCTACACTGAACTTAAGCACGATACGATACTGTACAGTAAGCAGGCCATGGCCGAGATGGGCGGCGGCTGGGAGGAAGAGGTTGATGACCGAGGCTACGTCGAACCGGAGCCGGTTGTCTACTCACGGTTTGCAGTTCTTGCGGAAGCTACGATAGATGGTCTTAAGAGCTATGATCTTCTTAAGAAGGATGACAGGCAGAACCTTGAAAAGCTGGCTGAGATCGCAAGGAAGCTGGTTGTCATTTCCGAGAAGGAATTAAAGAACGAAACACTTGATTATAATGAGTATGAATTCATCAAGGACTTTGGCGGCGATCTTGAGCACATATGGGCAGATGCCGTTAAGGATGATGATGAGGAATATGCAAGAAGTGATGAGCATCCGGGTGCCATTGTAGCCGATGTCGCAACAGATCCCAACGGCACGGTCCTGGAGCTTGGAACAGGGCAAGTATCCGAAATATTTGTTGTATGTCCTGTTGACGGTATGCTCCAGTTGTGTTCAGGTCCGGTTTATTCCTTCTATCAGTTTGAATGGCCGCTTAATGACAGGCTTACAGACGAGCAGTGGAGGATAAAGCTGGGCATATGGCCCAAGTCAGGATATGATTTTGAGCCGGATGATTCCATTAAACAGCCTGCATGGACACAGAGCTACAGGGTTAAGAATGTTTGGGATTAAGGGCGGAAAACGTATAAGGTTAATGATGATAGCGGTAGCAACGGCTGCCGCTATTTTTGCCGTTCTTTACTATTTGGGTCTGTTCCTGCCCGGGTATACCGTATGGCATACATTCAGTATAGAAGGCACCGGTGAAGGAGAGCCCGAACTTATCGAGCTAAAGGGCCGCAGGGTAAGAGTTTTTGATAAGGGCAGAGTCATATTCGAGACCCCCATTTTCTGCCGTGTATCAAATATGATATATTCCGATATTGACAGGGACTCGGAGAAGGAGCTTATACTGCTAAATTACAATCCGGGTGAATTTGGAAGCCGCAGGCCCTTCTGGGTCAGGTTCGATCCGCCTGTTTACAGGCAGCACATCTATATTTACAGATACAGGCCGGGGGAGGAGCTTGTAAGACCTGTATGGATGGCATCGGATATAGGCGTGAAGGCGTGTGATTTTGAAACAGTGAGTGAGGACGTGATAAGGATAAGGGACAAAAACGGTGATGAGACCAACTGGATGTGGATATCCTTCGGACTCAGATGCGTGGATTGACGATGTGACTGATGAGTGTTAAGATAATATTTAATAAGGGTAAATCAACAGGAGGGAAGTATGAAAGCTTTATTCAAATCTATGATCATGGCCATTTGGGCCATTAGTCTGTTCATGCTTATGCCGGTCAGGGCCGAAGCGGCCAGAAAGGGGATCGATGTATCCTATCATCAGGGGGCCATTGACTGGAACGCCGTGAAGGCAAGCGGAGTCGAGTTCGCATATATAAGGGCCGGAAGCTTCAAGAGCGGAACGGACGCTTATTTCCATGCCAATATGAAGGGAGCAACCTCGGTAGGTATCCCGGTGGGTATCTATGTATACTCATATGCAACTACTCCGGCGCAGGCAGCCAATGAGGCACTTTTTGCGATATCGGTTGCCAAGGATTATCCGGTATCGCTGCCGATAGCATATGATATTGAGGATTCCAATCACAAGACTCTTACGGGTGAGCAGAATCTTGCCCTGGTCAATGCCTTCTGCAATACTATTTCCAATGCAGGTTATGTGCCTATCGTTTATTCCTACAGGAATTTCTTTAACGGTAAGCTGCAGGGAGTATCCCAGGATAAATGGGTAGCCCAGTATTCGTCCGCATGCGATCATCCCGGTGCCTGTTTCTGGCAGGCATCAAGCAAGGGGAGGATAGGAGGAATAAAGGGTAACGTAGACATAGATTACCAGTACAAGGATTATTCCGGCATTATTCCCGCAAACGGATTCAAGACCCAGAACGGTAAGACATGGTATGTTGAGAATTATATACCTCATCGGGGATGGCTGACTCTGGGGGACAAGAAGTACTATTTCGAACCGCTACTGGGGGTTATGCAGACGGGCCTTGTTACAGACGGCACCGGTATCTACTATATGGGTGAGGACGGAGCAATGCAGACGGGCCTTGTGGAGATAGCCGGGAACAAGTTCTATTTCGATCCTGCAACCGGAGGAATGCTCACGAATACAACGGTTACGGTGGGTAAGACGGTGTATGTGATCGATGTTGCCGGTATCTGTACCGATGCAACAGAGTTGCTTAAGAACCTGCCGGCATTACCTGGGCTTCCGGCACTTCCTGCCATGTAGGCTCACGAAGCAACACCGGATCGTTTCTTAAACAAACCGGCTATAAGGTTATAAATAATCCTGTATATATTGGAGCAGATCACGGAACCTGTGAAGTTAATGGGAACAAGGATAAAGAAGAGCCAGGCAAAATCACTCATCTCAAAGTAATGCCTTTTGGCATAGTCGAAGATGATGATATCGAAGATGGCTGAGAACAAGTAAATCTCAAGGGAAACGGATGATATTTTTTGTAATATGAATTTACAGCCGTTTCCCTTTATATTTATATCATAGAACAAAAGAAAGAGGGCTGTTGAGCATATGACAACGGTAATGCAGTTATAGCCACAGTCAACCATTCCCAGTATATTCCAGTTGAAGTTGCTTCCGGCTGCATAGGTATACGAAATACCTGCATTAATAAATACCATGGCAAGGATCACTGCGATCAGTGCAGGCTTGTTGACCTTAGGCGAATGTTCACGGATATAGCAGCCGAGGAAGTAATAAAGCAGAGGATACATCATCTGCCAGTAATTGGGCGCGAGGATCTCGATCACGGATCCTATCAGCGCAACAGGGACCCTGTTTGAGGCTGCAAGGAGTGATACCACCGGGTAGAGGGTGGTGATGCATACAAGCGATATAAGGAGAACATGCTGTTCCTTCTTTGATTTAAGGGCATGCCATAACCTGTTCAGGAAGGGGGCAATTGCCATGAGGGAGAAATAGAAGCCAACATACCAGGCGATGGTATAATTGCCGAGGGATTGAAGGGCCTCCTTTATTCCGTAGACTTTACCGTAATAGTAATTACCAACAAATATCTTGATAACGGATATTATAACATAGGCAGTAAAAACGGGGATAAACGACATGTAGTGGGCTCGATTTAGATCCTTGTTGCACTTGAAATATCCTGTGAGCATCATATAGATGGGAACGCAGCATAAGAAGAGCCATCGTGCTGCTGTCATCATAAAGGTTACCTTATCCGTAAGGGGAGTACTGTAGTAGCCGCAGTTGAAGAAATAGTGGACTGAGACCACAAAGAGGGCTGCAACGAAGCGAACCAGATCAAGACCTGCAAGCCGGGGCTTATTATTATTCATTATCGTATCCTCCGAGATCATATATTTAAAGATCCTTCGTCATTCCATCCCTTTGGATGACAAGGCGTATACTTGATGTCAAATGAGAAAATGACGACAATATTCGGTAACGATTAAAAAAAGGGTTCCCGATGTTACTCGGAAACCCTTAT
This sequence comes from Lachnospiraceae bacterium UBA3641, assembly GCA_002373875.1. Taxonomy (GTDB): domain Bacteria; phylum Bacillota; class Clostridia; order Lachnospirales; family Lachnospiraceae; genus UBA2868. Next base: position 15,875 of record DFKQ01000014.1, read on the forward strand.
CGGAGTGACTGGATTCGAACCAGCGGCCTCCACCTCCCTAAGATGGCGCTCTAACCAAACTGAGCCACACCCCGTAAGCATTATTGAATTAATGCAACATTGATATAATAATAGAAGAGGAAGCTAATGTCAAGTATAAAATTACTTTAATATATTGAAAAGTTCTGCCTGTTGTGCTAGTATAAAATCAGATAAAAAGGTGGATGTGACAGAAGGAACTGTTGATCTTTTGATTTCAAAGGAGTGATGTGTATGTCAACGCTGTCGGCAATGGGCAAGGCCTTTCTTAACAGTTACGGATCGACCCGGAATTACGATGTATTATTTAATTCGTTGAATAGCAATTCATCAAAGTCATTTAATATGTTTGATGTTTCGGGCAAGTCCTCGGCCTCCAATCTGAGCGCTAACTTTTACGCGGACTATGCAAGCCTTAAGAACGGGAGTTACGGTAAGCTGGCCAAGACCTGGTATGCTAAACAGGAAACCGATACTTCGGAGAAGACCACCGACTACTCGGAGCTTGCTTCCACTATATCAGAAGCTGCCAAGTCGCTTAGTGGATATGGATCTGAAGGTAATTACAGTGTTCCTGATGCGTCGGGAAGTATTTTTGATACTGCTTCTTGACAAGAGGTTGTATATTAGGTAAAATAAACGAGCGCCATGAGGGTGCTCGTTTATTTGTTTATGTATGGATTACGAAGTAAGACAAATGTATTAATTTTAAAATCAGTCCGAACAACTTGATTGTGAGGACGTGAGAAAGTGATTCAGGTGTGAGTGAAGCCTATCTGCGAAGCAGATTCAGGATGGCTTCACGAAGCATATGGATTACAAAGTAAGACATATGCAGGAATGGCGGAATTGGCAGACGCGCACGGTTCAGGTCCGTGT
>DFKQ01000100.1 GCA_002373875.1 Lachnospiraceae bacterium UBA3641
TCAGGTTTGCGATCACAGAAGAAAGCTATACATCCAAGGCTGACTTTCTGGCACTTGACCCAATACCTGTATATAATAAAGACGAAGAGACAGGATACAATTTTTCAGGTAAAAGGATCAAGAGGGGACTGTACAGGCACTATGACGGGACTGTGACCAATGCTGACATCAACGGGGCAGCCAACATCTTAAGGAAAGTATTCCCAAAGGTGACCCGATGGGATAGGGGCATTGTGGACATGCCCTGTTCTGCAGGATACACGATTCCTGCAGGTTCATGCCGCCTGGCGGCATAACAGAAACCCCTTCCGACGTAGTCGGTGGTGGGTAGTTCATCAGACTAAAGATGCAGTAGGGGAAAGGGAGAGGCAGATGGAAAAAAGGGAAAAACTTGGCAGCCGTATGGGCTTTATACTCTTAAGCGCAGGCTGTGCCATAGGACTTGGAAATGTATGGAAGTTCCCGTATATGACGGGGCAGTACGGGGGAGGAGTGTTTCTTATCCTTTATTTCCTCATGCTTATATTGTTCGGTATCCCGGTCATGACCATGGAGTTCGCCATAGGAAGGGCAGCTCAGAAGGCGCCGGTCCGCATGTATGACGCCCTTGAGCCTGAGGGCAGCAAATGGCATATCCACGGATACGTGGGAATGATAGGATGTATCCTGCTTATGATGTATTATGCAGTGGTGGCCGGCTGGATCGTAAGATATTTCGTGAAGTTTCTGCTGGGTCATTTTGACGGGGCCACTCCCGATATGATAGGTGAGGAATTCGGGGCAATGCTTGCCTCGCCTTCCACCAACATAATCTATCTTGCCATTGTTGTGATAATAAGCTTTTCGGTGTGCGCGATGGGTCTGCAGAACGGACTTGAGAGGATCACCAAATACATGATGGCGGCACTTCTTCTGCTGATGCTTGTTCTTGCCATTAATTCATTTACCTTGCCGGGGAGCCGTGAGGGCCTTAAGTTCTTCCTGCTTCCGGACCTTAACCGGACTAAGGAGATAGGCTTTTCGAGTGTTGTCATGGGGGCTCTGAACCAGGCCTTCTTCACCCTTAGCATAGGAGAAGGTGCCATGGCAGTGTTCGGAAGCTATATAGATAAGGACAGGTCCCTTTTGGGAGAGTCAATTAACGTAACGATCCTCGATACTCTTGTGGCGGTTACGGCGGGTCTTATAATGTTCCCTGCCTGTTTCTCCTACGGGATCGATGTTAATGCGGGGCCTTCCCTGCTCTTTATCACCATGCCCAATGTCTTCGCCAACATGACTCTCGGCAGGGTGTGGGGAACGCTCTTTTTCCTTTTCATGGCCTTTGCGGCATTTTCGACTGCCTTCGCCGTTTATGAGAACATTATAGCCAACTTCATGGAATTAACCGGCCTTGGCCGGAAGAAGACATGCTTTGTCTGCGGCATAGGAATGTTCATCCTGGCACTTCCCTGCGCCCTTGGCTTTAATGTATGGTCCGGCTTTATGCCCTTTGGAGAAGGTACCGGCGTCCTTGATCTTGAGGATTTCATCGTATCCAATCTCCTTCTCCCCACAGGCGCCATCATCTATGTGTTATTCTGTACCGTAAGGTACGGATGGGGCTGGGATAAATTCATCGGGGAGGCCAATCAGGGCGAGGGTGTTAAGATGCCGGAATGGCTTAAGAATTACATGAAGTATTTCGTTCCTCTTGTACTTCTGCTTATTCTTATTGCCGGTCTTAAGGATTTCTTCTGAAAATAATGAACACGGGTGTGCCGTGGGGACGGTTCTTCGACGCGAAGACAGTCCTTTGGGATTGGCACACAGGGATTTGAAAAATATGAATTTCTGGATAATTATCTTCTTTATAACAATAATCGCTTCCCTGGCGGGTCTTGTCTACCTGACATGGGCCGTCAGGCAGTATGCCTTTATTATGAAGCTTGCAAGGGATGATAAGAGGATCGCCACCCTTATTTCCTTTGTTCTTATAGCTCTTGTTTTCTGTATCTTTTTGAAAGTCATGTCCATGACCAACGCCATTGTGGTCCTTCTGTTTGCCATTTTTTTCAGGCTTCTGTTCGGCCTTATCTTCAGGATCGTTAAGATATTTCATAAGGAACCCTTTAAGACCTACTGGCAGGGGAACCTTGCTTTTCTTGCCTGCGCGGTATACCTTATCGCCGGCTATATCATCTGCCACCATGTCGTGATCACGACGTATGATCTTAACACGGATAAGGATATCGGGAAGCTCAAGGTCGCCATGTTCGCGGATTCCCACCTTGGAACCACCTTCGATGCGGACGGGTTTGCCGACCGCCTTAATGATATGATGAAGCAGTCGCCTGATATAGTGCTTCTGGTGGGTGATTTTGTTGATGACGGGACGAAGAAATCCGAGATGATAAAGGCCTGTGAGGCCATGGGTAAGCTTACTCCAAGATACGGTATATGGTATGTTTTCGGCAACCATGACAGGGGTTATTACAGGGGAGAAGAGGAAGACTTTGACGGTGATGACCTTGTAAGCGAACTTGAGAAGAATCACGTGCACGTCCTTGTGGATGAGGCCGAGCTCATAGATGACCGCTTCTACCTTATCGGAAGGGAGGATGCCGACAGGGCGGGCCGCATGGATATCGGTGATCTTGTAAACGGTCTTGACCCCGACAAATATATGATAGTCATGGACCATCAGCCGACGGATTACGATAACGAAGCCGCGGCCGGAGCGGACCTGGTTGTGTCCGGACATACTCACGGGGGACAGGTATTTCCGGTCACCTATGTGGGTGAGTGGTTTGACATAAACGACAATACCTACGGGTATGAGAGACGGGGCAATACTGACTTTGTCATAACATCAGGCATATCCGACTGGGAGATCCTCTTTAAAACAGGGACAAAAGCCGAGTACGTGATCTTGAACATTTCTAAGTGAAACAGGGAGACGATCCCCTGTATCGCACGTATCACTGCATTTGGCAGAAACATGACGTATACATGATAAGCCCTCATTAGTATAATATTTATGCCCATATGTGACATTTGGGTCAAATATGAGAAAGCGAGGGAAAGATATGAAAAGGATTTCTGGAATAATGAGTATCGTCCTGGCAGCGGCGATGGTTATGACAGCGGTACCGCTTAAGGTCAGGGCAGACATCAGCGATTCACTCCCGGATACAAATGTGCCTTCAGATGAGCTTATTGCTCCGGAAGAAGTCATTGTTACTGATGAACCTGTCGGGGAGGCCCTCGTAGCAGATGGGGATCCTGAACTGAGTGCGGATTATTTCGTGACCGGCGGCGATTACACATATATAGGGGCCGGGATGCGTGATTCGGTAAACCCGGATTACAAGAGCCTGTTTACTGCCATTTATAACGATAAACTTATTGAAGAGCGGGGTGGCCGCTTTTATACAGGCGAAGAAGTGGTATCCCTTGAGGGAAAGTCGGGAACCGGTTCGGAGCTGACTGTTAAGGATGTGGCCGGCACTGAAATACCGACCGAGTCGGTCGATAAAGGTAAAAAGCTCCTCTATACGGTTAATAACCTTCCGGCCGAGTTCGCAGAAGGTTTTACCTGGTCATATAAGAAGACCGACAAGGAGACAGAGCGCGATATCAGTGTAACCCCGGAGGATCTGAATAATAAGAAACTGTACGCCTGGGAATACCAGGTAAGAGCTGACGGAATGTATGAAAGAGTATCCGTTCAGGAGCTTGCTTATTCCGGGATCGGAAGCTACAGTGCCGGGAGTTGGTCGGTGCAGGGTCAGGTATGCATAGATACATCGAAGCTTGTAAGCCTCGATAATCCGGTTGCGGTAATAGCTTTCCTCTATGATGCTTCCACAGATGAGTCGTTATTTGGCAGAACATGGTGGAGCTATTATGATACGACCGCAGAAGGGGTGGATTTCTTTGACCATGCTTTTGCGGCGCTGGATGATGCTGAGGAAAAGTCAGGCAGATATACAGAACCCGGTTCATCATATTACAATGAGAGTGACGGGACAGGCAATGCTTACTATCTTGATGAGATATTCTCTTTAGACCGTATGGGAACTTTTTCCATCGCACCCTACAGGTTTGCAAGGAACGACAGCACGGGGATCGTGACTCTGTTCGGAATGCCGGGAACCGGATACGGGAATTACAATATAGAATATCAGCTTAAGCAGTCTCTTATTGATGCAACGAACGGGTACAGGTTCCGTAAGGACGGCGAAGTCCAAAGAGAGCATTATTATCTGAATGAATGGGTGATCCCCGCAAAATGGACGGATCCTACCACGGGAAAGGAATACAGCGTTAAGCTGGGGGCAAATAATAAGGAAGAGATAGAATTATCTGAGGCCGGCTCGGAAGCTGACTTTCATATGGTGGATACAAGGAACCTCTCCCATCGAAAATACCCCGATATGGCAACAGACGTAATGATCAGTGCGGGGGTACTCTTCCCGGATGACTGTTCGTATCTTTTGACAACCACATCGTATCCCCTTGAGCAGATATACCGTGTAAAAAGCATTACCGTTGAAGGCAGTGCAGGATCGGCCGGCGGTAACATTACCGACATGACCGGAATGTTTTACGGAAATCAGGTTAATCAGGGAGACTATGCCCACACCAAAGTGGAGTCATTAAACATAGCTGCCCTTAACACAGGCAAAGTCACAAGCATGCGAGGTATGTTTTATGGGCAGAATATAACCGGAAACCTTGATGTATCTACCTTAAATACAGCTAGTGTTAAGGATTTCTCATACATGTTTTATGAGCTCATATGTGCAAACACAGATCCGGATGTCTCCAAATTCAACACATCTTCGGCAGAGAACATGTCTTCGATGTTCGCAGCCGACGGTTCATGGACAACAGACAAGTCTAAAGGCGGTACGTGCGCCCTTGGTGACTTTGAAGTACTTGACCTTGGAAATTTTGATTTTGGCAAAGTCACTAAAATGACTGATATGTTCGCAAATAACTATAAGCTTGAAAAGGTGATCTTCCCGAGTGATATAAATACTTCAAAGGTTACGGACATGAGCGGAATGTTCATGAGCTGTCCGGTACTTAAGGAAGTTACAAATCTTAATAAATTCAACACATCCAATGTAACGGATATGGCGCAGATGTTCGGCAGATACTATTCGCGGCGGAATATTGAGACGATCGGCGGTGAAGAGGGATTTGAACACTCAGAGAGGTTTTCGTTCGCCGGAAAAGCAAGCGAAAGTGCCGGGCCGGCCTTTACGACACTGGATCTTTCTAATTTTGACACATCAAAGGTAACGGATATGTCGGGAATGTTCGATCTTCCAAACCTGACGCGGCTTACCTTCGGAACCGGGTTTGACACTTCTAAGGTTAAGTACATGGAGCGCATGTTTAACCTGCCCTCGTTAGAGTCGCTTGATATAAGCGGGTTTGATACCGGAAGTCTTGTATTTGCAAGGCATATGTTCGAACTGGGACATGCCGTTTCAGTGAAGCTTGACGGTCTTAACCTGTCAGGGCTTAACAGTGAGCAGGCTTCGGACAGGTTGTTTAATTTCCCGGTGCTGAGGGAACTTGATCTGACGAAAGTTTCATTCGGTTCAAATACAAATGCGCTTACGACATTCAGCATCGCATATTTTGACGGCGCCGAATACGATAACCTGTGCGAAGGATGTATGGGGCTTACCAGCCTGAAACTTCCTGCGGGACTGCCTGAGTTTGCAAACGCCGCAAGGCTTCCGTACGAAATGAAGGACGGGACCATTACATACACTCAAATATCAGGCGGCAATATCGCCGCATTTAATCTGACTGCAGGCGGAGCAGAGCCTGAAGGAGTCATGTTTGACGGAGGTCTCCCTTCATTTGATTTGTTTGAACATGAAACAATTAAGGTATGGGCTCATGTATATCCATATAATGCCGATCAGAGCCTTATATGGAGCGTTAAGGATGCAGGTATAGCGTCGGTGGATCAGACCGGGTTTGTTACGGGACTGAAACAGGGAACTACGGAACTTACGATAAAATCAGGAAAAAACAATGATCTTACCCAAACAGCAACAATATATGTATACAAAAATGAGTCGGATATCCCGACACCCGCACCTGCACCCACACCTATGATAAAGGGTAAATACCTGCTTACAGTGGGAGAGGGCGGTAACTGCACGATAACACTTGGCGCGGAGTCATATCCCTATGCCAATGCTGCGATCAAGCCCTCCGTTACGGTTAAGGCAAGCATTGTAAACTCCGAAGGCGTGGCTGAAGAAAGGACACTTATTCAGGGTAAGGACTTTACGGTGTCGTATAAGAATAACAAGGCCGTTGCAGGTATCAACGCAGTTAAGAAGTCCGGTAAAGATGCGGCCCCGCAGGTAATTGTAAAGGGCAAGGGGAAATACCTGATAGGCAGTGCAAAGAACCCCGGCGTCATCAGGAAGTTCGAGATAACCAAACGTGATATAGGAAGCCTTACTCTGACATTGTCAGATGTTGCATACAATAAGGCTCCGAACAGATATAAGAAGACCGGGATCAGATTCTTTGACGATACCTACAGGGATATGAAGCTTAAGGCAGGAAAGGATTACACGGCCGTATATACTACATCAGGAGGAAGTGACATTCCGGCTGCGGGAGAAACGGTAACGGTAACGCTTACGGCAGCGGAAAACAGTTCCAATTATACCGGAAGCATAAGCGGAACCTACAGGATAACAGATAAGACATATACCGCTATATCCAAGGCCAAAGTCATCATAAACCCAAATGAAAAGGGAAAAACGGAACCGTGCAGGTATACCGGGAGTCAGATACGTCCCGGAGAAGCCGGGCAGCCTGTACTTAAACTGACGGTCGGAAGCGGCAGGAATCTTAAAGAACTTACCATTAATCCGGACAGTGAGGAGACGGAAACAGGTGATTATTCGATAATCGGGTATTACAATAATATAAATCCCGGAAAAAATGCAGTGATCCTTATAAGGGGAACCGGGAAATACTGTGGCGTAAGGGCGGTAAAGTTTAAGATCGTAAAATGAGAATAAGCAAAAAAGACATATTTTATACAACCTTATTTACCGTATTTCTTCTGGCTTTTGTTGTTGTGATCTCGGTCACTGACAGCTATGTGAAGACATATTATGTGGGCGGGGACATAATGTTTATGCGTTATGTCCCCGGAATATTGCGGATACTGGGCTTTATAAGCTTCTACGTAAGCCGGCATTTCCTGGAAGGTGAAAGGATCCGCAAGATCACGCTTATCATAGCGGGCACGGTTTATCTGGCTTCGACGATCCCGCTGGTAATCCTTCCCTTCAATTTATATATGATGATACCCGTGCTTACTCTTTCGCTTGCAATCGGTCACCTGGGCGGACTGGTTTACTACTGCATGTCCCTGGCATTCGCCGTCAGCGGTCACAAGGGGAAAGTCATAGGCGCAGCGAGCTCTGTATCCATCCTTATGCAGTATCTTTTGACAGGATATATGACATCTGCCGTTAAACTGGTCTTTTCCCTGTGCCTTTTTCTTCTGATAATATATATGTCAATAATGCCGCCGGCTGATTATGTCCTTGAGGATGCGCTGCCTTATGCTGTCGGAAGTGAGGCATTTGAACATAAGGTAAATCGTCAGCTTATACTGATCATATCAATTGTACTGATATGCACGCTTCTTGCCTGCCGCACCGATATTGCCTTTGCATCTTTGTCTTATGAGGGGAATATAAACATCTATTCATATCCAAGGCTGTTTATGATCGCCGGATATCTTACAATGGGATATGTAGCCGATCTGAAGGATCACAGGATATTTAACAAGGTATTTTTCGCTTTTGTTCTTCTGTCCGCCGTACTGACAGTAATGCCGTCGGCAAAAAGCGGATATACCTTCTTTCTGAGCATATATTACCTGTACATATCGATCTACATCTTCTTCTATACATACGGCTTTATTTCAATAGCACCAAGGACCGGGAAACCGGAGTTGTGGGCGTCTGTCGGCCGGCCTTTATCTGATCTTTTTACTGCCGTAATATCTGTTATCATGATCCGCATGGGAACGGATGATGCAGGTTCAACGCCGTTTTTCTTTACCCTGTACTATGTTTTGCTCTTAATCGTGTTATATATGCTGATGTCCTTTATAAATACAGACCCAAACCTGTCGGAAGCAGGAGCGGGTGAGGATGCGTATGGTGATACGGATACGGGAGCGGTATTGTCAATGGATGAATGGCTTGACAATTATCCGCTCACACCAAGGGAACGCGATGTTGCGCTTCTTTTGATAGAATCAGACGCCCCTATCAAGGCGATAGCGGCAGAACTTGGCATATCCGAGCGCTCGGTGTACAGGTTCGCCGCATCCATATACGAAAAAACCGGTGCCGACAACCGCACGGGTCTTGTTAAAAAATTCATTTCGAAATGAACCGGGGAACCGTCCCCTTGTTTCACTGTATGAGGTCGCTCAGCTTCTTATTGTAGAAAAAGTCATGCACTAAAGTGTCGAACTCTTCCCACATGGGAAGGGTTGGGCACTTTGTCTTATTGGGGCAATCGAAGCCCTTGATGGAGAGACATACAACGGATGAGAGCGATCCTTCCATGAGTTCGAGTATCTCACCCACGGAGTATTCCTCCGGCTTACGGCACAGCTTATAGCCTCCGCCCTTACCGCTTGCTCCTGTAAGAATCCCTCCGGCCACCAGATCCTTAACTATTATCTCCAGATACTTCTTGCTTATATCCTGTCTTTCGGCTACTTCCTTGAGAGGAATATAACGGCCGTTATCATTTCGGGCCAGATCTATCAAAACCCGAAGAGCGTATCTTCCCTTTGTCGATATCATGACCTTACCTCCTTTGTGAGTCAGTAGATACGTCCCCTGACTCATACGATAGTATATTACAAGGTGATTTGAAAATCAAGTATAAACCTATTGACATGGTAGGTAAATAGGTATAAAATCCATTTCATATTAAATTTGAGTAATCACTGAGAAGGAGGACGATCATGAACCTGGCAATTGAATCCTTATTGATACATGGAGGGATAGACGGAGATGAGACGACGGGGGCAGTAAACGTTCCCATATATCAGACATCCACTTATAAGCAGGACGGACTGGGCAAGGACAGGGGGTGGGAGTATTCAAGGACCGGTAATCCCACAAGGGCAGCCCTTGAGAAGCTTATGGCAGACCTTGAACAGGGGGAGTACGGAATGGCATTCGCATCCGGACTTGCGGCAATAAACACTGTCCTGTCGTTGTTTAAGTCAGGTGATAAGCTGGTGGTTTCGGACAATATATATGGCGGGACTTTCCGCATACTTGATAACGTGTTTAAGAACTTCGGGATCACTTATCAGATAGTTGATACTTCAGACCTTAAACAGGTTAAGGATGCCATAACGGATGAGGTTAAGGCAGTATATATAGAGACACCTGCCAATCCCCTGCTCACGGTAACAGACATAGCAGCCGTGGCTGATATCGCGAAGAAGGCAGGCAAGCTGGTGATCGTTGACAATACCTTCCTTACACCGTATTTGCAGCGCCCACTCACTCTCGGAGCTGACATAGTCATCCACAGCGGAACTAAATATATCGGAGGACACTCGGATACCATATCGGGCTTTGTTGTTGTGAAGGATAAGGCGCTGGCCGACAGGCTCTACTATCTGCAGAACGCAATAGGCGGCGTCCTGTCTCCTTTTGACAGCTTCCTTAATATAAGGGGGTTAAAGACCCTTGGCGTAAGGATGGACCGTCATGTAGAGAATGCGGGAAAAATCGCGGCATGGCTTGAGAAGAGCGGCTATGTGGAGAAGATCTACTATCCCGGACTTGAGTCGGACCCCGGATATGAAGTACAGAAGAAGCAGGCTGACGGAGCCGGTGCTATGATATCCTTCGTACTTGATAAGAAATACGACTATAAGAAATTCTTTGAGTCCATTAAACTGGTCACTTTGGCAGAGAGTCTGGGTGGTGTGGAGTCCCTTGTCTGTCATCCGGCATCAATGACACATGCAGCAATCCCTAAGGATGTAAGGGAAAAGGTAGGCATCGTCGATGAGCTGATAAGGCTGTCTGTGGGCATCGAGAATGCGGATGACCTTATCGTGGATCTTGAGCAGGCGATCGAAGCATCACGGATCTGAAACGGTCGGCGACGCGAAGCTGACTGAAGAGGGTAATAGGGTAATAAAGGAGAAAACCATGAACGTATATACAGATATCCATGAAATGATCGGAAATACACCGATACTTAAGCTGACGCACATGGGAGTTAAGCAGGGTGTAAACCTGTATGCCAAGCTGGAGCTGTATAATCCGGCGGGTTCGGTCAAGGACCGTGTCGGGGAGTATATGATCAGGGATGCGGAAGAAAGAGGTATCCTTAAGCCCGGTGGGACAATAGTGGATGCGACTGCAGGCAACACAGGCATAGGTATTGCCCTCGCCGCCCTTAACAAGGGCTACAGGATAATATTTACGGTACCCCTTAAGTTCTCCATGGAGAAGCAGAAGCTTATGAGGGCCCTGGGCGCGGAGATAGTCAACACCCCCAGGGAAGAGGGTATGCTCGGAGCTGACCGTAAGGCGGATGAGATCATAGCATCGATCCCGGGAGCCATATCGCTTAAGCAGTTTAACAATCCGGCCAACCCGAGGGCCCATTATGAGACGACAGGTCCTGAGATCTATAAACAGATGAACGGTAAGATCGACTACCTTGTCGCAGGTGCCGGAAGCGGCGGAACCTTCTCCGGGATCGTTAAGTATCTTAAGGAACGGGATGATAAGATACAGGGAGTACTGGCCGATCCGATAGGCTCAATAATAGGCGGAGGTGAGCATGCGGACTATGATATAGAAGGCATAGGGAATGACTTTATCGCAGATACCATGGATGTTGACATGATAGACAAGGTCATTAAAGTGTCCGATAAAGAGGCCTTTTATACTGTGAAGGAGCTGGCAAAGAAGGAAGGTATATTCGCAGGCTCATCCTCGGGCGCAGCCCTGAGCGCAGCCCTTAAGCTGGCTGGTGAGATCGAATCCGGCAATATAGTTGTGGTATTTCCCGACCGCGGCGACCGCTATATAAGCAAGGGGCTCTACGACTGATGAAACAGGGGACGGTTCCTCGTTTCATTTTGCATTGAGTTTGCTAGACATATACTTTTGAATACAAATGAAACGAGGAACCGTCCCCTTGTTTCATATAGGTAAAACCTATAACGTCAGATAAGATTTAGGAATTAGACAGTTTATCATATAAGAATTACAATTTTTATATAATATAAAAAAGGAGAACGGAAAAATGGCAAGAGTAAAATTATTGGAACTGAATGAAACAAGCGGAGCAGAGAAGGAAAGGTATGAGGAGCTGGCGGGCAGGAACGCCGTTACCAACATGAAGAGAGGTCTTCTTAACGATGCTGCTACATACGATGCTTATATGGCATGGTATACTTCATGGAACAGGCTGGTTGAGGTTATAGGCGAGAAGGATGCGATCCTGTATGCACATGCGATATCGACCACCAATTCATGCCAGTTGTGCTCATTGTTTTTCATAAGCGATGTTAAGGGACTGGGGCTTGATCCGGCAAACCTTCAGTATGATGAGAAGGAGGAAGTACTTACGGAGCTGGGCCGTCAGATAGTTAAGGATCCCACGGCTGTATCGGATGAGCTTTTTGACAGGCTTAAGAAGTTCTGGAATGATCAGGAGATAGTTGTCATAGTTGGTTTTGCCGGTCAGATGATCGCAACCAACAACTTCAACTCGGTGCTTAAGATAGATGTTGACCAGAGGCTTCTTCCGATAATAGGCGAATTCAAGCCGGCAACATGGAGGGAAAATATTAAATAAATAACATGGACTATTGAAACAGAAACAGGGGGATGGTTGAACCCGGAAACCATCCCCCTGTTTCAATTGTTTTACGTTGAAAAAACGGGGAATTGATATTATAATATAATGAGCAGGAATCCGTAATTTGGACAGTTGATTTCACCGCAAGGAGGGATGAGCTTGAGTAATATTCTGTTAACAGATATGATCCCTACAGAAATACTGCAGGAGGTGCAGGATGCGTTCTCGGATTTTACGGGAATGGCTGCCCTTATTACCGATGCCAAGGGTGTTCCCATCACTAAGGGAAGCGGTTTTACCAGGTTCTGTATGGAAATGACCCGTGAATCGAAGGAAGGCCGCAAGAAGTGTGAAAGCTGTGACAGGCAGGGAGCCTTTATGACCATGCAGAGCGGGAAGCCTGCCGTTTACACATGTCATGCGGGCCTGACTGATTATGCGGCGCCCATACTATTAAACGGCGGCTTCATCGGAAGCTTAATAGGCGGTCAGGTGAGGACAGAGCCTGTTGATGAGGATAAGATCCGCGAGAAGGCCGTGGAATATGACGTTGATCCGGATGAATACGTGAAGGCCGCTAAGGCGATCAATGAGCTTCGCAAGGAGGAGATCGACAAGGCTGCTTATTTCCTCCAACGCCTTGCCGGCGTCCTGTCCAGGGTGGCATTTCAGTCCTATCAGGCTCTTTTGCAGAATCACGAGATGAAGGAGGACGCTAAGAGTCAGTCTGATTTCATGATGCAGTTTTCCAAGGAGCTTAAACAGAGTGTGAGTGAGATGTATTCCTTCTTTTCGGTAGGGAAGAGTAAGGAGGACCTCGATGAGAGGATTCAGAAGAAGGTCTACGGCCTTATGGCACGTACGCTTGAGCTGGGCTCCATAGTCGAGGACAAGTTTGATTACATAGACATCAAGAACGGTGATTTTAAGCTCAGTGAGACCGTTTATAACATCCGTGCAGTGGTTGAGATGAAGATCAAGGAGTTCACAGATCAGGGTGAGATAAGCGGTGACAAGCTCAGTTATTCGATCAGCGATGAGGTACCTGAGAAGCTTGTTGGGGATCCCTCAAGGATCGGAAGCATGATCGGCAAGCTTATTGAGAGCAGCAACATGTACAATAAGGGCACCTGGATCCGGGTGGAGGTGGATGCCCGTAAAGAGTCATATTCAACCGATATAATAATCCGGGTAGCCGACGGGGGAGGCGGCATTGAGAAGAAGAGGCTTGAGTTCATGCGTGGCTACTTATCCAGCAGGGGTCTGTCGGAGGTAAGGGATGAGGAGTTCGACAAGTCGGGTTTTTCCCTTGTCGGATATCATATAAATGCTATGTCCGGGAGCCTGCAGATCATCAGTGAGCCCGGCGAGGGAACTGAATTTATCATAACGATTCCGCAGCTTATGGTGACAGGAGGGTGATCATATGGCGATGTTTGACGTACTTCAGTATATGCAGACTCTTGAATCCATGATAAGGATCACGGAACAGGCCTGGCTTCTGGATGAAGATTTCCTGAATATCTTAGAGAAGCTTGGCAGGGTGTTGGGATTTACCGGGGTAGATATAAGGTTCGAAGGTCATGCCGGAAATAAACCGGAAGTCCTGACCCTGTATGATGATAAGAAGGAAGAGGATGTACCTGCCGAGTATGAATTTTCCTATGACGGTGAGAAGATAAGCTGTCTGATATATACGAGAATCGCAGTCAAGGATTACCCGCCCGAGTTGGCTGCGGGACTTAATACGGTATACGAGATCCTGAAGATGCTGACGATCCGCGAGCTTAAGAGGCGCAGGGATGAAGCCAGGAGCAAGACTGATTTTGTTACGGGTGTTTCCACAAAGTCATTATTTACGGAATATGTTGACGGTCTGTTTAAGAGCGGAATGATCACTGGTTACGCAGCCTGTGGCTTCGGCCTGCGGGGAATGGCAGAGCTGAACCGCCAGGTCGGTAATGACAAGGGTAATAAGCTGATGGCGGTTTATGTTAAGAACCTGCAGGAGCTCCTTGGGGATGACGGTCTGGTGGCAAGGACCGGCGGTATCAATTTCAGTGTGATCTTCAAAAAGGAAAGGTTCGATGAGATAGCGGTTTTTTTATCCGGGAAGATAGTTTCCCTTGGCGATGATACCGAAGGAAGGGTGATGAGTGCCACCGTCGGATTCTACCCCATTTCCGAGAGCTGCAGCTCGGCTGAGGAGCTTAACGAGACCATCGCATCAGCCCTGCACAACGCCCTTAAGAATCCGGCCCAACCCTTCATCATATATGATGAGAAGCTGCAACAGGCGGATAAGGATGAGAAATATATTGCCGGGATATTCCAGGATGCTCTTGAAAGTGAAGAGTTCATGGTGTATTACCAGCCCAAGGCAGAGCTTAAGAGATATCGGATCAACGGGGCGGAAGCCCTGTGCCGATGGTTCCATGAAGGTAAGATGGTGCTTCCCTACCGCTTTATCCCGGTGCTTGAGAATAACGGCGATATCGTGAAGCTTGACTTCTATATGATCGAGCATGTATGCAGTGACTTAAGACGGTGGATAGATGAAGGGCGTTCCGTGGTGCCCGTATCCGTTAACCTCTCAAGATGCCACCTTGGGGATCCGGATCTGCTTAATCACATTACCGAGATCATAGACCGTTATGAGGTTCCCCATTCACTTATCGAGATAGAGCTTACCGAAACAACTACCGAGGTGGGCTTCAAGGAATTAAAAACACTTGTTACCGGACTTAGAGAGCAGGGTTTCTCAACATCCGTGGATGATTTCGGAGTGGGCTTCTCTTCGATGAGCCTCCTGCATGAAATACCCTGGTCGATCATTAAGATAGACCGAAGCTTTATTCCCGTGGGCGATGGAAGCGCCGAGGATGAGAAGCGTAAGGTAATGCTTCGTTCCATAATTGAGATGGTTAATTCTCTGGGTCTTAAGAGTATTGCCGAGGGAGTCGAGACGATAGATCAGGTTATCCTGTTAAAAGAAAACGGATGTTATTATGCGCAGGGTTATTATTTCGACAAGCCCTTGCCCCGGGATGACTTTGAAAGCAGGCTCGGTGCCTGAAAAATATAAAAGTGACGCATTGGCGCTGAACCGATGCGTCACTTTTTATGTTATAGGCTATACCTATAATACGCAATCATTAATACATATTGGACATTATGCCCCGGCTGAGTTATCATTTTTATCAAGAAATAAATGGTATACCAAATACAGATTGGCCGCCGGCTTTTATCATGAGGGGTACCGCGAAGCGGCAGAGTCCTTATGACAGATAAAAGGAAGGGGCAATGCATATTACAGGAGGGATGATCATGGCAAATATTTATAAAGGAACACTGGGACTTGTAGGAAACACACCTTTGGTAGAGGTGACCAATATCGAGAAGGATCTTTCGCTTGAGGCAAGGGTGTTAGTAAAGCTTGAGTATTTCAATCCGGCGGGATCAGTTAAGGACCGTATCGCCAAGGCGATGATAGAGGATGCCGAGGAGAAGGGCCTTCTTAAGAAGGGTTCGGTCATCATCGAGCCCACATCCGGAAACACGGGTATCGGCCTTGCGGCCATCGCTGCAGCCAAGGGCTACAGGATAATCCTTACCATGCCCGAGACCATGAGCGT
>DFKQ01000082.1 GCA_002373875.1 Lachnospiraceae bacterium UBA3641
TGTCAATAATGCTGCTGCTCTCTTCATGATATGTCTCCTTTTCTACGGGTATTTATACCCGGTCATGGAAGGCTGCTTGCTTTCGCTTGCAACCCCGGGCCGAATACGGCCGGCCTCAAAACCATAATACCTCTGATGAAAAAGGTACCTTAGGTCATAAGGCTCGAAGAATTTATGGTTACCTGTTTATTATACCCCATACCTTGATAATTTTGAATCATGCACTTGTTTTTATACAATAAGCCAGTTGGAACGGTCTCTAAGATCAGTCCTCCTTCAACAGTAAAATATGATCCGGTGAAATGCTTATATTTTCAGGTATAAAAACATCCGGGTCATTATCATCAAGCTTCCTTGAAGTCTTCCACCACAAACCGTTTTCAAGGGTTATATACCATTCAAAAGGCATTCTGTTTATTACAGCATGTCCGCATGGAATAACATTGACTGCGCCTTCCCCCCGCGTAAAATCATGGGCCCTTATTCCGATATGGGTAATATCATCGGTAACCTTCCCATCCGTAATGAGCTCAAGCCCCTTCCAGTCAAGGGCCCTGACCCTGTGTTCGGTAAGCCTTTCTATCCTGCTTATGTTCTTACAGCCCGTAAGCCTGGCTGCCGCAACGGTCTCAGGATGCTCAAAGAGATCATCGGTATTCCCCTGCGCTATCACCCTTCCTTCATCCATAAGGATCAGGTAGTCACATATCTGATATACCTCATCCCTGTCATGACTCACCAATATGACCCTTTTATCGTACATATCAAGAATACGTATAAGTTCAAGCCTTAAGCCCTCCCTTAAATATGTATCCATTGCCGAGAAGGGTTCATCCAGCATTAGCAGGTCAGGGTCCGTCACCAGCATCCTGACAAGGGCGGTACGCTGCTGCTGGCCCCCGGACAGCTCATGGGGTTTATGATCCCTTATATCCCACAGACCGAACCTCTTAAGAATATCTTCCAATCCGGCATCAGCCTTCCTCCCTGCGCCGCGAAATCCCGCTTCAATATTTCCCTTTACGCTCATATTCGGAAACAGGGCATAATCCTGAAAGAGATATCCCACCTTCCTCCTGCCGGTCTTTATATCCACGCCTCTTTTACTGTCGAATAAAACCCTTCCATTAAGGATTATCCTTCCTTCATCCGGACGTATGAGCCCGGCAATGGATTTAAGGGTCATGCTCTTCCCACATCCCGAAGGCCCCAGTATCCCTATTCTCTTACTCTCTGTTTCTAAGGATACATCAAGACTGAAATCATCATATCTCTTCCTTACCTTCACAAGGCAAGGGGACCACGGGAACGGTTCTTTTGGCACATCCCATGGTGACGGTTCTTTCGTAATTCTCATATCACAACAGCTTCCTTATCTCATCCAGGGTAAAGTTGTAGGCTCTGTTGCAGAAGTGGCACTTAAGCTCTATATCCTTACCATCCCGGATTATACTGTCAAGCTCCTTCTTCCCCAGGCTTATAAGGGCTTTCTCAACCCTTGCCTTATCGCAGTTGCAGTGGAACCGTGTCGGAAGTGTATCATTTATTTCAGGATCAAAGCCCTCAAGGACATATTCAAGCAGACCTGCCGATGTTCTTCCTTCATCAAGCATGGCGGTTACGGAAGGTATCTCCTTAAGCCTGTCCTCAAGCCTTGTTATGAAAGAATCATCCGCGAAGGGCATCAGCTGTATGATGAAGCCGCCGGCCTGCCTTACCGTATTGTTCTTCTCCATAAGAACACCCAGACCCACAGCCGATGGAACCTGCTCGGAAGTGGCGAAATAGTAGGTTAAGTCCTCCGCTATCTCCCCTGTCTGTAAGGCCACCTGTGATGAATAAGGCTCCTTAATGCCCATATCCTTTATCACGCTCAACACACCTATACCTATGGCACCTCCCACATCAAGCTTACGTTCAGGCCCGTTCGCGAGCGGATAAACCTTTGCAGGCAGAATAACATCAGGCACCAGTGCGTAGCCCTTGACATCAACCATCCCTGTTTCCTCATCCGGCGAACCCGCGGTTACCGTTATTCCCTTCATGGGACCCGATCCCCTTATCTGCAAGGTGAGCAGGTCATCCGCCCCCTTCATCATGGCACCCATCATGGCACCGGCCGTAAGCATGCGTCCCAAAGCTGCCGTTACAACAGGGCTTGTATTATGTGCCGCCCTGGCTGCCTCCACCATGTCCCTTGTTGATGCTGCATAGGCCCTTATCTGCCCGCTTGCTGCCGTGGCCCTTATTATCCTGTCGTCTGTTTTCTTTCCTGTGATCATATGAATCGTATTCTCTTTCTGTTAGGCTTTTTCCTTTTTCCTATTCACTCTTATTCCACTTTGGAACCCCTCAGTATCCTTATCCCATGCTCAAGCGCACCAAGAATAAATGACAGACACTCTTCCACCGCCTTCGGGCTTCCCGGAAGGTTGACTATTATCGAATGTCCCCTTATAACGGAAGCTCCTCTTGACAGCATCGCACGGTCCGTTATCTCAGCACTCTTCATCCTCATATACTCGGCTATGCCCGGCGCATTCCTCTCTGCCACCTCAAGGGTCGCCTCAGGAGTGATATCCCTTACCGAGAATCCCGTGCCGCCGCTTGTCAGGATAAGATCGGCTTCCCTGCCGTCGCTCAGCCTTATAAGCTCTGCCTTAAGCCTCTCCTTATCATCCGGAATAAGGACTGATTCTATAACCTCATAGCCATTGTCCTTAAGAAGCTCACATGCCCCGGGCCCGCTCAGATCCTTATATTCACCCGTGGAAGCCCTGTCGCTTAACACGATGACCGCTGCCCTGAAGGGTCTGTTTATATCCGGATATTCAACCTTAACCGGATCCCCCTTCTTTATCTCTCCGCCCTTTATAACCTCCGAAAAAACTCCCTGATGCGGCATGATACATTCTCCCATTCTCTTATATATCTGACAATGGGTGTGACACTCCTTTCCTCTCTGTGTAAGCCGTATAATGACAGGATCATTGCCGTTTCCTATGATCAGCCTGCTTCCGACAGGCAGCTTCACACAGTCAATACCCTCTAACAGAATATTCTCGCCAAAGTCACCGTTCTTAACCCCGGCGCCCTTTTTATTGAATTCGTCCACTCTGTCCACGAAGAGAAGGCTTACCTGACGGTGCCAGTTGCCGGCATGGGCATCACCCTCTATACCATATCCCTCAATTAAGAGAGCCTTTTCAACCTCATGTTTTACGGTACCCCGCTTTTCACTTATGCATATAGCACGTATCTTTCCGTTTATTTCATTCATCTTAAATCATCCCCCGATGGCGCTCATGGCATGTTTCTCCGATATTTTCTCAGCCCTGTTGAAGGAATGGGCCTTGGGTTTACATAATATCGCATCCCGGATCCCGGACCTTATCGCCTCAGCCCTCTCATTATCAGTCATATCTCTTCTTAGTATACTTTTAAGCTCAACTCCTGTATCAAAACACAGGCAGCTCTTAAGATAGCCCTGTGATGTAAGCCTTATCCTGTTACAGTGATCGCAGAAGGGACCGTGTATGGCACTGATAAATCCCACGCTTCCCTTATGGCCGGGTATCCTGTAATATATTGCCGGGCCGTTGCCGTGCCTGTTTTCATCCCTTATTATACCCGAATACCTGCCGGTTACGGCAGGTATTAAAAGGTCGTGGGATACAGCCTGAAAGTCCTTACCGGACCCTATTGGCATCATCTCGATAAACCGTACATCTATGTTCCTGTCCCTGCTTAATCCCACAAGGTCATAAGCATCCTTAAACCTGTCCTCCTCCTTGTCAGGTCCGCCCTTTTCAAACAGCGGCCAGTCAACGGATACCGCATTTATCTTGACCCGGATCCCGAGCTCATAAGCCCTGTCAAGGCCCCTTAAGACCCTGTCAAGCTCATCATACCCCGTAATATCCTTATATCTGCCCGGATCAAGCGTATCAATGCTTACGTTTATCCCGTCGATCCCTGCAAGACAGAGTTCATCAAGGAGTTCCTCCAGTAATATCCCATTGGTGGTCAGTGTTACCTCCTTGATACCCGGGATCGCTTTAAGCATCCCTATAAGCTTACAGCATCCCTTTCTTACAAGCGGTTCCCCACCTGTTATCCTTATCTTTTTTATCCCGCACTCCGCAGCGGCACCGGCAATACAGGCTATCTCCTCGTATGTAAGTATCTCTCTCATCGGAAGGGATTCTATATCACCGGGCATGCAGTATTTACATCTCAGATTGCATTTATCAGTTATGGATATCCTAAGATAATCAATCTCTCTTCCAAACCTGTCACGCATTATTTGCTCCGATATAACAATATTCTAATCCACCTTCTCAAGGTTTACGGCACATACCTTGTATTCCGGTATCCTGGCATAGTCATCCAGGGCCGCATTGGTAAGCACATTTACAGGTGAATCCGGGAAATGGAAGGGCATCCATGTCTCTCCCTCTGATACCTTACGGCCCACCCTTGCCGTCGCCGTTATCTCGCCGCGCCTGCTTGATACCTTGATCCTCTCGCCGTTTTGTATACCAAGCCTGTCAGCATCACTTTTATTCACCTCAATAAAGCCTTCCCCGGCTATATCCATAAGTCCCTGAGATCTTGCAGTCATGGCCGCCGCATTGTAATGATACAATATACGGCCGGTCATAAGTATGTAAGGATAGTCATCATCCGGAAGCTCCTGCGAAGGCTTATACGCGGCCTGATACAGTAATGCCTTCCCCCTGACCGGATGTCCCACATGCATAATGGGAGTGCCGGGATGATCCTTACTCTTGCAGGGCCACTGGAGTGATTCTCCGCTGTCAAGCCTCTCATGGGATATACCGGCGAAGCTGGGTGTTAACGAAGCGATCTCATCCATTATCTGAGCACTTGTAAGGTATGGCTGTTTATAACCCATGGCATTCATAAGGTCGGTGATTATATCGGTGTCGAGCCTCATATCCCCCTTAAGCGTGACTGCCTTTCGTATCCTCTGTACACGGCGTTCGGTATTGGTGAAGGTACCTTCCTTCTCGGCATAGCTTACTCCGGGCAGTATAACATCGGCATATCCGGCCGTCTGAGTCATGAAAAGCTCCTGTATTACGAAGAATTCGAGGCTTTCAAGGGCCTTGATTATATGATGGGTGTCGGGATCAGATACCACCGGATCCTCGCCGAAGATATACAGTCCCTTGATCTTACCTTCTATCGCGGCAGGGAATACATCCGTTGCCTTAAGTCCCGGGTTGGGATTAAGCTCGGTGCCCCATGCCTTTTCAAATTTGGAACGGACTTCGGGATTGCTGACCTTCTGATATCCGGGATAATCCGTGGGAAGTGCTCCCATATCGCAGGCTCCCTGGACATTGTTCTGACCGCGCAGGGGATTGACCCCGCATCCGCTCCTTCCTATCTTACCGCACAGGGCCGCCATATCCGACATGCACATAACGCCCTCGGTTCCCGTTGAATGTTCGGTAACTCCCAGACAGTAGATAATGGGAGCCTTATCCGCACGGGCATACATGCGGGCCGCTTCCCTTAACCTGTCGGGATCTATATGGCATATCTCACCCACCTTTTCGGGGGTATATTCAGCGACCAGCTTCTTAAGTTCCTCGAAGCCTTCGGTATTTTCGTTAATATAATCGTGATCTACCAGGTCCTCCTCTATCATCACGTTCATCATGCCGTTAGCGAAGGCCACATTGGTACCGGGTCTTAATTTAATATGGATATCAGCCTTCTTCGCAAGACCTATCTCTCTGGGATCGACTACAATAAGTCTTGTCCCCTTCTTTACTGCCTCACGTATCTGCATTCCCACAACCGGATGGGCCTCCTCGGGATTGGAACCCACAAGGAGTATGCAGTCAACATCATGGGTTATGTCATGTATGGGATTGGTCATGGCACCCGATCCGAGCGTTGTTGCCAACCCTGCTACCGTTGCCGAATGACACACTCTTGCGCAATTGTCCGTA
Source organism: Lachnospiraceae bacterium UBA3641 (assembly GCA_002373875.1). Classification (GTDB taxonomy): domain Bacteria; phylum Bacillota; class Clostridia; order Lachnospirales; family Lachnospiraceae; genus UBA2868. The sequence continues at coordinate 5,988 of DFKQ01000082.1, forward strand.
TTATTGGACCCAAAGCAGGTACGTACCATCTTCTGAACCATGTAGACATCCTCATTGGATGACCTTGAGCAGGCAAAGCCCGCAAGCGATTCCGGACCATATTTATCCTTTATCTCCATAAGGCGCTTAGCCGTATAAGAGATTGCTTCCTCCCAGCTTGCTTCCCTGAATTCACCCGTAGCCTTATCCTTTATCAGGGGTGTCTTTATGCGGTCGGGCGAATTGACAAAGTCGAAGCTTCCCGACCGCCCCTTAACACACAGGCGATTGTTGTTTGAAGGTCCGGGTGCGGGTTCAACGTTCAATATATTATCATCCTTTACGATAAGGTAGAACTGGCAGCCGGTGGCACAATGAGGGCAGGTTGTAAGGACCTTCTTAACCTCCCATTCGCGGTACCTGTTTTCCCTCTTTAATGTGAGTGCTCCCGTAGGACATACGCTGGCACAGTTACCGCAGGATTCGCAGGAGGTCTCCTTATAATCCGGTCCGAAGGGGGCATCCACGATATGGAAGGTACCTGACCGGCCGTTCTTAAGCGTACCGTTGCAGGCTATATTGTTGCACACACTAATGCAACGCATGCAATGGATACACTTGCTGGGATCGTAGCTTATATAGGGATTGGAATCAAGCCTGGGAAGCTTATCTTCAATATGCCTTCTGGTACCGATATGTTCGGCGTGTTCAACCCCGTATCTGTTACATAAGCTTTGAAGCTCACAGGTCCCGTTGGCCGGACAGGACATACAATCCTGATTGTGGTTTGTAAGAAGGAGCTTAAGCATCTCCCTTCTGTATTCGGTAAGTGTATCAGATTCCGTAGTGATCACCATACCGTTCTTGATCCTTGTCCTGCAGGCAGGCAGAAGGCTCTTGTAGCCAAGGGCCTCAACAACACACAGGCGGCATGAACCTATATCCGATACGCCCTCCAAAAAGCACAGGGTTGGTATATCGATCTTATTCTCTCTTGCGACCTCAAGGATGGTAGCTCCTTCTCTTGCCTCGTAATCAATACCGTTTATCCTGATATTCATCATTCGCCCCTGCCTCCTTCCAGGCTTCCGCAGCCGTAATGATCGCACCTTAAGCACCTGCCCGACTCCCTCATGGCCTCTTCTTCCGTCATTGACAGTTCCACATGATCGAAATTACACCTTCTCTCAAAGGGATCCTTCTCCTCAATCTCGGCCCTTCCCGTGGGAACACAGGGATTGGGGTAAGCCGGCGGTATTAAAACATCATTCTCAACCTTATGATGATATCCCAGATATTCATCTATATTGTAAGCTGCCACCTGTCCGGCAGCTATGGCATTTATCGCTGTGGACGGACCCGTTACGCAGTCGCCCCCCGAGAAAACCCCGTCCATCTCCTTAACCATACAGGTTTCATCGGCCAGGATCCTGCCACGTTCAGTGGGAACCCCGTCACCCTCAAAGGAAGCAACATCACTTCTCTGTCCTACACCCAGGATAAGCAGGTCGCATTCAAACCTGTAGGGATAATTGCTTGAATGCTCTGTGGTCATCATACCGAACCGGTCGTATTCCGCTATTATCTCGGGCTGGAGCCATACGGACCTGACCTCATCTGTTTCCTTATCCGCTTCAATATTAAGGAAGCTTAACAGGGTCCTGAACCTTATGCCCTCCTGCATTGCGGCTTCTATCTCGCTGTCAAGGGCGGTATAGTCATCCCTCTTTCTTGTAAATACGTGTATAGTCTCCGCATTCAGACGTACTGCGGTACGGGCTGCATCCATTGCAACATTGCCACCGCCGATAAGGACTACCCTCTTACCTGTAAGATCGGGAGCATTTCCCCTTGCAACCTCCTGAAGGAAGTCAGCCGCGGGTACCACATTCTTAGCGTCCGCATTCTCCATGGGCATCCTGTTACCCAGCTGGGCCCCGATACCGATGTATACGGCATCATACTCATCCTTAAGGTCCTTGAAGCTTATATCCTTACCCACCTTGGTGTTAAGGTTGACCTTTATATCACCCGCCTTAAGGATGGCCCTTAAATCCTCATCAAGCCTGGCCTTGGGAAGCCTGTATTCGGGTATGCCGTATCTTAACATACCTCCTAACTTGTCGTGCTCCTCATATATGACCGCTTCATGGCCCATAAGGGCAAGAAAATAAGCGGCGGTAAGCCCCGAAGGGCCTCCTCCGATAACGGCTATCCTCTTACCTGTTTTAACATTGGCCCTTGGAGTATCCACCGTATCGGCAGCTGCCTGATCAACGGCATACTTCTTAAGGCCCCTTATATTCAGCGGTGCATCAACAAGCGTCCGCCTGCATTTCTTCTCGCAGGGATGTTCACACACCATGGCGCAAGCTGTGGGAAGGGGATTCTTATTCCTGATGGTCTTGACCGCTCCCGCGTAATCACCCTCCTTGATAAGGGCTATATAACCCGGAACATCCACATGGGCCGGGCACAGGGTCACACAGGGTATGGTCTGGATCTCATTCTCGGCACACCTGCCCTGCTTGATGTGACTCTCATATTCATCACTGAATTCCGTAAGTGAATCAAGTATAAGGTTAGCGCCGACGGTACCGACAGCGCAGTCGGCCGTAGCCGCGATCATGCGGCACTTCTTCTCCATCTTGTCAAGAGTATCCATGGTCGCATCGCCGTTAAGGATAGACTTAAGGTAGTAATCAACCTCAGCCAGGCCGTCACGGCAGGGTACGCATTTACCGCATGACTGGTTCATGGATATCTGCAGAAGCGAACGGTACAGTGCCAGCGGGCACATTCCCGGCGGATATGACGTCATTCTTGATCGGAACTTACGGAGAACAGTATCTATCCTCTCATTCATGTTTCCTCTTTTTGCGAGTTTCTTCATACATTTGTCCTTTCATAAAAAAAACCTGCAATCTACAGATAAATATACTATAAATCACAGATTTTTACAATGCCGGCCTTAATCTGCACCGCGTCAGGTTTATCTTGGTTTTCTACATAAAACTGTTGCTAATTGTTGGCTTTTAATATTTTAGTACATATATTTACTAATGTGCATTATATAATGTTTCTGCCGATTACATACTCGGAATAACCAGCTGATTCTACACGCTGGTCCTTACTATCTTCGGCCTATAGCCTCCCTTGTTAAGGGCATCCAAAATCTCATTCTTATGATCTGTTCCGAATGCCTCCAGTGTGATGCGGAGTTCCACGGCAGCATTCCTGTTGGTTGAAACAAACTGATTGTGCTCAAGCTTTATAACATTACCGCTCTGCTCGGCGATCACGGCCGCTACTCTTGACAGCTCACCCGGCTTATCGGGAAGGAGCACGGATACGGTAAATATCCTGTCCCGCATGATAAGACCCTGCTGGACCACTGATGACATGGTGATCACATCCATGTTTCCGCCGCTAAGTATGGCAACAACCTTCTTACCCTTGCAGTCAAGCTGCTTGAGCGCCGCCACAGTCAAAAGGCCCGAGTTCTCCACTATCATCTTATGATTCTCAACCATATCAAGAAAAGATACTATAAGGTCCTCATCCGGAACAGTGATAATGTCATCAAGGTTCTCCTTGATATAGGGGAATATCTTGCTCCCGGGGGTCTTTACCGCCGTACCGTCGGCTATCGTGTTAACTCCATCAAGAGTCACAACCTTGCCGGCCTCAAGCGATGCCTTCATACAGGCTGCACCCTCCGGTTCCACACCTATTACCTTTATTTTCTGATTCATGAGCTTCGACAGGGTAGCTACACCTGCTGCCAGCCCACCCCCTCCTATCGGAACAAGGATATAATCCACAAGGGGAAGCTCCTTGAATATCTCCATGGCTATTGAGCCCTGGCCCGTTGCCACTACCGGGTCGTCGAACGGGTGTATAAAGGTATAGCCCTTTTCCTTGGCAAGCTCTAAAGCCCTGGCACAGGCTTCATCATATACATCACCGTAAAGAACAACCTCAGCCCCATAGCCCTTGGTTCGGTTAACCTTGATAAGAGGTGTAGTGGTGGGCATGACTATGACAGCCTTGCAGCCGTACTCTTTTGCCGCATAGGCAACACCCTGGGCATGATTGCCGGCCGATGCCGTTATTATACCCCTCTTACGCTCATCCTCCTTAAGAGTGGACATCTTGTAATATGCCCCTCTAAGCTTGTAGGCTCCGGTCATCTGCATGTTTTCAGGCTTAAGATATACCTTATTACCCGTTGCAGTGCTTAAATAGCTTGAATATATAAGCTTGGTCTCAAGGGTGACCTTCTTAACTATCTCACTCGCTTCTTCGAACTTTTCCAATGTCAGCATATTGATCCATCCTCCCATTAATGTAATGCCCCGTCTCCTCCGTCGCTATCTTCCCCAACAGTGGAATGACCCTTATCGCTTGCAAAGATCGCATCCACGAACTCATCCGGGTCAAACCTCTGCAGGTCGTCGATACCTTCTCCGACACCTATATACTTAACCGGTATATTAAGCTCACTCTGTACCGCTACCGCTATCCCTCCCTTGGCCGTTCCGTCAAGCTTGGTCATTATTATTCCGGTGGCCTCCGCCGCCTCATGGAATTCCCGTGCCTGTATAAGGGCATTCTGGCCTGTGGTCGAATCTATGACCACAAGGGTCTCACGGGCAGCTTCCGGATATTCCTTATCTATGATCCTGTGAATCTTCTTAAGCTCCTCCATAAGGTTCTTCTTATTGTGAAGCCTGCCCGCAGTATCACATATTAGGATGTCGGTATTCCTGGCCCTGGCAGCCTTAAGGGCATCGAACACAACGGATGCGGGATCCTGGCCTTCGCCACCCTTTATGATATCAGCTCCGGCCTTACCTGCCCACTCGGTGAGCTGCTCCACTGCGGCCGCCCTGAAGGTATCTGCTGCCGCAACCATTACCTTCTTGCCTTCCTGCCTGTAATTGTAAGCAAGCTTGCCTATACTTGTAGTCTTGCCCACTCCGTTGACACCTATAACAAGGATGACTGCCTTGCCCTTTTCGAAATCATACGCCGTCTCATCAGGCCTCATCTGGTCCTTGATGGAATCCATAAGTACACTCCGGCAGTCCGTCGTTGTCTTTATGTGCTGCTCCTTAACCTTTAACTTAAGATCTTCGATTATCTTCTCTGTGGTAGCAACACCGATATCACTCATGATAAGGAGCTCTTCCAGCTCCTCATAGAAGTCGTCATATATCTCACACGGCGTAAATACATTATCGAAGCTCTTGGCTATATTGTCCCTGGTCTTTACAAGACCGTTTTTTAATTTTTCAAAGAAACCCATATTATTCTCCGTTAATCATCTAAATCCTTATCAATAAGATTTACCGAAACAAGGGTAGATACCCCCTTTTCCTGCATGGTGATACCGTAAAGCCTGTCAGCCTTCTCCATGGTTCCCCTCCTGTGGGTTATGACTATGAACTGGGTATGCTTGGTCAGCTTGTGAAGGTATCCTGCAAACCTTCCAACGTTTGATTCATCAAGCGCTGCCTCTATCTCGTCCAGCAGACAGAAGGGTGAAGGCTTAAGGTTCTGTATCGCGAACAGAAGGGCTATCGCGGTAAGTGACTTCTCGCCTCCCGAGAGCTGCATCATGTTCTGAAGCTTCTTGCCGGGTGGCTGTGCGATTATCTTGATGCCTGCTTCCAGAATATCTTCCTCTTCCTGAAGCTCAAGGCTGCCCTTACCGCCTCCGAACAACTCCTTAAACACCTTGTCGAATTCAATACATATATCCTTGAACTTGGCCGCGAACTGGGTCCTCATGGCTTCATCCAGCTCAGCTATTATCCCTTCAAGGGTCTTCTCGGCTTCAACCAGATCATCATGCTGACCCTTTAAAAATCCGTATTCCTCCATGAGGCTCTTGTATTCCTCAATGGCATTTACGTTTACATCACCCAGCCTTCTTATCTTATCCCTGACTTCTCCTATCGACCTTCTTAAAACTATCGGATCATTGTAATCCTCATTCCTTAATTCGGAAGCTGCCGAAAGGGTAAGCTCATACTCATTCCACATATACTGGACAAGCTTCTCCTGCTCCTCTTCAATCTTTTCCTTCTGGGTGTTAAGACGCATGACTTCCTTCTCAAGGGATGTAATGGCCCTGGTAAGGGCATCCGTCTGCTCGAAGAAGGTCTTCTGTTTATGAGTAAGCTCTTCCTTCCTTGCTATGGCCTGCTTCATTGACTCTTCATCGGAATCCTTGCTGTCGGATGATGCCACCAGAGTCTTCTCTATCTCAGTTATATTGTTCTGCTGGATCTCTATCTCATTCTCTTCGTATCTGATCTTCTGATCTATGCCCTCGATCTCTTCATTGATCCTTACGATCTCGCCGTAGGAGCGGGCAACATTACTGTTAGCGTGCTCCAGATCCCTCTCAAGGCTGGTTACCTTAAGATCGATATCCGTTACCTTAAGCACATGGGCACTCTCGGTATCCCTGAGGGTTTCAAGCTCCTTACCGCATTCGTTTATATAAGTCTCTATATCCTTCTCGCTTTTCTCGGATTCGCTGAGTTTTTGGTCCGTCTGTTCCTTATCCTCATTGATCTTCACCACCTGCTGCTCAACATCCCTGTTATCCTCTTCAAGCTTCCTGTAACCGTTTATGGTCTCGTTCTTTATCTCGTTGGCTCGGTCTACGCTCATCTGGGCCGTATTCTGTTTTATGTACTGCTCCTTCAGTGATTCCTGAAGGTCTTCGATCTTTTTCCTTACTTCCCTCCTGTTTTCCTTAACGGACTCAATATTGTCCATTATCTCTTCGATCTTCTTAAGTGCCTTCTTTACGGTTTCCTCAAGCTCCTCAATCTCTCTCTTCCTTCCCAGGAGATTGCTTGCATTCTTAAAGGCACCTCCGGCCATGGCTCCTCCGGGTGTCAGGTACTCACCCTCCAGAGTCACTATCCTCAAAAGATATTTATATTTCTTAGCCATCTTAAGAGCATTATCAACATGATCCACAACGATTATGGCACCTAACAGCTGGCTTACCACGTCATCATATTTCTTATCCGCATGGACAAGCTCGGATGCCATACCGATGAAGCCCTTCTCGTCCCTGACCTCGGGCCTGTCGAACTCACCCCTGTCCTTAACGGTCGTAAGGGGAAGGAAGGTCACGCGCCCTCCCTTGACCTCCTTAAGGAAGCTTATCATCTTCTTGGCAACATTCTCATCCTCCGTGACTATGTTCTGTATATTGCCGCCGAGGGCCGTCTCAATTGCCGTTTCGTATTCCTTGTCAACGGTTATGATGTCGGCAACAACACCTATGATCCCCTTATTCCCTCTCTTCTTCTCCATGACCCGCTTGATGGAGCCGCCGTAGCCGTCGTAACGTTCGGCTATGTTCTTCATGGCATCAAGGCGTGATTTTTCCTTATGATAGGATATCTGTGCCTCGGATAAGCGCCTGTCGTTCTCCTCAAGGCTTGTCTTGAACTCGGCAAGCTTCTCCTCCAAGACCTCCCGCTCCTGATCGGTCTTCAATATGGAAGCATTTAACTCATTCAATTCATCGTAGAGCTTCTTAAGTTCCTCCTCCTGCTCCTTCTCTTCGGACTTGATCCTAAGGAGCTGACTCTGTACCTGGGCCCTGTGGATCTTGGCCTGTTCGAGCATGGTATCGTAACGGGTAAGGTCTGCCTTGATGGCTGCCCGTTCGTTAAGCATATCTATAATGGCATTCTTGTTCTTCTCAATGCCGTTATTCAATTCCTCGATCCGGCCCTGCACCTTCGTAAGCTCTGCCTTGGCCTCATCCCTGACGGCAACCAGTTCCTTAAGGGATTCTTCCGTTTTACTCTTTACGGCATCAAAGCCCTCTTTTTCCTTCTGCTGCTCTAAGAGCCTTGTCTTTAATGATTCCTTCTGATCATTGTAATGACCCACATTTGATCTGGCGGAATTGATCTTCTCCTTATTAACGTTTATCTGACTCTCCAGCCGTTCCTTCATGACGGCTCCCTGTGACAGGCTGGAACGTCTTGATTCTATTTCTTCATCAAGCCCTGCTATTTCTGCTTCGACTGCACTGTACTCATTCTTCAGGCTCTCGTATTTCCCGTTATTGTCCTCAAGGTCACCGTTTGCGATCCTTAGCTTCTCGGCCAGTTCATCAAGGCCTATCTTAGACCTCTCCGAATTGAGAAGGAACAGGTTGACATCATAGGTCTTAAGCTCTTCCTTGCGGTTTAAATACTCCTTAGCCGTATCCGACTGGCGTTTCAGGGGCTCGACCCTCTTCTCCTTCTCGGCCAGTATATCGTTTACACGCACAAGGTTAGCCTGCTCATCGGCAAGCTTCTTAAGGGCGGTTGCCTTCCTCTTTTTGAACTTGACTATACCGGCAGCCTCATCAAAAAGCTCACGCCTCTCCTCGGGTTTGCCGGAAAGGATCTTCTCTATCTGGCCCTGGCCGATTATTGAATAGCCCTCCTTACCGATACCGGTATCGAAAAAGAGCTCGGACACGTCCTTAAGCCGGCAGACATTTCCATTTATCAGGTACTCGCTCTCACCCGACCG
>DFKQ01000059.1 GCA_002373875.1 Lachnospiraceae bacterium UBA3641
TACTGGGTACAGCTTGAGATAGCATTTACCAAGGTGTGGAACGGGGCTGATCCCGATGAAACCTTAAGGGAGCTTAATGATACGATAGGAGAACAGATAGATGAACTCGAACAGCATGTACTGACACAGGAATCGATCAAGGTCGGTATAGATTGAGAGTTCACAGAATAAACACTTTTTTATCACTTTTTTCTCAAATTGATGATTTATCCTAGGATCATAGAACGAAACAGATCCAGGGAGGTGTAAGCTATGTATGAATATTACGATCATGAGAACAGAAATATTTCGAATGGGAATGAAGTGATTATCGAAGAACCTGTAAGAAGCAGTACAGCTGATAGCAAGTCAGCAAGGAAGAAAGAAAAAAAGGAAAAGAAGGTAAAGTGGTTCACCTGCGTGGCCTACGCCTTGGTATTCGGACTCGTTGCGGGAGGAACCTTTCAGGGTGTTAATCTGGCAGGTGATCTTATACGCGGCAAGCTCGGAATAAGCAGCTCAGATATAGGAAGCAGCAGTGATACCCTCAGTAACAGGGAGACAACCCTTAAATCCTCCGAGAGTGAGGAGAAGGAAGTAAAGAGTACACAGGAGAAGGCGAAAGTCAATAAATCCTCAGATCCTGTACAGCTTGCTTCATCGGGAACGCTTGATGTATCGACGGTGGCGAAAAATGCAATGCCTTCGATAGTATCTATCACAAATAAGAGCGTTCAGGAAGTACGATCAATATTCGGACGGGGAATCCGTGAATATCAGAGCGTGAGCGCAGGCTCGGGTATCATCGTCGGTAAAAATGATGATGAGCTGCTCTTGGTAACAAACAATCATGTTGTTGAAGGCGCCAAGCAGCTGTCGGTCAGCTTTATAGATGATGAGGTGTATGAAGCGATAATAAAGGGTACCGACAAGGAAAACGATCTTGCGGTCATAGCTGTTAAATTATCCGATATAAAGGACAGCACCATGGATGAGATAGCAATTGCCACCATGGGTGATTCTGAGGAACTTCGTATAGGTCAGCAGGTTGTGGCGATAGGAAATGCACTCGGATACGGTCAGTCGGTAACAACCGGTATTATTTCGGCTCTCGAGCGTGAAGTTGAGATAGATAATCTTGCAAGTAAGCTGATCCAGACGGATGCGGCCATAAATCCCGGCAATTCCGGCGGAGCTCTTCTGAACATGAAGGGAGAGGTCATAGGGATCAATTCAGCCAAGTTCGCATCGTCGCAGGTTGAAGGTATGGGTTATGCGATCCCTGTTTCGACAGCGACACCGATCATAGAGGATCTTATGAACCGTAAGACCAGAGAACTTGTAGACAAGGCAGATGCGAGTTATCTGGGTATTGCCGGAGTAGCGGTAAGTCAGGAGGCATCCGAGGCTTACAACATTCCCGAAGGAATATATGTTTCCGAGGTTACCAAGGATGGTCCTGCTGAAAAGGCCGGCATAGCCAAGGGTGATATAATCAAGAAATTCGATGGTGTAACGGTATCATCAATGAGTGAGATAAAGGAACAGCTCAAGTACTATAAGGCCGGTGAAACAGTAAAGGTAATGGTTAAGAGAGCTGACGGAAGTGAGTACAAGGATGTATCGGTTTCGGTTACTCTGGGTAAGAAATCCGAGTCAGACCTTAAGGATGAAGAAGAGACAGATGACACGGATGAGGAGGAAGAAAGCGGATACGGTGACGATGACGGCAGCTACTATATCGATCCCTTCTCGATATTCGGATATTAAGGAGTTATATGGAAGTTAATCAGATAAATCTGACATCCACAATAAGTATTCCGAAAGGTAATTTTGATTTCGTCATGGAGGCAACCCACAATGAGCAGCTCTATCTGGGTTGCCTTAATGCCGAAAGGTGCATGATGACAGACTATGATGCCTGCCTTAAGGGCCTGCGGCGGTCGATCGAGATGCTGGGGATCGAGCTGGAGAAATGGAGCAGGGCAGAGGTCAATAATATTTCTCCCGAGGAGGCTTTAAAGAGTATCTTTCTTGATTTAAAGAGGTTGAAGTCGCCTAAGGGCGGGAAGAAGGAGAGGCGTCGTCTCAGTAAGAAGAATTTCTATATCCGGCATGTGATCGATTTTGAAAAAAAGGATCATGAAGAGGTCACCAGGAAACAGATCGGTGAATTTGTTGAAGCCTATTCATCGGTATACCCTTATTCAATAGATGAGGGTGATATAAAAAACGATGATATCAAGAGTATAGCTTATGATATGTATGCAAGGTGTTCACGACCGCTTACCGACAAGGGATGCGGTACAAAGGAGGACTGCGAGAATCTTGTCATGCTGTTTCATAAGCTTCTTTGTCTTTTGAATTATGTTCAGGAACCATATGATATAGAGCTTACCCCGATAGAAGATTATTATCCCATTCCCTATGAGCTTTATGAAAAGCTTAATCTGATAAGAGGCAGTAACGTAAAGATATATGTATCGGAGGATGGCAAGACCTATTATATGCTCAAGCGTAAGGATATCGAGTTTCTTGATATTCTGGATCCGGTGATATACAGGGAACGGATGCAGGAGCTTGATAAGCTTGATACCCTTTGGAGGAGGCTTAGTAGTCTTCCGGGATACGGGTCCCACATGGGGATCGAGGTCGGAACCCATGACTACAGGAGGATGGTTTTTGAATTTGTCGGACGGCCTCAGGCAATGACGCAGAAGTTCATTGAAAAACTGGATGAGAAGAGCAAAAGGGAGGAACTTGTAAGGGAACTAATAAGGCTAATAAGGATAATGCATGAGACGGAACCATCCATGTCACATAAAAGACTTAATCCAGAATGTATATACATATGCGAAAAGAGACAGGGAATGATCCCGTATATCGTCGGCTTCGATAATGTGCGCCAGTCATCTGCTAAGGCTGATTATCCCATCAGAGGTATGTTGGATGATTATTTCAATTCGATAAACCTTCAAAAATTTACAGCTCCTGAGATACGGAACGGAGGCGATATAAAGGATACCGACGGAAGGAAGGCTGATATTTATTCCTTAGGTAAGCTGATCAAGTATATCTACGGAAGGGACGAGAACCGGGTAAAGGATTATGTGGAACAGCTTATAGTAAAGGATCCATTAAACAGGCCTTCGATAACTGACGCGTCAAGGCTTTTTGATGACGAGGTTGTTGATTTCGAACCTACGGTGACCTTCGGCGCCGGGATCATTGACGAATTCAGGCTCTTAATATATACGCCTTTCCATGGATTCGATAATTATACGGTCAGGGATACCGTAACCCTGGGAAGAATGTTCTCATCCGGAGGAACCGATATAAAGGTGGATTCCCCCATTGCATCAAGGACACACGGAAGGTTTGTAAAAAACGGGTCCGGGTTTGAGTACATTGACATGCTCAGTACCAACGGAACCTTTATAAATAATGTTCTCTACGGTGTTCAGAGGGGAGGACGGTCCGATGCCAAGCCGGTGGAGATCGGTGATATATTAAAGATCGACCATCCTGAATTTAAGAACACTCATCGCAACGCGGTATTCATGTTTGTCCTTGCCCCGTCCCATCATGAGATGATAGAGAAGACAATAGATATGGTGGATGGCATGGATATATCCATAGGCCGTAAGGATTGCGATGTTATCCTGCCCAACAACCGGGTATCAAAGAGACATGCAAGGTTTGTCATGAAAGACCTTAAGCTCTATATACAGGATCTTAATTCCACAAACGGTGTATATGTAAACGGTAAAAAGATTGACAGGCCGGCTCTTCTGCATGCCACGGATAATGTCCGCATAGAGGATTATATCTTTATAGTATCAGGCAGGAAAATACATTATTATGCCGAGTAAAATCATTTTGCAAATTTAACTTTATTGTAACAATAATATGTGTTAAAATCATCCTTGCATGAAGGTCTGCCGGAACGGAGATCTTATGAAAAAAAATATATTGGTTTTTACTGTAGTTTTTATCCTGTCTTCAGCCCTTATATCTTTTGTCGGATGCAGTGACGATGAGGCGGTCATTTTGCTTGACGGGGAACGTTTCTTAGAGGATTCACAGACTGATATTGATAGCGGGCAGCCCGAGGGTGTAGCAGGTGTGCCGGATGATCCAATGGAAATAAAGGTACCTGAGGACGTGACGGTATATGTCTGCGGGGCGGTCAGGAATCCGGAAGTCTATACACTTGAATCCGGTTTGAGGATAATTGATGCCGTTAATGCGGCAGGAGGATTCAGGGAAGATGCGGATGAGTGTTATGTAAACCTCGCCACTCTTCTTGCCGACGGGCAGAGGATATATATACCGACCCGGGAGGAAACGGCGGGATCTGCTGTGAATCTTATTTCAGAAGGTATGGATGGGTCATTGGAGGGCGATAATAAGGTTAACATAAACACTGCGGATGCGGCTGAGCTTATGACCCTGCCCGGGATTGGGGAAGCCAAGGCTATGCTTATCATGGAATACCGAACAAAAAACGGAAGGTTCGGTACGATCGAGGATATCATGAAGATAAGCGGGATAAAGGAAGGGATGTTCAACAGGATAAAGGACAGGATCTGCATATAGAAAGAGGATAATCATGAAGGTTCTTGTGGTGGATGATGAGAAGGCTATCGTCAAGGGTCTGATGTTCGGCATACAGGATGATGAAACATCGGTATATTGTGCCTATGATGGTGAAGAAGCCCTTAATATGATAAGGAACGACGATTATGATATCGTTCTGCTGGATGTAATGCTTCCAAAGATGGATGGGTTTGAAGTATGCAAAATGGTCAGGGAATTCTCCAGAGTTCCCATAATAATGCTGACTGCAAAGAATGATGATGAAGACAAGATATCGGGGCTTAATTGCGGGGCGGATGATTATGTCACCAAGCCCTTTAATATTAAAGAGGTCAAGGCCCGTATCGATGCTGTTTTAAGAAGGACCGGAGCAACCGGATCGGGTAAGAAGGATAATGATAATGTGCTTGAAATAAGCGACATTCGGCTGGAACGGTCCAATAAACGTCTCTATATTGCGGGCAGGGAGGTATATATCACCATTAAGGAATTTGAGGTACTCGATCTGTTGGCAAGTAATCCGGGTCAGGTATACAGCAGGGATAAGCTGTTGGAGCTTGTCTGGGGACTCGATCACCCGGGCGGGTCGAGAACGGTTGATGTACATGTAAGAAGGCTTCGCGAAAAGATAGAGACTGATCCCGGCGATCCCAAATATGTTCAGACTAAGTGGGGTGTGGGATACTATTTCAATGGTTAAGGAACGCATCCACAACAGAAGGTTTTTTAAGAGTCTGGGACTTCGTTTTTTTCTGGCAATATGCGCAGTCGGTATTATTCCCGGCGTGATCCTTAGGAGTATACTGCTGGGCTCTTACGAATCGCGGGCTGTTTCGGTACGTATCTCGGAAGTTCAGAATCAGTGTACGATCCTTGCAGATCATCTGGTGACCTACGGGTATTTAAATGACCAGTCCTCGGAGGTTGTTAACGCGGAGCTGGAACAATTCTCATCACTCTATGACGGCCGTATAATGGTCATCGACAGTGCTCTGAAGATAATAAAGGATACATATTCAATAAGTCAGGGTAAGATAATGATCTCGGAAGAGGTCCTTAAATGCTTTGACAAGACTTCTATTTCCAAGCACGATAAAAAGAATCAATACATTGAGATAACGACTCCCATAATAGACAGGGGATCCGGTGATGTTATAGGGGTTATCCTTACAAGTGTTTCCACGGATAATATTGTGGCAACCATAGGGATAATGGGATATAAGGCCTACCTGTTCATAGTTATCGCAGGCCTTGTCAGCATATCCTTTGCCCTCTTTGTTTCGGTCAATCTCATTAAACCCTTCAGGGCCATAAATACGGCGATAATCCAGGTTGAGGAGGGATTTACCGAGGAGAAGATATCAGTTCCTGTCTATAACGAGACAGAAGCCATAGCGGCATCCTTCAATAAGCTGATGGATAAGATGAATACTCTTGAAGCGTCAAGGCAGGAGTTTGTATCAAATGTGTCTCATGAGCTCAAGACTCCGATAACCTCAATAAAAGTCCTGGCGGATTCTCTTATAGAGGGGGAGAATGTACCGATAGAGATATACAGGGAATTCATGGAGGATATTACTAAGGAGGTCGACAGGGAGGATAAGATAATCAACGACCTGCTGTCACTTGTGAAACTGGATAAGAAAGCCGGTTCCCTCATGAACATAAGCTCGGTGGATATAAATTCCATGATCGAAGATATACTGAAAAGGATAAGACCCATCGCGGATAAGAGTAAAGTTGAACTGATCTTTGAGAGCATCCGCCCCGTAACTGCCCAGATCGATGAGATCAAGATGTCACTGGCCATAATGAATGTTATAGAAAATGCAATCAAATACAACAGGGAGAATGGCTGGGTAAGGGTGACCCTTGATGCCGACCATCAGTTTTTTACGCTTCTTGTGGCCGATTCCGGCATGGGAATACCCGAAGAGTCGCAGGCCCATATATTCGAGAGGTTCTACAGGGTGGACAAGTCCCATTCAAGAGAGATAGGAGGAACGGGTCTGGGCCTGGCCATAACCAGGGGTACGATCATGATGCATGACGGGGCCATTAAGGTGGAGAGTTCGGAAGGCGTTGGTACTACATTTACAATAAAGGTTCCGCTTACTGTGGCCGTGACAACCCATAAAGAGACTGAGGAGCCGGGCAGGAAGAGGTATTTAAGACGGGAGAAAAAAGGCGTTAAGAAGAATGAAAAAGAATATAAAACCGATTAGAATCATATACAGCCTGCTTCTCATCCTGATTTTTACCGCAATGGTCTCATGTAATCCGAAAGGGAATTCCGCGGTTTCTTCCTTCAAGATATATTATCTTAACAAAGACGGAATGGGAGTATCGGGCACGGGCTATGATCTTCCCGATGGTGATACCATGGAGATGGTAAGAGAGGTTCTGGATGAACTTAAGAAGCAACCCTCAGATTATGATCTTCGTCCGGTGATACTGGGTGATGTGTCCGTTAATACGGTCACATTAAACGAAGGAGTGTTGATGATCGATTTTAGCACCGGATACATAAAGGATCAGGGCCGGGAGGAGATACTGAGAAGGGCGGCAATAGTAAGAACGCTTGATCAGATTGATGGAGTTGATGAGATATCAATAACCGTTGACGGATCGCCCCTTAATGATATTAACGGGCTCCCTGTCGGTATGATGACAGCGGATATGTTTATAGATAATGCCGGTGATGAGATCAATTCATATGAACGGACAAAGCTTGTTCTGTATTTTGCCAACGAAGAGGGTACAGGCCTTGTGCAGACTACTGAAGCTGTTGCCTATAATTCGAATATTTCCATGGAGAAGCTTGTTACTGAGCATATCATATCGGGACCGCTTTCCAACGGACTATATCCGGTGACCGATCCCGGTGTGGGTCTGCTTGGTGTTACTACGAAAGATGGTATTTGTTATGTAAACCTTGGCAAGGAGTTTCTGGTGAAGCAGGGTAAGCTTAGTGACGAGGTTGTGCTCTATGCTTTTGTAAATTCACTGACGGAACTGCCGAATATAAATAAGGTTCAGTTTATGATAGATTCGGAAACCGAGATATCCTTTGGGGAGCACTCGTACCTGAATGAACCCTTTGAGAGGAATCTTGAGATAGTGGAGGATTAATTGTATATAAAAAGACCCCTTTGTGTCTTTTGCCTTCTGTTTGTTTTGGCCCTGGCTGGGGTATCTGCGGTAACGGGTACGAACAGTCCGCCGGGCTATAAGGAGCTCGACGGATGTTCTCTTGAATTCAAAGGCACAATAAAGCAGATTGAGCAAAAAGACAATAATCTTATTTTGCACATTAAAGACATATTCAAGGCTGATGGAACCGATCTTAACGGGAATGTGCTTATGTATATCCCGGACGATGAACAAATCACGCAACAACTTCATATAGGAGCCGGAATAGAGGCTGCAGGAGAGTTTAATGACTTTAACAGGGCCTATAACCGGGGGCAGTTTGACTTGTCCGGATATAGAGCATTAAGAGGGTATGACTATGCAGTCTATAAGGGAAGAATCCATTCGGTCACAAGGGATCATAACAGGATAACCGATGGACTCTACCGGATAAAGGAGAGGACTGAAAGGGTATATGAACATTATCTGAATGAGAAGGAATATGGCGTGCTTGAAGCTCTTGTGCTTGCGGATAAAGGAAGTTTGGACCGGGAATTAAAGGACATGTATTCCGATGCGGGGATAGCGCATATACTTGCCCTGTCCGGGCTCCATATAGCAGGGATCGGATTAATTATTGTTAACCTTCTAAAAAAACTCAGGGTTCCGTCATGGCCCGCAGTCCTTCTGGCATCGGTCCTGATGCTCGGTTATTGTCTGATGATCGGAATGCCTGTATCAGCCGTCAGGGCACTTATCATGTTCTTTATTTCAATGGGAGCAGTGATCCTTAAGAGAAGTGTGGATCTTAGAACATCGGCAGCGCTTGCCTGCCTTCTCATGCTCATCATAAATCCGGACAGACTGTATGATGCTTCATTTCTAATGTCCTTTTCAGCCTGTTTGGGAATCGGTCTTGTCTATCCGTATGTAAGGGGACTTGTGTTGAACCTACTTGGCAGGAGCAGGGTAAGGATACTTAAAAGAAGTGAAAAAAGGCTCGTCAGGTTCGGCATGGGTATACTCGCTTCACTCCTGTTATCCGCTTGTATTCAGCTTGCCGTGATCCCGTTTACCATGTGGTTTTATTACAGGATTCCTGTGTACGGGTTAGTCATAAACCTGATAGTTGTGCCTCTTACAGGTGTACTTCTGATATTGGCAATATCAGTAGGTTTTTTTGGTGGTATTGTAATGTTTGCTTTGGGATATGACAGTCCGGTCGATAAGCTTGTGAAGCTCGGATCATACCTTATACATCTTATCCTCAGGCTGTATGAGCTTCTTACAAGGGAAGCATCAGGTATGCCCGGAGCGGTTCTTGTGACAGGCAGACCCAAGATATGGCAGATGATTGTATATTATATGATCCTTTCGGGTATTGTAGCGTATGCGGCTTACCTTGAACATAAAGAGAAGCTGTTTAAAAGAAAAATACGTAAGAGTCCGCATGTACCTTTATCCGAGGCTTCCGGCAGGCTCCGTGACTACCTGAAGGAAAGATCACGCTTTGTACTTATTATCCTTGTTGTTTCATTTATGCTTTTGTTCGTGAGGATAAATCCGGCGTTTGAGATCAGCAGTTTATATGTCGGCCAGGGTCAGTGCTTTGTCATACACGGACGGGATGTACCGACTATAATGTATGATTGCGGAAGCACGGACGAGAAGCAGCTTTGTGAGTATACAATAGAGCCTTTTCTTGAATGTCTCAGGCTTGATCATATTGATACTGTTTTCATATCCCATATGGACACAGATCATATAAGCGGTCTTTTGCAGCTTTTGTCAGATGACAATTCCCATATCAGCATTGACAGGATAGTCATATCCGCCGACCCTTTTCAGACACAGAGCAAAAATTATGACAGCCTGATGACTCTTGCACATGAGAAGGGTATCCCGGTGTATCTGATGAGCGCAGGGGACAGCATGAAGTGGAGGAATTTAAGCATCAGCTGTCTGTGGCCCGCTGCGTCAGGCTGGAAAGGTGCAGATAAGGTGATTGAGGAGCATCCGGCCGATGTTTGGTCGGGCTCCGCCGATCTTAATGACGGATCCCTTGTATTATCGGTTGAGTATGCCAAGAAGGGGAGAAGAGGAAGCATTGTACATAGCATGACTGATGATTCCGACGAAAGGCCTACGGCCTTGGCCATTAAGGATACCGCGGATCTGCGGTTTCTTTATAACGAAAAAAAGGAAGGGGCAGTATCTGTTATGCAAGGCGGGAAGAGAAATGATGATCACTGTAGTGTCCTTTTAACCGGGGATATAAGCAGCGAAGCAGAAGAAA
This sequence comes from Lachnospiraceae bacterium UBA3641, assembly GCA_002373875.1. Classification (GTDB taxonomy): domain Bacteria; phylum Bacillota; class Clostridia; order Lachnospirales; family Lachnospiraceae; genus UBA2868. The sequence continues at coordinate 10,007 of DFKQ01000059.1, forward strand.
AGATCGTTGATAACATACGTGCTCAAGGGCTTAATACTTTAGGATATGATTGCCTTCAGGTTGCCCACCACGGATCTGCGGGATCTGTTAGTGAGCTGTTTTTAAGTACTGTATCCCCGGGACTTTGTATCATATCCGCAGGCATAGACAACCAATACGGCCATCCCCATAAAGAGACCCTTGAACTGCTCAATAACAACGGGATTCCTACCTTTGTTACGGCCGAATGCGGCGAGATCGACATAAAACCGCACAGAAAAGGATTGGTTGTTGTTAAAAACCAAGAGGGTATTCACGGAGAATGAATTATACAGTGGAGTAAATCCGGTCGGGATTAAGCCTGAAAAGAGGGTAAGCCCAAAGTATGTTGGCCTGAAGTGAGTAAGCCTGAGGTGTGTAAGCCTGAGGTGTGTAAGCCTGAGGTGTGTAAGCTTGAAGTAAGTAAGCTTAAAGTGTGTAAGCTTGAAGTGAGTAAGCTTAAAGTGTGTAAGCCGGAGGTGTGTAAGCTATAAGTGAGTTAAGCCCAAAGTGTGTAAGCCGGAGGTAGGTAAGTTTGAAGTGAGTAAGCTCTGCGTATCATTGTTATAGTGTAAAACTGCCATATTGTCTGTCGGCCCGTGCGCAGACGAGGGATCTTATTCGGTGTTGAAACACGCGAAATACATTAATGAAATATGTTAAAAAAATGCGTTAATAAAATATGATAATGAAATATGTTAATGAAATATGTTAAAAAAACACTTAATGAAATGCATTTATGAGCATAACTCATTATATTTCTCTGAGTTGTTAGTTGTTGGAGATTAATAGAGTCTGTCAGATAGTGTTGCGGCTAACAAATCATGGGGAAACACAAGGAATGTTAGCCGCAGAGGTAAGAAAAGAGGCTGTTGGATAGTGTTGGAGCTAACAAATCATGTAAAAACCCAAAAGATGTTAGCCGCAGAGGTAAGAAAAGAGACTGTTGGATATTGTTGCGGCTAACAAATCATGGGGAAACACAAGTAATGTTAGCCACAGAGGTAAGAAAAGAGGCTGTCAGACAGTGTTGGAGCTAACAAATCATGGGGAAACACAAGTAATGTTAGCCACAGGGGTAAGAAAAGAGGCTGTCAGATAGTGTTGGAGCTAACAAATCATGTAAAAACCCAAAGGATGTTAGCTGCAGAGGTAAGAAAAGAGGCTGTTGGATAGAGTTGCGGCTAACAAATCATGGGAAAACCCAATGGATGTTAGCTGTAGGGTTAAAAATAAAGGCTATTGAATAGTGGCACAGCTAACAAATCATGGAAAAATATAATGGATTTTAGCTGCAGGAGTCAGAATAAAGTTAATCAGGAGGGAATAATTATGATCAATAAAGGAATAATAGAACAAGAGGTAGCTGAATTGAAGAAAATGCGGGAAATGACAATGACCCGGATCGAGCAACTCAGAAAAATGGCCCCTGAGGGATGTACCCTTCGAGCTATAAGGCATGGTAATACCAAACAATTCTTTGCCAGAAGAAACAGCAGTGAGAATAATGGGACATACATAAAAAAGAAGGACCGGCGGATTGCTGAGACGCTTGCCCGGCTTGAATATAATGAAAAGCTCGTGCATGTTTTATCGGAAGAGATAAATGAACTTGAGGAACTTAATTGTATTCCTGAAGCGAATCCATATCTTAGTGCGCTTACGGAAGTAAATGATTTGAAAAGAGAATTGATCAATGTACCGTATATTCCTGATGAAGAATACAGATATAAATGGATATGTCAGTCATATGACGGCCCTGGATTCAGGGATGGTTCGCCGGAATTTTACACTAAAAATGAACTGAGGGTTCGTTCTAAATCCGAGGTTATCATAGCGGATTTTCTTAATAGCTTTAACATACCCTTTTTATATGAGAAGCCGCTCAAATTCAAGAGCGGACAAATCGTACATCCCGATTTTACTCTTTTGAATATTAAGAAGAGAGAGGAGGTAGTATGGGAACATTTGGGGATGATGGATGATATTGAATACAGAAACAATGCGTTTATGAAGATCAGAGAGTATGAGTCAAACGGCTATTACCAGGGCTTAAACCTGATATTGACGTTTGAAACGGGGAAGCATCCGATGAATACCAGAACGCTAAGGAACATGATCAGGGATGTGGCTAAGGAATGGGGGAGTACGGTTACTGAGGATTCCGGATCATAGGGAGGAATTCCGATAATCTTAGAGAAGTTTGTGAATCCAGCCTTCGTAATAGTTAAACCTCTGGATGTGAGCATCCAGGATGCAGCATGGGAGTGGCTTGAGGGATTTGGCACATTCTCCATATATCAGATACTTGCGGAACCTTGCTGCGCAGGAAGATTTTGATGCGTGCTGAGATTGCGGGTGGTATAATCTCATTATATTTGCAGGATAATTGAGGATTGAATATGAAGATAGAGCATGTTGCTATGTACGTGAATGAACTGGAATCGGCCAGAGATTTCTTTGTAAAGTATCTCGGAGGGGTGTCGAATGATGGATACCATAACAAAACAACGGGGTTCAGATCATTCTTTATTAGTTTTGATGATGGCGCAAGACTTGAGATAATGAACAAGCCTTCTATGGAGAATGTTGCAAAGCCGATCAATCGTACCGGATATATCCATATTGCTTTTTCTGTAGGAAGTGTTGAGAAGGTCGATCATTTGACAAGACAATTCCGGGAAGACGGTTTTGAGGTATTAAGTGGTCCAAGAACTACAGGCGATGGCTATTATGAGAGCTGCATAGTCGGTATCGAAGGAAATCAGATTGAGATCACGGTTTGATTAATTGGAATCAGACGTAGTGAAAAATGAGTAATGATAATAGATCAGCCTATGATTTATCGTAAACGCATTAAATAATTGCGTTTACGATAATACCGATGATGCACACGATTGCGATAGGAAGGGCATCTTCGATGCCTCGCAATCGGCGCAAAAGGAAACGAATAAATTCGTTTCCTACAAATTATAGATAATGTCCGGGTATATAAGCAGGATACTATTGATTGGTTGGATACAGGGTGCGGGATGGGAACGCTTGCAGCAAGAGTGTTGGAGAAAGATCCAAATGTAAGATTCGAAAGGCGTGATAGATATAAGATGAAATAATTCTTTGTTTTATGGTATAATCCTAAAAAGAAATAGTGCAAAGCATGAATGATAGGAATAAAGGATAATGAACTGAACCGGGTAAACGAAGGTATAGGCCTGGGACTTAAGGACAGTTAAAAGTTGACAGGGAGGATATGAATATGGAACAGAACAACATTGAAAAAACAAACAAAAAGAATTCCTGGGTCAGCGCGCTCATAATCGGTATATGTATAATCATAAGCTGCGCTGCGATAGCCTTCGGGCTGGCGCATTTTAAGTCGGATTCCGAGCATACGATAGCAGCAACAGGAAGTGCCAGTGTTGACTTTGAGGCGGACACCATCATATGGAGAGGTACTTATTCCGCATGGGCGCTTTCGTCAAGAGATGCTTACAAGAAGATTCGCAGGGATGCCGATACGGTAATGGACTATCTTCTTGAGAACGATCTGGAAGAAGATGAGATAGTCTTCAACTCAGTTGATATCACCAAGAATTACAGGGATAATTATGATGATAACGGCAATTATATAGGAAGTGAGCCTAACGGCTATACGCTTACACAGAGTGTTGTCATCACATCCGAAGATGTGGACAGTGTGGAGATGATATCAAGGGATATTTCAAGCCTGTTGGATGAAGGAGTAGAACTGACATCCGGTTCGCCGGAATACTATTATTCCGATCTTGATGCTCTTAAGCTCGATCTTATAGACAAGGCGTCAGAGAATGCCAAGGAGAGGATTGACATAATTGCCCACAATGCCGGCGCCGGTGTCGGCAAGCTTAAGAATTCAAGTCTGGGTGTCTTTCAGATAACAGCCAAGAATTCAGGGACAGCAAGCTATTCCTATGACGGAGCGTTTGATAATACATCAAGGAACAAGACAGCTTCAATAACTGTCCGTCTTGAATACGATCTTAAGTGATCACTGTTTGTTATAATATCTGATTCCGGAATCGGGTTTGAAGTAGGTACGGATATATCCGTCTGTTGACACGATAACGAATTCATTGGTGGCGGTGAGGTAATACACATCGTCACCATCTTCTTTTTCTGTCTTGTGAAGGGAGTCGGGATTACATGCGACTGCTGAAGCGGCTGCTTCATATTCGGCAGCACTTCCATAGCCCATGTCAATCCCATGTTTTTCGTAGTGCTGTGTGAGAAGTTTTTTATTCCGGAATCTGTATTGTGAGGCCTGCTTCTGTGAAGTCT
>DFKQ01000046.1 GCA_002373875.1 Lachnospiraceae bacterium UBA3641
CGGAACCCGTCCGTACCGAAATATTTACCCATTTGTCTCTCCTTTTTAGCGGGGTCCTTGCCGGTGCCCCTTGCTTCTTTAGTCCTGCCGTCATATGGTCTCTTTGCACCTGCGGGGATAAGCCACAGCTTACCCTCCTTCCTGGCACCTGCTATCTTGCCGTCGCGACACAGCATCGTAATGCGTCTCTCGGTCATATCCCATTTTTCGGCAGCCTCATGAACGTCGACGTATTTCATTTGGCTCTCCTTTACAAATGTCCTATTATATTTGTACATCTCCCGGATGGATTTGTCAAGATACATTTATGCATCTTGACAAATCCATTTTATATCTTGACAAATCCATTTTATATCTTGACAAATCATGAAACAGGGGGACGGTTCCTCGGTTCATTTGAAATCAAAAGAATTGCATCAATGATTGTCAGCAAATGAACCGAGGAACCGTCCCCCTGTTTCATTTTATTATGCAAGCGGCCCTGCCACTATCTTCCCTTCTCTCAACATCCCGTTAAAGTCACGGTCAAAGATTATATCGCTTCCATCGGGATTCTCGAAACGTTCTTCGGGCTCGAAGGCCATTCCCAGAGTATCCGAACTTATGAGTGAAGCCTCCGGAAGAAATTCATCATAGTTACTGTCAAGCTTGAATTCTCCATTATCTTCAATAAGGCTCACCTTTATCTCATGCTCATCATCAACCGTACAGTTCTCCTCTATATCGCAGGGCCTGGCACCATTAAAGAATACATTACCGCCTGTCCATACAGGGAGCGGTGCATAGTACCTGTCGCGCGATACGGCCGCCCCTTCACCGCAATATCCCTCGAAAAGGTTCTTCCATTCATCTTCCTTCATGTATCCCGTGAAGGTTACGGTTCCTGCTACAAGGTTAAGATCGTCCCATTCTCCATCACCCATCACGTTTACTATAGGCTCTCCGTCCTTGTCAACATATTCCCGCTTCCCGTCAAGTCCGCCGCCGTGGCATACATCTATCATGCCCTGACGGACCTTAGGTTGAACGAATACATTATTATAAAACCTTACATCCCCGTGAAGGACCGTCATGACGCCCGTGACATCGGTACTGTGCGGCCTGTGTATGGGCGTATATCTGGGTGAGGGATGCTTTATCGTACCGTTAAGGACCCCCCTGCCGACACCTGCGACCGAGCCGTAGAACAGGTTGTGAACAAAGGCTATACCCTGAGCCGGAATACGGACGCATCTCTCGGACAGCATGATGTTGTTATCTACAAGTGTCGGACCGTGGGCTATCTCGATCCACAGATCTTCTCCCATTCCCAGCCCCTCTGTGAATTCTTCCTTGAGAAGATGGTCCCTTGACATACAGTTATCGTGGAAAAGGTTACTTGAAACCCTGGTGCCCTGACATTGCCAGTCAAGCCAGATACCCCTTACGCAGTCATGGAAATGGTTGTGTCTTATTATAACGTCAATGGCCGCGTGCAGCTTGATACCGCCGGTCTCCGCGCCCGCAACATTCCTCTTGTTGTTTATATGATGGATATGGTTATTCTCTATGACAGAGAAGACACATCCAAGATTCCCCACGATGCCGGTCTGTCCGCAGTCATGAATATCACAGTTCCTTATGATATGCGAACCGACTGTTTCCCTTGTCCATCCGTCAAGCCTTGCAATAAATGTGCAGTCCCTCTGGGTCTGGGCCCCATCCTTATACTTATACTTAAGCCACTTATTATCGTTGCCCTGCTGGCGGTACTTGCCAAGGGAAATACCCGAACACTTGGATTCGAAGATGTCACAGTCCTCAATGATCCAGCCCTTGCTCCAGTGCGGACCTATCATGCCCTCCTGCAGGGCCGTGGGAGGTGCCCACTGGGTCGCCGCCTTGCATACGGTAAAGCCCGACAGGGTGATATAATCCACATGTTCCTCTATGGGCCAGAAGCAATGAGCCCTGACACTTATCTCGACACACTCCTTATTGGGATCCTTCCCTTGGAAGTTAGCGTATATGACCGTTGCATCCTCAACCTCCGACTGTTCCGTGTACCACGTGTGCAGGGTAAAGTCACGGTCCCAGGATGCATCGTAGTATTCAGGCTCCATGACCTTGTCAAGGCTGTCCTTCTCATACAGTGACTTACCGTTAAGGAACACATCACCTGTATGGGCGCTCACGCTGCCATCCAGCCAGTCACCGGATACGAGTGTCGTGTAGGGATTACAGCTTCCGAAGTATGAATTGGGAACGGTAAGCTTCCAGACATCCCCCGAATGATTCTCCCATGTATCGAACCTGTCGGCTCCTGTTATCACTGCCTCCCGGGGAATCTGTGACCTGTACACTATCCTCTGTCTCTCAGTTCCCGCGTTCTTAGGGCTTACATCCTCACGGTATATGCCGGGTGCGACAATAACCTCATCCCCGGGAAGGGCTATTTCAGCGGCCTGCCCGATCCTGCGGAAGGGCTTATCCTCACTTCCGTCACCGTTTGGTCTTGCATTCTGGTTTACATAATACTTCATCCGATTTCCTCCATTATTACCGGCCTCAGCCGTCTGTCATTTCGTTCATATATGTCTCAGTCTCTTCTCGAAAACACGCATCCGCAATAGTCCTGCCTGTATAGATCATATTTCCTGCTTAATTCTATCGACTGCTTGTAGCCCTCCCTCTTCTTAAAGTCCGAAGGCAGATGCTTAACTCCGTATTCCTTCTCAAGGGCTTCCCCTATCTCATTTATCTTCTCCGCATTCTTAAGAGGACTTATGGACAGGGTCGTCGTGAAATAGTCATATCCTCCATCCTTAGCCATGGCAGCCGCTTCCCTCATGCGCAGTTCATAGCACTTAAAACATCGCTCCCCGCCCTCCGGGACATCCTCAAGTCCCCCGGCCATGTCAAAAAAAACATCAGGGTCATAGTCGCCCGCCACAAGCCTTATATCAGGTGCTCCTTCGGGCATAACGGCACCTTCACTTCCCTCATCCCCCTGCCTCAGATCATGGTTAAGGGCATCTATAAGCCTCTTCTGCTCCTTAAGACGCTTGTCAAATTCCTCGGGCGGAAAGATATTGGGATTATAATAAATGACCGTTATATCAAAATACCTCGCAAGGTAGGTAAGCACATAAGAGCTGCAGGGGCCGCAACATGAGTGAAGAAGCAAAGAAGGTCTGCTGTCCAGACCTTCCAATACTTTATCAAGTTCCTTCTGATAATTACGCTTGTTCATGAAACCTACTTAAACAGATCAAGATATTCCTGCTTGCTGCGAAGTCCCACTGTCTTATTCTTGATCTCGCCGTTTTCAAAAACAGCTACCATAGGTATGCTCATTACATTATACTGCCCGGCAAGATCCTCCTCTTCATCAACATTGACCTTACCTACCTTATATGTTCCCGCATATTCCTCAGCTATCTCACTGATTATCGGTCCTGCCATCTTACAGGGTCCGCACCAGGGTGCCCAAAAATCAACCAGCACCGGGATATCCGATTTAAGAACTTCAGCTTCAAAATTATCCTTGGTTAACATAACTTCTGCCATGTGATACCTCCTCTGTAGTCGGAAAATAACTGCAAGTCCATTATAAATTACCCCCGTCAAAAACACAAGCGAGTTTATCTCCTTCGCGCGATGACCACGAACCTTCCGTTCTCGGTGTGGTAGGCACAGGTTACAAGGGTTAGCAGCTTATCACCATACTCTGCATTAACACCCGTATCATATACAGATTTCTTAAGGTACTGTTTAACATTACTGTCAAAATCATCCTTATTCTCTGCATTGATAAAATTATAAAACTTAAAGACATCCTCATCTTCATAATAGACCTTATCGTCATACAATATATCACTGCTGTCATCAGATATAACGACTTCGTCCGAATTTGCAGTTATTTCCGCAGCATATACCGCAGACCTACAACAATGTAATAAACCAAATGCCATCGCCCGTAACGTCACCCCTCTGTACTTCCTCTTTCGTAAGTTCAAGAGTTCCCGATACAGCTCTTGCCAGCTTGACGACATCATTCATTGACACTTCTCCATCGCCGGTAAAATCCCCCATGACCTTCGCAATGATACCATCCAGCTCAATTGAATATCTGCCAATGTAGCTGCTCTTAGAAGGCTGTGGAGCGGTGTATACATCATAAGTAAGCTTATCGCCTTCAATGTATCCGCCATATATATCACCGGTCGCAGTCTCAATGTCACAGGTTTTAATAACATCACTGTTTTGCTCCTCATTCCGGGCATAGATTCAGTACTGTACTGATCATATCCGTTATTGAATTAAGAAACTCTGTGAGGTATAGGATACGACTTTCGAAGAGTTGACTGCGATCAGCTGAACTTACTTCATCTCACGCTTCTTTTCATACATGGCCTTATCCGCGCGCTTAAATACATTCTCCATCCCCGCATCGAGGCTGGGATCGAACACCGCAACACCGAGAGCTGCCGATATTTTCTCCCAGGGCTTAAGCTCCGGATCATTTTCAAAGCTGCTAAGCTGATCGTAGAATTCTTCAACCAGCTTCTCTCGGTCCTTAAAGTTCTTACCCGCAAGTATCACCACGAATTCGTCTCCCCCTATCCTGAACACGGGGGAATGACTGAATATTTCACAGATAACCTGACAGAGCCTGCGAATGGAAACATCTCCCTTCTCGTGACCGTAGGTATCGTTGATCAGCTTGAGATTATTAAGATCTATCATGGCAATGCCGATATCCGTCATACCGTTTTCAATAGACCACTTGATCTGCTTAAGCTCCTCATCATAGCCATACTTGTTTCTCACGCCGGTAAGGGCGTCCTTGATTGCAAGTTCATGACTCTGCGTAAGCTCTTCTTCCTTTCTGGTAAGCGTTTTCATATAAGCATCAAGTGTTCGCATCATATCTGCTATCTGCATTCCCAGGTGGGAAATCTCATCGGAGCCCGATATGCTTGTTTCGAGTATATCAGCCGTATTAACATCCCTGTGTGCGGAATAATCGGATATCCTGGTCGCTATCCTGTCAAGCTTGGATATGTATTTGCGGTTTACCACGTAAGCCAGAAGGGCAAGACCAACGAGCATGATCGCACCTGTAAGGAGGACAAGAATAAATACGTTTCGTGTGATATGCGAGTTAACATAATCTATGTCAAGATCCACACATACAAGACCCATCTTTTCTCCATTACTGATCACGGGAACATAGTAGGAATATGTACGACCATACTCGTTATCAAAGGAGTCCATCGCATCGAGCATATGACCGGCTTCCCATGTCTTAAACAGATATGGGCCGTCCTCGTAGGATTCTTCACAGGTATCGCAAAGATGGAGCCTGTTATCCTTCTCATCACCCTCATAGGTTCGTTCAGGATCAAATATATAAGTTATATTCGTTCCTTCACCCGTCGGATACACATAGTAAATATAGGGCACATCAAACCAATCCGCCATTTCCTCAAAATACAGGAACCATTTAGCATGATAATATGTGCAGAACAGATTCTTAATGTCAACGGGAAGCTCTTCAAAAGTCACATCCTCCCCAAATACCATACCGGGATAACGGGTGGCAAAGACCTTATCGAACTCCTCTTCCCTGTTCTTTACAAAGTCATGTGAGAAATCGAAGGGTATCCGGATAGCATCACTATTCTCCAGCATATATTTCTGATAGGAGACAAAAAGATCACCTTCCTCATTGATCTCATCACGGAGCATGGTACCTATATGCTGCATCTCAATAATGCTCTGATCCTCATACAGCTCCACCTGTACCATAAAGATACCTATTCCGCTCACTGTGATAGCCACTACGGCTACTGCCGCAAACAATATGGATATCCTGAAAACAATGCTTTGTGTAAATCGGTTTTCGGAAGTTTTCTCATCCATGCCCTGATCTCCTATTAAATACTCGTTAACGCAAAGTGTAATATCCGTTCTTCCTTAAAGAACTACATTCCATGTTATGGTTCAGTGATCCTTCAGTATGCTCCCCGCGAAGAAACGGTCTATGGATTCCAGCAGGGATTCCTTCGGCATTGATTTAAGGAGATAGCCGTCCGGTTTGTGTTTTAATATTCGCATAACATTTTCTCTGTCATTTTTTTCCGAAAGGATTATTATCGGTATCCCCTTCGTCCTTGGATTATCTCTGGTATGCTGCATTATCTCAAGTCCGCTGTTGCCATGCAGTTCATCCGACAGAACTATAAGGTCGGGAACGGTATATTCAAGATAATGCATCGCATCCCTGTCCGAGCTTGCGCAGTCTATATCATAATCCTGTTCAAGCCATCCGGTTGTTATCTTCAGAAAATCCTTATCGTCATCTATGATAAGAACATTCTTAACCCTGCTGTATTCAATTTGCCTTGCGGCAAACCTCTTCATATCCTCGGTAAGCTTCTCATGATCAACAGGCCTTGGATATACCGCACTTACAAAATTACTGTCATGTATCTTAAGTGCAGAGGATATATCCAGCGGTTCCCCGGCAAAGCAAAGGGTCTTGTTATCATCACGGCTTATCTCGGCCAATTGCGCGCTTATATGTTTGATATGGACCACATCACCGGTCGGATAGTAAAGCATCATATCCGCATCAGGTCTGTGAAGGTTTATTTCCTGTAATTCATCCCTGATGGTTATGACCTTGAAGCCGATCTCATTAAGACATTTAATGATACCCTTACTGACTATTCCCTTCTCATCTCCGATATAGAGGATAGGGTGTCCGAAGGCACCGCCATACATGGTCGCTTTATGATTCTCCTTCTGCCCCGGTCCCTCAAGATCAAGAACCGGTTTAAGTGAGCTTAACATACATCGATATAAGGTAAGGAGCTCAGAGGTCCCCGGAGGAAGCAGCTTATATTCCTCATTTTTAACGGCATCTTCAAGATCGGTCGCACGATCTGTTATTTCCTCGGCTCCGATAAGGCCTGCCAGATTCTTAAGCGCACGTATCCTGGCAGAATACATATCCCAGTTCTCCTCTGCCAGATATTTTTCTATTTCACCGGCCTTCTCCCCGATGGATGCATAAAAAATCTTAAGGGCACTTATATAATCTTCCGCAGTACCGCAGCGTTCCAAACCCGAAGCTGTATTTAAACCCGGAATATCTCTTATCCATGACGGAAGCACCCCGATCTCAGTCTTTGTATGCTGTGATTGTTCCTCATTCTCTGCCTTCGCCTCCTGCTCATCTCCACCGGGGTCAGGAAGGTATTTCATCAGCAAAACCGCAAGCTCACCCGGATCAATAGGTTTTAACAGGACATCGGCAAAGCCGGCCGCCTTGTAGAGGTTGATGTAACTCTTCCCCTCTTCCGTTGTATGACAGATTACCGGAACCTCATGACCTGTTTCCTTGAACATCTCCTTTAACACAAGAAGCGTATCAACTCCGTCCATATCAGGCATGCGGTGGTCCATAAGAATAAGATCATATGTATTCTCTCTGCACAGGTCTATACATTCCTGCCCGGACTCGGCCAGGTCTGAACTTATACCGTGTGAAGCAAGCATTGAAGCCAAAATGGTCCTGTTAACCATCATATCATCAACAATAAGGACTCTTGGTGTTGTCCCAAAACCATTCGGAAATGTAACATCCTTCATACACCCCATCTCCTTAAATCAGTGTAGGTCACCTCTAATGCAAAACAGTGTTTGCGTCTTTTTATATTGTTGTATAGAATGATACCATAAAAACATGATTCTAACCACCATATACAGAAGATAATCTGATACGATACAGGCGATAAACTATAAGGGAAGGTGACTATATGATCCGCGAAGTTGATATAGATGAGATATCCGACGGAAGAAGATACAGGTCTCAGGATATGGTCAAGATAGGATGCGCCGACTGCAGCGGCTGCTCCGAGTGCTGCCGCAAGGTTGATGATACCATAATTCTGGATCCATACGATATATATGAGCTTACCCGGGGATTAGGAGCAGGCTTTGATGAACTCCTTACGCAGGGAAGCATTCCCGCCATCGTACTGGGTATGGCGGACGGGCTTCTTCTTCCGCATCTTAACATTGATAAGGAAATAGGTGCCTGCCGGTTCTTAAATAAAGACGGGCGTTGCGGTATACACAACTTCAGGCCGGGATTCTGCCGCCTGTATCCATTGGGAAGGATCTACGAGAACGGAGGCTTCTCATATTTCCTGCAGGTATACGAATGTCCCTATCCCAATAAGACCAAGGTCAAGATACGCAAGTGGCTTGGCATAGAAAACCTCCCGGCCTACGAAAGCTTCGTCCTTGAATGGCACGATATACTGGCTGCTGCAAGAAAAGAAACGGCTGCCATAACATCGGAGTCGGAAACCGCAAAATATATGACAGCCTTCTTAAAGAGATTCTATCAGGATCCCTACGACCCTTCACAGTCATTCTATGATCAATTCAACAGGCGGAAGTCCTCTCTTGATCAGTGAACGATCACCGGTGTGCCCACGACAACAAGGTCATACAGGCTGTATGCCACGTCCGTTGGAAGGTTAACGCATCCGTGCGATCCGTTAGACTTATATATATTCCCGCCGAACTTCTTCCTCCAGGATGCATCATGCAGTCCTACCGCGCCTTTAGTGAACTTCATCCATCTGTCCACCCATACATCCCATGTATCACCCTTAAGGCGCTTGCCCGGGATCTTCTCCATTATGAAGAAGGCTCCGGTCGGAGTTGAGCGGTTGTCCTTAGGTGTCCCTGTCACACAAGGTGAAGTAAGTACCGGCATCCCATTCACATACAAGGTCATGGTCTGGTTGGCTATATCCACATCTACGTATGTTCCGGTTGTCTGAACAGCCATGGTCACAGGATCAAGTGCAGGCACCGTAACTGCATTGCCCGTAAGGAACGTAGGCAATGCAGGGGCCGTAGCCACTGCAGGAGCAGAGGTAACCGTAGTAGCTGCCTTATGCGCCTTCGTCAGTTCCTCAACAACCTTGTCATTACCCAAAGCCCTGGCATTTTGTATCTCAATCTCCCGTGCCCTGCCTTCACACTCAGCCAGTGCATTCGGATAACGTCCTTCCTTCTGCCCCACTGTCGTATAATGATCAAGCAGTGCCTTCTCATCGCACCCCACGGTATTGGCGATATCGGGATAGCGCTGAGCGTAGTAGACAGGATCAAAGTCAGCCCCATATACTCCCCTTGCGCTGAGGGTCATGATAAACACTGCCGCAAGAACCGGTAAGATAATCTTTTTCATAACAAATCTCCTCATAAATGAAATAACAAATAAAACAACCTGTAACGGATAGCATCATACCATAAGAATCTGATTTTGACTACTGCACTAGACAGATATTTTAACCTTCATCCCGGTTCAGACGATTGACGACAATATTGGATATTACAAGCAGTATACAACCGACTGCACTCTGCAGAAATGACGCAGCGGCCGAATAACTGAAGTTGGCCTGCTGCATTAAGGCTTTATAGACATAAACATCCAGGGTCTGTGTTACAGGCTGCAGGGAATTGGAGTCCATGGGAACCTGATAAAAGAGTCCGAAATCGGAATTAAGTATGCTTCCTATGTTCAGGATGAATAGTGTCGTAACGGTCGTCTTAAGCTGAGGAAGCGTGATATATTTCACCCTGTCTGAAAATCCCGCTCCGTCAAGTGTTGCGCTCTCATACAGGCTTCTGTCGATGGCGGTTATGGAACACATATAGATTATCATGGAATAACCCGTTCCCTTCCATATACCCGTGGCTATAAGGATGGCCCTCCAGTAACCGGGCGACCGGTACCACTGAACGGCACTTTTACCGAAGAATCGGAGGATATGATTTATCTGTCCCTCATCAGTTGCCAGAAAACCATAAAGACAGTAGCCCACTATTACCCAGGACAGGAAATAAGGAAGGAGCATGATCATCTGAACGAATCCGGAGAAGGCCTTCCCGTGAACCTCTGTAAGGCAGATGGCAAGAAAGACCGGGATCACGATTCCGGCAACAAGAAAGATGATATTATAAAATAAAGTATTGAACATGATCTTCGGCATATCCGAGGATCTTAAGAGAAAGTTAAAGTTATTAAGTCCCACCCATGGACTGTTTACGAACAGGTTCTTAAACAGCGGCTGGCCCGGCCTTGGTGTGAACTGCTTAAAGGCAAAGGCAACGCCAAACATGGGAAGGTAATCAAACAATATGAACCAGATCATGGCAGGCACAGCCAGCAGAGTCAGCTCTATCATGTCTTTTTTAAATCCCATATGCTGCTTTTTTGTCCTTTTTGTCCTCATCATTTCACCCACTCGTCAAGCTGATCGTTAATGTCCTCCAGCAGCTCATCTATACCGGCGGCCTTCATTCTTTTTTTAATTTCCGGAATGACCTTATCGGGATCGGATGTCCCGGTACGAAGTTCCGTGGCATAATCATCATATATGGCAGACACGGCTGTTATTATGTCTTCTTCAGGCGTCGGATCGTAGGCAAAGCCCTTGGTCTTACTGTATATTCCATCCTTTTCATAGCCCTCAAAGACCTTCTCCCACTGGTCGGGATCGGCAAGGAATGTACGGCTTGCCGACTCAACGGATGCATTCACAACTGACCCCGTCTGAAAGAGCTTGGTGTTATACCCGTCCTGCCCTGCCTTAAGCCTGAGAATCGTACCGTTGGGAAGATATTCAAAATGCTTACCTTCTATACCGTACCCGAGTATATCCCTGAACCTCCTGTCAGTACTTAGGAGTTCAAGATACTTAAGACATGCCTTCACATGCTCCTCATCACAGGCGGCACATATGGAAAAGATAGCTCCCTGCTCACTGGTCCTGGACAGGTAGGGACCGTCATAAACAGAGGTTTTAACATGAAATCCCCAGTCATCCGGATTGGAATAGCCCTGATATCCCCTCCATGCAACACCCGCACGCACGGGTATCGACTTATTATCATTAGTCGAATCAATCGTTGCTGCATCCGGATGTATATAGCCTGCCTTATACCATTTATGCAGAAGCCGGTATCTGTCCACAAGCTTGTCACACTCCCAGAAGGGAACGGCACTGGGCTTATCGGAATCCTGATCATATGGGATGACCACTATGCCTCCGACAACCCGCTCAAGGAAGTTAAGGTAGCCCGCCATCCCTCCCTTATCCATGGCCAGAGGATATTCATTTGGATGATCCTCCTTATAAGCCTTAAGGTAGGGTTCTATATCCTCAAAAGTCATTTCCTCCGGGATCTCCATTCCCTTCTCTCCCTCGAAATAGTCGGCATTTAAGCGGAACAGATTCTCTGAACCCATATCCTTAAGGACGGGCACACCGTAGATACGATCCCGGATCTTTGCACATTCCCAATATTCTCCGATCGAAGCATAAAGGGCCGGTGTCTCCTCTTTAACAACATCCGTAATATCATAATAAAGACCCATGCTCGCGTTCTTATCGAACTTATTGATCCATGAACTGGTAAATACCATATCATAGTATTCACCCGAAGCCATCATCAGGTTGATCTTCTCTGCCGACTGGAACTCAAGGTCTGCCAAAACACCTATCTTTTCCTTCGAGATCTCATTGGCGGCCGCGATGACCTCCCTTCCGTCAAGGGGAACATTTCCGTTATCGTAGGTCACGATCCTTATTTTAACGACCTCTTCGCCCTTTGAGTTCACCTCACGGAATCCTGCCTCACACCCGTTTAGAACCGGAAGCAGCATTAATAACAGCAGAATTGTGACTATCCTGAACTTTCCTGTCATGATTCACCCCTTTACCGCACCGACTGCCATTCCCGTTTTTAAGAATTTCTGAAAGAAAGGAAAAAGGATCATAACGGGAAGGATCACGATCACAACCATGGCCATCCGTATAGTAACCGAAGGAGGTGTATAGGTCTGCATTCCCGACATATACTGGGCATCACGGGTGATCGTTTCGATACTGCGTTCCATATTTACGAGAACATACTGAAGCGGATATAACTCCGTATGGTTACTGTCAAGATACAGGAGAGACGGATACCAGCTGTTCCAGTATAAAAACATCTCAAATACCGCTACCGTCATGATGACCGGCTTGGCAACAGGCACGACTATCCTTGTAAGTATCTGAAAATGTCTGCAGCCGTCAAGCTTGGCTGCTTCAACCAGGGAATCGGGTATGGAATCCATGAAATAATTACGCATTATAAGGATATACCAGGTTGAGCAAAGTCCCGGCATTATAAGGGCCAGGTAGGTATTCTTAAGATGGAGTATCTGGGTGTTTACCATGTAGCTTGAAACCAGACCGCCCGAAAAGAGCATTGGAATCAATATAAAGACAAGAAGTACGCCACGCAGACGGTATTCCTTACGCGAAAGCGAATAGGCCATTGGGCACATAAGTACAAGGCCAAGTATGGTTGCCAAAAGCGTGATCAGGACCGAATTAAAAAAAGACCTTGCCAGATACATGCCGGAAGCAGCAAGATACCTGTAGGCTTCGAGCGAGAATCCATGCGGAAAGAAGCTGTAGCCGAAATCCCTCACACTTTCCTTGGAAGACACCGACACTATCATAACCAGCAAAACAGGCAAAAAGCACAAAAATGACAGGATAGTAAATAAACATACCACTATCCTGTTAACCTTTTTCGAATATGCGCTGTCTTCCGGTCTTACGTAATCATTCATTCAAAAAACCTCTTCCCACTATTTTTAATAATACCATGTTGACAGCCTTTAGGCAAAATCATAAACAGAGTATTACAGAAAACACTTGAATGCGGAATTAAATTCAGCATTCAAGTCGACATATATTTCCTGTTTTATATGACTTATTTTATATCTTCGAATCCGCAGCCAAGGCCTTAATATCCGAAGGAAGTACATCTATGATGTCCGACATTACTTTACCCTTAAGGTAGTATCCTGATAACTTATTCTTGTGATACCGCCTCAAGCTGTCATCTTTTGTTGCAGATACAAGAAAATCCGTGAAGAATCGCTCCCATGAAAGATATTGTGAACTGTCAATATAATTCTCAGGCTCGGCAAGAATCTTATCAACCTCACCGGCATTTGTGACACCTGCTCTAAGTATGATCCATTCAAATGATTCAGGCAGGTATAAAGATATGTTTTTCATTGCACTTCTCAAGGATAGTATATCCGTTATATATGCTCCAAACGCTGCTCCGTCTGCAATGACCAGTACTCCATCAGGCCTGGTATGCTCACGGATACTATGATAGAATTTTGCATTACCTCCAACACCTATACATTCCGCATCCAAAGCCTTCGAAAAAAACTGATATCCTGATTTTTCATCCTCAACAAGAACTATCGGATTCTTTTTCTCCGCAGGATATCCATCCGATTCAAACAGAGGATAGAATTCATGATATATTTTCTCCGGAAAGTGGAATCTACCCGTTGTTCTTATCCCGTATATTTCATTTACGCTATATGGAAGCCTCCTAAGGGGTTTGCGGGTTATCAGAACGAAATAGTTGTCCGACCCTGAAACGGTATCGGCAAAATCTTTAGAAAAAATAAATCCATATCCTTCATCGATAAATATAATGCTGTTGTGAATGCTCTCAAAATAACGTTCCCATGAATCAGCAGCACCATAATACACTTCACATCTTACATCGGAAACAAAAGACACACCGCTTGACTCACCGCGCATACCATACTCCCTCAGCAGACTGACCAGAGTTGTCTTACCCGATGCGCTGTCCCCCTGTATTATCGTTATATTTCTCTTTATATCAAACTCATACTTGAGCCTGCGAGTCTCAACTACGATATGATGCCTACCCTTCATCGTAATCCTCCGCATTCAAAATATCCAGTGCCGCAAATGTGTAATCCCTGATATTTTCCACTATTTCACCCGTGTTATCTATCCTGATCCTAAATGGCTCCTGATCATTAAATTCCATAAAATATTCTAGCATAACCGTTATGTCCTCTAGCTTCCCGATCTCAAGAAGCCATCTTGCACAGTTATTTCCGCAGCTTGTAGCATCAAATACAAGTTCAGGGCACTTATATATGCAGATAAGCGTCTGGACCCCTCCCGATAATTCTCCCGGAGATATGGGACCCAACACCTCACTGTCTATAAGGTTACCACCCTTATAGTCCGATCTGTCAATATCACGCAGAAAGCTTCTCACAAGCGGGTCTGCCAACCATTCCGGTGCGTAATTGGCCTTGAACCATGACGGCCCGTAAAATGCATTTTCCACCTTGCCAAAATGAATATTAAGCATATCTCCTCACCTCAGATCACAGTGCTGCCTTGCAAAGTCATGTTATGTGCTGTTCTGAATATTACAAATCATATTATAACAAAAAAATACCCAAACAGTCCATATGACCATAGTGGATGATCATGCTTCACCGAGGTATCCGTACTTCTCGGAAAAAACCTTGACGGTTACCTTGAGCGCAGATATAGCACGCCGGTCTGTATGTTCGCGTATGGCCGTAAGTATGCTGTCCATAACCCCGTCAAATAATCCCCACTCCTTAAGCTTATCAAGGGCAGAATCAGTATTGATACACTTATACATTTCCTTCACCATGTTAGAAGTTCCCCCGCAGAGGGCCAGATGGGTACACATTATATCCATCCTGCCGTCCGCAACCCGGGAATGGGTATTCATGATACCGGCCGCCAGCTTAATAAGCTTGCCCAGATTACCTACAAGGAGCATTTCCTCAAATCCGTAGGTTCCTGCCATGTCAATTGTATCACCGATAAAGTTGGAACACTTCACAGCATCATCAAGGGACAGGCCCAGTTCATTCCTGACGTAATTCTGACCGTAAAGACCGGGAGTTACAAGCAGGGACTTCTTACCCCGTGCAGCCAGCTGCCGTATCTGCACCTCAATTGTATCAACGATCGCCTTATCACTCATGGGCTCAAGTATACCCGATGTACCAAGTATCGATATCCCTCCCTCAATCCCAAGCTGAGGATTGAAGGTCTTATCGGCCAGCTTCTCCCCGCCCTCAACGGATACCGTAACAAGAATGCCCCCCTCATATCCGGCCTCATTCCTGACTGAATCAACCGCCTCAAAGATCATCCTTCTCGGAACCTTGTTTATGGCGGGATAACCCACGGGCTGCTCAAGCCCTTCCCCGGTTACCCTGCCTACTCCCTCTCCGCCTGCAAGTAATATTCCCGGATGTGATTCATCCGTAAAAATATTCCTGAAGTTATCCGACTTTATTGTTATGTCAACCAAACCAACGGAAGCTATTATCTTCGCCCCGTTTGTTACATCAGGATCATCTCCACTGTCCTTGACAACGCAGAACGACACCGGTTCCGCATCCTTCCCTGCCCGGTCATTTTTTTGAATTATGTTAACCATATCCCCGGCATGCTTCTGTCCATAATATGGTTTTATGTCAACCTCAACCCTTTCGCCAGATGGGGTGATAAGAGACACTCTTTCAAGGTCTTCATTCATAAGCAGCTTCTTCATTGCCCCATAAGCAGCCGCAGCCGCACAGGTCCCGGTTGTTATCCCCTTGCGAAGAAGCCTGCCGTTTTTCGCTACATACCCCCCCTCTGCCTGTTTTCCGGCTTCGTGTGTTCCGTATCCAATTTGCAAGGCTTTATTTACCGTCCCTGCCTTAAACCCGGGATCTTCTCCGAAGAATTTCACATACTCTTCCCGATCGATCCCAAACAACTCACACAGATACCCGGGAGTAAGCACTTCATCCGGCTTCCCGATCCTGTCGATCCCCTTCCTTCCGATACATACGACTCTGTCGGAAACCTGTCTTGCATAATCAACCTCGTGCATGGACATGATAACTGCAGTACCCTTATCCCTTGCAAGGTCCTTAAGTATCTGAAGGAGTTCTATCTTATACCTGATATCAAGAAATGACGTCGGCTCATCAAGCACTATAAGTTCAGGCTCCTGAGCTATACAGCGGGCAAGAAGTATCCTCTGTTTCTGTCCGTCCGAGATAAGATTAAAATCCCGGTCGGAAAGTTCATCCGCATTCACACGCTTAAGCGCTTCCCTGACTATCCTTCTGTCCTCATCCTGAAGAAGGCCGAAGCTGCCCGTATAAGGGTACCTTGCCGTTGCCACCACATCGAAGCAGGTCATAAGCTCTGTCTTTATGCGGTCGGTCATGAGGAGGGAAACCTTCCTTGCAAGCTCATGCCTCCCTATTCCCGTCATATCCCGGCCGTCTAAAAAAACAACACCCTTAATAAGCTCAAGCTGCCCTGTTATGCTCCTTAACACGGTGGATTTACCTGATCCGTTAGGCCCTATAAGGGCAAGGATCTCACCCTTATTTACGTAAAGCCCCACGCCGTCTACCACGATCTTCCCGCCATAGCCTGCTGCCATGCCGTATGTATGCAGATATGATGATATATTTTCCGTGTTTTTCTTCTTCATCAGCTATTTTATCCCTTAACTTGCCTTCTTCCCTCTTCCAAGCATCATGATGATCACTACAGGGGCTCCGAACACTGCGGTCACAGTGCTTATGCTGAGTTCTGTCGGGGCAAACAGAGTCCTTGCTATAAGGTCACACATAAGGCAGAACAATGACCCTCCCAGAAAGCATCCCGGGATCAGGACTAATGGTTTCGACGTTTTAAAAAGACTTTTTACAAGATGTGGTACCGCAACTCCCACGAAGGATACAGGACCCGCGAAGGCGGTCACTGTTGCCGAAAGTATGCTTGAAACAAGTATCAAAAGTACCCTAAGGAGCCTGATATTAACTCCGACGTTCTTAGCATACACATCCCCCATCTGATATGCCGACATGGGCTTGGATAACAAGAAGGCCGTAAAGACCGTTATGATGACCGTGGCGGACATGACTCTTACATGGTCCCAGCCCGTCCCGGAGAAGCTTCCCAGCGACCAGCCATGCAGGTTTACAATGTTTGAATCATCCGCAAACGTGATCACGAAGTCGGTTATGGCCGAGCATATGTATCCTATCATTACCCCGCATATGATAAGCACCGACATGCGCCCCACCTTTCCCGAAACGGCAAGGACAAAGAGCATGGACACCATGGACCCCACGAAAGCGGCAGCGATCATTCCAAGAGAACCCACGGTAAAGCCCAAGCTTAATGAAGCCACCATTGCAAGGGCTACCGTAAGCTTGGCTCCGGATGATATACCCAGTATAAAGGGCCCGGCTATCGGGTTACGGAAGAAGGTCTGCAGGAGGAAACCCGATACCGACAGGGCTCCTCCAAGGAGCAGGGCGGCAATGGCTCTCGGAAGGCGGATATCGGTTATTATCCTGACAGCCATATCATCCCCCTTCCTTCCAAGCAGGGACAGAACAGCATCCTTAAATGGGATACCGACACTGCCTATACATATGTTAAGGACTGTAAATATAAGCACCATGAGGGCCATCAGCGTAAATATTAACCTGTATTTTCTTCCTGTATTCTCCTGCATGTGTCTCCTTATGACATCCTGATCCTGTATTGTTTAATATCCTTCACTGCGTTAGGGATGACATTCATCATTCCACCTTTCTGAGAAATATGAGTTCTTTATCGGACATATCCTCATCGCTTAATATCCTGTCAAGATCACTTATAAGATCGGGTATACTCATGGTCTTCTGAAACAGATCATCATCGGTGGTATACAGCCTGCCTTCCTTTACCGCCTTGAAATCGGCAAAGAGCTTATCCTTTTTTATAAGGTCACCAACACTTCTTAAGCTCTCATCGATAGTTCCGTTATATATAAGTATATCCGCATCCCTGGCCTCTGCATAGAAGGCTTCCATCTGCATATTCACACTCGACAGGGCATTACCTTCACTTTCCTCATCTGTATCCGGTATATACTTCCCTCCTGCCATGTCTATCATCCGGCTGATATAATCATTGCTCTTACGGACATTCACCGCCCCGGTTGACGTTACATAGAAGAACGCAACATAAGGCTTAGCAGTATTGCCTGATAGATCGTTCGTATCAATAAGGTGAGTCACTTCCTTAAGCTTATCCTCATACACCTCTTCCGCCCTGTCAAGCCGGCCTGTAAGAAGCCCGTAAAGCTTGATCCATTCCATTCGCCCCAAGGGGTGGGGTTCGTAGCTTGACACCTCAACAAACACAGGGATCCCCAACGAGTCAAGCTTCTCGATGACCTCCGGCTTATGGTAGATCATGGTATTCTCGATGGCCAGATCACATCCTCCGGCAAGCAGGAGTTCGTAATCCGGGGCCGAATATTTACCCGCATATTTTAATGTTCCCTCATCCAAGGCCTTAACTGCCGCATCCACGCACCAGTCTTTTTTATCAAGGCCGCAAAAGGACAGGCAGCCAAGCTCATCATCAAGGGATGCGAATATATCCATTACCGAAGAGGACACAAGATAAATATTGTCAAATGGTTTACATAATACAGTCGCTTCAACCCCATCTCCCGATGATCCACCCGTTTTTATACCTTCGCCATCCTCCGGTATCACCACATAATCGCCGGCCTGCCCTATATGTATGTAGGCGTATCCGTCATCCGAATAAACAGCCGTGTACATCCCGGCATAATCCCTTTCCACCTCATTGTCAAAGTCAATTGCGCTCCCGTCTTCCCTGACAATATTTACGGGGATATGTGCCCCTGTATGACTGATGCTCACCTCGATCCCTGATAACTTCTTAATATCCGAAACCCTGCCCTCACCCGGGTTCGAAGCTTCTATATCAGCGGACGAAGCCTTCCCGCGGCCGTCCTTTTCTTTTGCGCCGCTAAGACCGGGTATAGAAGACCAGTCGAACTTAAGCAAATATTCTATCTCATGAGGCTTACTCATGGCCGTGGTGTCGGCAATTACATGTATTTCTTCATCGGGTGACTTTACCGGGATCTTAAATACCGAATGGCCTTCTGCCGCATCATTATCATCTACGGGCAGATACTTCTCCCCATCCACTATCATGTAGTCGTAGCGGTCTGAACTCCACATGATGACAGCCAGAATGTCACCGTTTTCAATGATAACCCTGGCCGGTGACTTAACCGTAGCCTTACCCGTTCCACCCTCAAGCATAAGTGGCACTTCATACTCTCCGTCAGCAGGGCCAGCCACCTCACTGCTTATACCGGTCCCTTCTGCATTGTTTTGGGGACTGCTTTCCCCGACGCCTGCCGAATACCCTGCGCATCCGCCAAGCAGCATAAGAAGCGATATTATTATGGTCAAATATATTTTTCGTGTTCTCATAATCCGGATTATATCATATCGACTTTCTGTATATAAAAACTGACACATCAGCATGAACCAATGTGTCAAAAAAATGTGACACATTAGCTCTGAGCTAAAGTGTCACATTACTGACTTATGTTTGTCTATTCAGCTTCCTTAAGATCGCTTGTTACAGACACCTTATGGTCATACCACTTACCCTTCTTACCGATAAGGGCAAGATCGAATTCCTCATCAAGTGCCGGAACGGGAATGTCAAAACCGTTAACGGTCTCTGTTGTCCCGTCATCATATGTTACCTCATCCTCTGTGGGCTCAAGCAGCTTGGCTCCATCCTTCTGAGCATCCTCAGCCGTTCCGGGGAATAAGTTCAATATGCCATCACCTGCAAGGCTTACATGGATGGTCATCTTACCGTCCTTGACGGTAAGGACACCCATGTCCTTGTTGGCTTCGTTTACATGGAACATACTGGAATCGGTCGTGAATTTTGCTTCATACTTACCGTCCGGAATACTGTTTTCATCTTCGGCTTCCTCGTCCTCTTCGGAATTGCCTGCATCTGTGGCACCGATCGAATCCGACTTCATTGCATCCGCAACATGGTTTACATAAATCTCCTGTACACCTTCCAACCTTCCAAGACCTGCTATCTGGCAGTCAACATCTTCGAAGCTTTCTTCAAGCGAGAACATACTTGCCCATGAATCCTCATCTTCTCCGGCCATATCGTTGTTGGCATGATCACCCGCAACAACCATAAGGGGACGAAGTATAACCTTCTTGAAACCGGCTTCCTTTACCTTATCAATAACAACATCACATGCCGTATCCTCAGGCTCGCCCTCTACGGTTCCGATAAATACATTATCGTACTTAAGCTCAGCCATCTGGGTCTGCATCTGATCATAGGTTACATTGGCCGTATGTGAAGTTCCGTGACCCATAAGGACGATCGCAATTCCCTCATCGGCAGCGGAATTAACATCATCAAAGCCTGCATCCACTGCGGCAGCTTCGGTAACATAGCCTGCCACAACTTCCTTATCCTTATTTATCACGGTAGCATCCGATCCCACCTCACCGAGAAGGGGCTCACCCACCTTAACTGTCTCAAACTCAGAAGCGTATTCGGACAGCACTTCCATCATCTCATCATACTCGGCGCCGTGCATAAGATGTGTTGGCTGTACCACAAGATTCTTTACACCGTTCTCAACCGCGCGGTCAAGGGCCTGCTTCATGTTATCGATCTTCTCATCATCACGGGCATTAATATGGTTGATTATTATCTGGGATGTAAAGGCACGCCTTACTGACCAGTCGGGGTTGGCCTCCGCTATAGCCTTCTCCACTCCGCTTATATCCTCAACGCGGCTGTCGTTAAAGGAAGTACCGAAGCTTACAACAAGTATCTCATTCTCGCCTATATCATCACCGTTAAGGGGATCATCCTTTGATGCATCACCTGTATCCCTTCCGAAATAATCAGGATCGGCGTTCTCACCTTCAACAATATCCTTCTGTCCATCCGTAAGTGCATCCCATGCTTCCCTTGCGGCCTTGCACTGAGCATCCGTATCAGGCGTCCATTCCTGAACATAAATGGCATCGATAAGATCAGCCACTTTCTGGGCGGCCTGACGGTCGACATCCTCATAAGCCTCTTCCTCCGCCTCAGCGGTTTCTCCGGCAATATCCTCTACCCCTACGGGATCGCCGGTATTGTTGATGTTTACATTAACATCCCCGCACCCTGCGAGCATCACGGCCGTCGCAGCGGCTGTAAACATCGCGCAGACAAGTTTCTTTTTCATAATTCTCTCCTCCTTATATAAACATAAATAAAAGACCATTAAACATGGAAACATAACTAACCGCCTGTCATTCCGGCAGCGATCAGCTCAGCCTCCATAAATGGTCCCGTTAACATAATAAACGCATTTATGTACTGTTATTCGGATACACCCTCGTGGACCGCAAGGTCACATCCGCTGTATATGTAAGTATCCCGGCTCCTCTTCATCGCTTCATGCGCCTTCCCGGGTATAAACCAAGTGGCCTTGCATGTGCTCTGAGGTTACGGTGACGGCATCGCTCCGGACTTGCACCGGATTCCTTGCATATACAGTATTGTATAGATACCGTTTCTGTTCCGAATATCCATAACAGTATATTCTAACCATAAAAAGAAGTCAAGCCTGACAGAGCCTGACCCCTCACCTGTTCTTATATCACTTTTGAAGCAGACATCATTCCGTTATCATACCGAAACATCAACCGACAATGACGGTTCACCACCGCCGCCTTCCATAGCCGTCATGTTCATTCCCGTTCCCATGGGTGATATGGATGGGGCCTGGCTTACGGTACCTCCGAAGCTCATCCCCTGTCCCAGAGTTGTCATCCCGTTGGCGCCCCTGGCATCAAGGCTCTTGAACATCCCCTTGAGGTAGTCCATATCAGCCTTCATAAGGGCCTTATTCTCAGACAGACGGTGCTTGGTCTTAAGCTTGTTTAATTCTTCCTCACTCATATGAGGATCGATGGTCTCCATGGCATCGAGCATTTCGGACATTTCCCTCATTGCTTCCATCTCGGCATCGCTCATTTCCTGCGCGAACTCCTCCATGACCTCCATGTTCTCCATCATCTGCTGCATCTGTTCCTGTGTCTCTTCCAGTTTCTCTTCTATCTTCTCATGATTCTGCCTTGCTTCTTCCCTGCTGATCTCGGACTGCTCCTGTATATTCTTAAGCTGCTCATCCATGATCTGATCCTTGGCTGCTTCTATTGCATCATTCTTAAGAGTGTCCGCGGATTCCTGGAGCTGCTCCTGCATCTTATCACGCTTCTGTGTATTCTTGGCCATCTCCTCAAGTTCAAGATTATTCTTCTTGCGCTGTGCGACAACTTCCATCTTACGGGCATGGACAAGAGCCAGCTGAAGCTCATCTGCACCCTCTTCACCTTCTGATGCCATCTTGCGCTTGATCTCGCTTATCTTACGCTTGGCGGCTATAACGGCCTGACCCGCGCTAACCGAAGTCTTGGCCCGCATTATCTTGTTTGATACTTCCTTGAAATTATATGTATTCCCGCTCTCAAGCAGCTTATCTTCCTTCTTGTCCTCTTCCTTCTGGGTGCCGAAGATATCCTCCTGCTTATCCATGGGAGTAAGAAGGTTACCCTTTGCCTGCTGTTTATCAAAGAGTTCACGCAGCTGCTGCTGCATCTGTTTCCTTACCGAAGTCGAAGAGTCAATGTCAATGGTGCCTGAACCCTGCTGCCAGCCTGAGCCTGCCGGTGTATTATTTGCAACAGAACCGGAGCCTCCTGCAAAGCTCCTCCTGTTCATCGTATTCTGCTGGGAATATAGGGAATTCATTATATTAAAGCTCCCTGCATTAACGCGCATACCGATCCCTCCGTGGACGTTCATATACCAATGTCGAAACCTTCTCAATTTCTTTATCGACATTATATTACATTATATTAACCCCTTATTTTATCAATCTCATTCAGTTAAGCCCTTATTACATCCTAAGCAGCGCCGCGTCACGGCCCGCAACGGCCCCCGATGAAAATGCCCACTGAAGATTATATCCTCCGCATGTTCCGTCAATATCACACAGTTCGCCCGTTATATACAGGCCCGGAACCTTAACCGATTCAAGTTTATCCGTAAGCCCCTGTGTATTCACTCCGCCTGCGGTTACCTGCGCCCTCTCCCAGCCCGCATCCCCGCATATACTGACCTTAAGATCCTTAAGAATTCCTGATAATTCCTTAAGCTTCTTATCCGGAACCTTCACTGATAAGGAATCCGGAACAATATCTGCGATTTTCAGGCAGTACATGGCAAGCTTCTCATTTAATAACAGTGACAGGGCATCAACACAGGCCCTGTCATAACGAACATCCGTCTTTCGCTGTCCTTCTTCCATAACCGCCACGGCATACCTATAGCCCTTAAAGGCATTATATATAAGCCTGTTTACCCCATCCTCATCCTCATCGGGAAACAGATCCACGCTTACAGAAACCGAAGCCTTCTTTTTAAGAGCCTGTGTAGCATACCGGCTCATCTGCATTATGGGTATCCCGCTTATATTATCCTTATTGATTATTATCTCGCCCTGTTCACCCGTTACCTTGCTGCCATCCACAAGCAGGCTGACACTGCACTTTACCCTGACGCCAGCCAGCCTGCTCAGTCCCTTTTCCGAATAAAGAAGTGGAACCAGTGCTCTTTGAGGTGATTCAAAATCAACCCCCATACCTTCAATGACCCTGTTCAGGCTTCCGTCGCTTCCGTGGGCCGGACTGGCCTTACCGCCCGCCGCCACAATAAGCTTCCTGCTCCGGTATTCCCGTTCGGCAGTCCTGACCGTGAAGTCTCCGTCATTAGTTATGTCAACTACATCTTCGCCGCACCTTACATCGATCTTAAGTCTCCTGCACTCAAGAAGAAGAACATCCGCCACTGTCCTTGCCTGTTCATTGTAGGGATAGATATAATCCCCTATATGTTTGGTCATCATCCCAAGGTTATGAAAGAACAACAGCAGATCATTTCTGTCAAAATTCTCCATTACCCTTAGGGCAAATTCGGGATGAGCCCCCCTGTAAACCCTGTCATCCATATAAAGGTTAGAAAAATTGCAGCGACCGTTTCCGGTCGCATACAATTTCTTTAGCGGTTTATCATTTCGCTCAAGCACCGTTACGGATGCCCCATGATACGATGCCTGTATGGCTGCCATCAGCCCTGACGGCCCCGCTCCTATGACAATTATATTTTCCATCCTGATGGTTACTCCTGTGCAAGCTCCTGAAGCTTCTCGGATATCCCGGCCATGATACCGATAGATTCCTCTATCTTATCCATGTTGTTACGGCTGATCCTGATCGTTTCCTGAGTACTTGCGGTAAATTCCTCGCTTCCATATTCTCCTTGATAAACCTGGTAAGAAGCCTGATGCCCATGATTGAAGCTATGGTCGCAAGGATCGAGATTATGATGGATACCATTACCATCTCGATCACTTCCGTCACTTCATGGGTTGCCATAGTGATCACCGCATGTATAACGTTAAGAATGATAAAGGCTACACCCATTCCGGTTATGGCAGCATTGTCCAGGTTCAGAACTATGATTATCATGATCGGTATAAGATTCACGATAAACGTGATTATCAGGTTTATTACGATCAGTATCACCGGAAGGGTCGACCGTACCGGGTTGATGTTATTGGTGGAATCGGTAAGCTGGGATAACAGCCCGACAACTCCGAAAAAGGATGTGATACACAATACGATAAGTAACAAACGATTGATCTGTTTAACCTGATTATCACTGAGTATGTTCTTATTCATCAACAAATCCCCCTTTAGCTCCTGATCCTTCGCTTTATCCGGGATGACACGGCTTCCTGTCGTTCCGAAGTTCTCAGCCTGAAGGAGCTTTTCACAGTCCTGCATTACCCATAAGAAATGAGTATACACCTATGATTTTATAATACAAATGCGGTCGCGACAACTTATTTTGTGATTTTTATGATCATTTTTTGCGATTTTCAGAAAATTTAGTTACAGGGCATTCAAGGCATCCTTTACGTTCTCAACATAGATAAGCCTCATTTCACCTCCTGCATCCTTAACCTGCTCCCTGTTGCCGGCGGGCAGGATACAGGTCTTAAAACCCAGCTTTGCAGCTTCCTTGATCCTGGCTTCCGCCATGCTTACGCTTCGCACCTCGCCGCTTAGGCCTACTTCCCCGAAGGCCATGACATCCTGCGGTATCGCAATATTCTTATATCCTGATACTATGGCAAGAACCATTCCGAGATCTATGGCAGGTTCATTGAGCTTAATTCCGCCCGCAACGTTCACATAGGCATCGCATTCACCCAAATGAAGTCCCAGACGCTTCTCAAGCACGGCCATCAGAAGGTTTAACCTGTTAAGGTCGGCACCCGTAGTCTGACGTCTGGGTATGCCGAAATTAGTGTGGCATATAAGGGCCTGTAATTCTATAAGCAGGGGCCTGGTCCCTTCAAGGGCACATACAACGATCGAACCGGCGGCATCCTTGGGACGTCCGCTAAGCATATATTCGGATGGGTTTAAGACCTCAATAAGGCCCTCGTTCCTCATCTCAAACACGCCGATCTCATTGGTGGAGCCAAAACGGTTCTTGACTCCCCTCAATATCCTGTAGGATGCATGCCTATCCCCTTCGAAATACAGCACAGTATCCACCATGTGTTCCAATACCCTTGGCCCCGCAACGGTTCCCTCCTTGGTAACATGTCCTACTATAAAGATCGATACCGCAAGAGTCTTGGCCAGCTTAAGAAGAACCCACGTTGCCTCCCTTACCTGGGATACCGAGCCCGGAGCCGAGGATACTTCCTCTGAAAACATTGTCTGTATGGAATCGATTATAACTACGGAAGGCTTCTCCTTTCTTATCGTTTCCTCAACAACAGAAAGATCTGTCTCGCACAAGAGCTTCAGGGAATCAGTGAATTCCCCTATCCTCTCAGCTCTCATTTTGATCTGCTTGAGAGACTCTTCACCCGATATATACAGTACCGGAATGTTGTCGGTCGACAACTGCCTGCATACCTGTAAAAGAAGCGTGGACTTACCGATACCCGGATCTCCTCCGACAAGGGTTAAGGATCCGCGTACAATACCTCCGCCAAGGACCCTGTTAAGTTCCTTGAAATGCGTATCTATCTTGTCTTCATCCTTAAGCTCAATTCCTGACAGCGAAACCGGCTTCCCGTTTGAAGGCGACAAAGCAGACGACAGGGAAGTTCTTCCCTTAGCCGTCTGCCTGTTTACAGTTTCTTCGGTAAATGTATTCCACGAATGGCATCCGGGGCACTGCCCCATCCACTTGGATGATTCGTATCCGCAGGAATTACAGAAATATACTGTAGTTAATTTACCCTTAGCCATTATTACAACCGTATCGTAACGGTAACATCACCGTTACCTGCAAGCTCAACACTCAGGTTAAGCTTGCCGCCCAGATTACTCTTAACCCTTCCCGTGCTCTTGCCTGCAACTGATATCTCGTACTCCGTATCCTCCCTGACGCCGACCGTTATCTGGGCATCCTCCGGGCCGCATACGTTAAAGGAAACCCCTTCATCAGATGCCTTAAAATCATGCACACAGGTTCCCGGAACCGATTCATATACAAACATCCCGTCCCGTTCCAGCCTGGTGATCTCCTTAAAGGTCTTGACCTTGTAGAGATTACCTTCAAATTCATGATCCTCTTTCTTGGCCTTCTCGTTAAGCTCATAATTCCCAAAGCTTAATCCACCATCAGCCTCGTTCTTTATTAATTCCGCAACTACTGACATCTCAAACCCCCTTTTTGATCAAGAAACGGTAACTGCATTGAAAGGTCAAACAGTTACACTTCCAACTGCTTCAAGTATACCCCAAAAAAAGCCTGTTTGCCACATGAAAATCACTCGTCATCCTGACTTATTATCTCTATCTCACCCTTTTTCATGGTCACCCTGACCCTGCCGTTTTCCTTTATCCTGCCTTCAAGAACAGCCTCGGCAAGCTTATCCTCAAGCATGGTCTGGATCGCGCGTTTAAGTGGCCTTGCACCGAACTTCTTGTCGGCTCCCTTAAGGGCTATATGCTTCTTAACGGAATCAGAAACCGTAAGAGTCACATTCATCTCCTCTTTAAGGCGCGCCGCAAGCTGACCTGTCAGCAGAGTCACGATCTTTTTCATGTCCTCCTGACCCAGTGACCTGAATACGATTATCTCATCTATACGGTTTATGAACTCGGGCTTGAATATCTTCTTGACCTCATCCATCACGCCTTCCTTCATCTTGTTATGGTCGGCCTTCTCATTAACCTCGGTAACAAATCCAAGATGCTTGGGGTCAATTATCCTGTTGGCACCCGCATTAGAGGTCATTATTATGACACAGTTCTTAAAGGATACCTTTCTGCCGTTAGAATCCGTAATGGTGCCTTCATCAAGCACCTGCAGAAGGATGTTGAAGACATCCGGATGAGCCTTCTCTATCTCATCAAAAAGAACAACCGAATACGGTTTTCTCCTGACCTTCTCAGACAGCTGGCCACCCTCCTCAAATCCCACATATCCGGGCGGAGATCCGATCATCTTACTTACCGTATGCTTCTCCATGTACTCGG
This sequence comes from Lachnospiraceae bacterium UBA3641, assembly GCA_002373875.1. Classification (GTDB taxonomy): domain Bacteria; phylum Bacillota; class Clostridia; order Lachnospirales; family Lachnospiraceae; genus UBA2868. Next base: position 27,473 of record DFKQ01000046.1, read on the forward strand.
ACATATCCACCCTTATCATGGCATTCTCAGTACCGAAAAGAACTTCGGTAAGGGCCTTGGACAGTTCTGTCTTACCGACACCCGTAGGCCCCAAAAAGAGGAAAGAACCTATGGGACGGTTTTTCTCCTTAAGTCCTACCCTGCCCCTCTTAATTGCCCTGGATACTGCCGATACGGCTTCATCCTGGCCTATGACCCTTGCCTTAAGGGTTTTCTCCATCCTGTTAAGCTTAGCCGTCTCACCTTCCTCTAGCTTCTTAACCGGTATCCTGGTCCATTCCGATACGATATCGGCCACTATATCAGGGCCTACCGTAGACAGTTCCTCGGTTTTGGCTATAAATCTTTTCTTCTTTTTCTCGTACTCCTTTGTAAGCTTCTCCTGCTCCTTTTTAAGCTCCGCAAAGCGTTCAAGGTCATCCTGTCTTAAGGCATTCTCCTTATCCTCTTCTATACGGTCGAGCCTGTCCTTAAGTTCTTCCAGTCCCGCAGGGGATCTAAGTCCCACGATCCTGAGCTTGGCGGCGGCCTCATCCATCAGATCTATGGCCTTATCCGGCAGAAAACGGTCGCTTATATACCTGTCGGCCAGCCTTACGCAGGCCTCAACGGCTTCATCCGTGATCACAACTCCATGGTGCTTCTCATATCCGCCCCTGATACCCTTCAGTATCTTAATGGAATCGTCGACCGAAGGAGCTTCCACGTTTATGGGCTGGAACCTTCGCTCAAGTGCAGCGTCCTTCTCAATATATTTCCTGTATTCATCATGGGTTGTTGCACCTATTAGCTGAACCTCACCTCTTGAAAGAGAGGGCTTTAAAATATTCGAAGCATCCAGGCTTCCTTCCGCCCCACCTGCCCCTATAAGGGTATGGAGCTCATCCACGAAAAGAATGATATTCTTATTCTCAATTACCTCATTAATGACCTTCTTGATACGTTCTTCGAACTCACCCCTGTACTTGGTGCCGGCAACCATGGATGCCATATCCAGGGTAAGCAGCCTCTTGCCCTGCACAGTACGCGGCACAGCCCCTTCAACTATTCTTCTGGCAAGACCTTCAACGATCGCGGTTTTGCCCACACCGGGTTCACCTACCAGACAGGGATTGTTCTTGGTCCGCCTGCTCAGTGTCTGGATTATACGCTGAATCTCAACCTCGCGTCCCACCACAGGATCAAGCTTGCCCGCAGCTGCCAGCTCTGTCAGATCCCTGCTGTACTTATCAATGAGCAGCTGGTTGCCGGGCATTCCCCTCTGCCCCTGTTTCGTATTCTGTATCTGATCCTTATATTTGTTTACATCCTCGCCTATCGCCATAAGGATATCAACATACAGCTTCTGAATATTCACTCCCAGTGTGTTTAATATCCTTACCGCCAGGTTATCTCCGTCTTTTATGACAGCAATGAGCAGATGCTCCGTCCCTATCATATCCTCATCCATCGACAGGGCAGTCTCGCCTGCCATCTCAAGTATTTCCGAGAACTTGGGGGTGTACCCCTCCCTGTCCATGACAAGGACATCACCGCCGGGAGATATCTGCTTCTCGATAAGCTCCTTTATCGCATCCCGGGTTACCTCATTTTTCTTAAGTACCTCGCTTACGACAGAGTTCCCTTCAACCATAAAGGCTAAGAGCAGATGCTCCGAGCCTATATAGCCGTGCTTATATGACCTGGATATCTTCCTGGCAGTATCCAGGACTTTTTTAGATTTTTCAGTATATTCTAATTCCACAATATATCGCCTTCAATTCCTATTGATCTACATTCAGGAATTCAAATTCAAAGTCCTCATCAAAATCAGCCGTATTATAGAGGGGCTGGTTGGGAACCTCCTGATACTGAAGACCGCCCTGACCGTTCATATACGACTGGTCATAACCGGCCTGACCGGGATAAGGCTGATTGTAGCCCTGACCTCCGTAGGGGAGTCCTCCATAGCCCGCCTGATTACCGTACTGACCCTGATAACCCTGATTGTAGCCCTGCATGCCTGCTCCCTGAGGATCATATGCCTGACCATAGCCTGCCTGACCGCCGTACTGACCCTGTCCGTACTGACCGGGATAGCCCTGATTGTAGCCCTGGCCGCCATAAGCGGGACCACTGCCGTACTGGTTGTCATAGCCCTGATAAGCCGGCTGATTGTAACCCTGACCGTAGCCCTGATCATAGCCCGCAGGACCTGCTCCCTGACCGTTTTCAAAAGGTTTATTAACCTGATGATGAGCATATCCCGGATCCTGCTTTACTTCCTTCTTGGGCGGAACCTTTTTCTTGTCACGCCTGAAGAAGCTGAAGCCTTCATCCTCATCTTCATCATCTTCATCTTCATCGTCTTCATCGTACGAGAAGAGACCTCCCTTCTTCCTTCCGAAGAGTCCCTTCTTTTCTTCCCTGATTTCCTCCTTCGGTGTAGGGGCCTTATAGATATCCTCGCTCTTGTTATCAAATGACGGCTTATCCGGCATGTTGGCGGGTACGATCGGAGTAGCTGCCGGTGTTACCGCTCTGGTTGCCATGCCTGCCGCACCTGCCGCCACACCACCCGCTGCTCCTGCTGCTGCAGCGCCTGCGGTTCCTGATGCCTTAACCGGCGAAGACTCTCTTACCGGAGCTTCCTTCCTGACAGGTGCATCCTTTCTGACAGGAGCCTCCTTCCTGACTGGAGCTTCCTGTTTCTTGACTTCCTTAGACTCTTCCTTCCTTACGGTTTTGTCTTCCTCATTCCTGTATCTTGAAGGCAGACTGCTTGTATTGTTACCGGTAGGTCTTCTTGAATCGGATGCGGCATTCCTTACTACCGACTCCATCTCCGACCAGTCAATGGCCTGAGGCGTTCCGAATGGTTCATCCTTGCGTTTCTTCTGTTTTCTGGGCTTTAATACATCTCCGGCATCATCAGCCTTGCCGGCCTTCGCGGAGGGCTTGCGGTCCGCGCCGTCATTCATCTGCCAGTCGGCAATATCCTTGGCCTTGATAACGGGGCCCTTGTTACCTGCCGGTTTTTCATCATCTACTTCATCATCCTCGTCTTCGTCATCCTCATCCTCTTCATCATCTTCGTCTTCTTCATCATCTACATCGTCTTCATCTTCATCTTCATCGTCATCGTCTTCATCCTCGTCGTCCTCATCTTCGTCGTCTTCTTCATCTTCGTCTTCTTCATCATCTTCATCTTCACGGACAAGAGCTTTCCTCGATGCAGATACCGGTCTTCTTCCCTCGAAGGGATCAGCGGGAAGATCGTACTCATCCTCATCCTCACTCTTTTTGAGTCTGACTGCGAATACGATAGTAAGGATAAGGAGGATAAGGGTGATCACCGCAAGAGCGATTATAACGATAAGTCTTATGAACATTGGCTGCTCATATTTCTTCTCTGCTTCCTCCTTGGCAGCATCGGTTATGGGCATCTTGTTTCCTTCATCATCCACCGAATTCCTGATAACCTGAAGATATCTCTGATATGTACCCTCGGCCTGATCATAGAGGTACCATCCCTCATTACCCTCCGAGCTCATTGCATAAACAAGGAAAAAATCATTGGTATTAACACCGGCATCCGAAATACCGTCACCTGCTGCCGAATCCACCAGTGTATATGCCTCAAGCGTCTGATCGTTCCACATAAGCGTGGCCTTCGTAAAGTTAAGTGGCACCTCCACTGTTTCGGGCGCCTTCAAAACAATGATAAACCTGTTTTCTATACCTCTTATCATGCGGAAATCCGTAAGCTCACCGGTAGCCTGGTCTATAATACAGAAGTTACCTGTATTGGTTGCCGCATTAGTTACATATACAAGAACAAGGTTGCCCATATCGAACTTGGCCGCCTCGATTGTGGTTCCGTTATATGTGGCCGTGGTCTTGCTGAACAGCTCCGGCATCATTTCATCCGGAAACACCGTTGATATTGTCTTGCTGCCATCAAGCGACGTTATCGTCCCCGCTTCCACACCGGTCGATACAGAGGCATCCTCTCCCGAACCTGCAAGGGCTGCCGTATCTTCACCGTCAACACTGATAGTTACTGATCCGGTTGCAGGTTCCGCACCATCGCCGTCCAGAACAGCCGTGGCATATACCTCAGCCGGTCCGCCGGATAAAACAGCAAAGGTGATCTCCGACTTAAGATCCGTTAGCGTGATAAGTCCGCCGCCTCCGCCGTACTCGGTTGAACAATTGACCATGGTAAGTCTCTTGTCATCATATTCGACAGATATCTCCGGGGCTTGTGCGCCGTCCCCCTCGGCCGTTGCCTCCACAGTCACGAGTACAGCGTCACCGACGGATGCAGTCTCCTTATCGGCTGTCACCGATACGCTTCCGGCAGCCAAAGCCGGAAATGCACTGAGCAGTGTTAGTGCTGCTGCAGCCAATGAGGCCCTGAGTGTGATTTTCACCTTGTTCAAAGTCATTTACAGACTCCTTTCTAATTCCGCTGTACGTACAGCGTGTATGTTCTTTTTGTCCCGTTCTGCGCCTTGCAGACAACGGTTATTGTATTTGTACCTGTGTTAAGTTCGACTAATCCGGTCCCGCCTATGCTTGAGGTTTTAGCCACTGCGGTCGCACCTATATTGATAGCGGTTACCGCATTATCAACCGTCAGATAGTATTTATCCGTGGTCGAAGCAAATTCCGGAGCCAGACCGAAGCCGTCCACCCATAGTCCCGACAGGTAGTTATTGGGATTGGATTCACCTATCGGTTTCTCACAAGGGGTATCAGGCATATTATAATAGTAAGGAATTCTAAACACAAGTGTTGAATTCGTATCAATGTAAGCTTTTTTCATCCTTGCCGACTCGGACGAGGCTGCCTGAACGTTGCTCATGTACTGGTGCTTATATATACCGTTCTCTTTGTTTACCACATTAAATTTCTCAAAGTATAACGTATTTTGTCCCTTTTTAACATATTTGTTCGCTACATATTTAGCGCTTCCGAATATTGACCTGTATCTGGAATTCCAGGGTCTGAAATACTCTTCATCGGTACCCGCTGCATATATAAGACCGTTTTCGACCGGAAGCCTGCCGTTTGCGGCATATGCACCAATGTTGAAATAATTGAAATAGCCTTCATGTCCCGACATGGTGCCGGATATGCTCTGGCTTCTCCCGTAGAGGCCCTGCTCCTGGATCATCCTCGTGGCAAGATGATAAGGGCTTATCCCGATCTCCCAGGCCGCTTCGCATATGGTGGATACATAGCTTCTCTCAACACCGTCCGTGTCCGTAAAGGAAGAATCAAGATATGTCCCCTCGGCGATCCTTTGAACGCCCTCCTCATTCTGATAATCAAGGCTGTCAAGGACCTCGAACTGGTATATACCGCTCTCATCCAGGAAATTTCTGGGATCCATATAGTAGGAGATTATCTCTCTTGAAGCTGATGCCCATGTTCCGCCGTCAAAGCCATACCACCAGTTTCCGGACCAGTTGTAGGCCTGGGGTTCGGTTGACTTCCATGATGAGATTGACCTTATGGGAACAAGGTTTTTGCCGACCGAGCATTCGGCTGCCACCGATTCATTCCAGTCAAGTCCCGTATCAACGGCTTCAAATATCCACCTGGGATGCTTTTCATGAAGGGCTCTGAGGCTGGCCTTGTAGTCATTGGGCAGAGGTGCGATCATATTTTCAAATTCCGCATCAGAGGTCGGTGTTGCATCCTTTGATGTGGTCAGTACATTGACGAAATCGGATCTGATGTAACCCCTTCTTTCACTTCCCTTGGCCATGAACTCAACACAGTACCATATGTTTTCATCACCGCCCTTTATCACTCCCAGGATGTTAAGCCGGTGACCTGTGCTCAGCTGCTCTATTACCATACCGTCATAAGCCTTATCCCTCACTCTTACGGCAGTTCCTTTGACGGTACCTGTTTTCTCATCGCAATCCCAATACTCTTTTTCTTCTTTTTTCTCCTCTTCCTTCTTTTCTTCCTGTTTTTCTTCTTTTCCCGTTTCCTCCAAAACCTTATTTTCGCTCAAAGAAGAAGAGTTACCTTCTTCTGTCCCCATTGCAGTGACATTTTTGGTAACTCCTTCCACAAAATCAGATCTGATATATCCCGTTTTTGGTGTAAGATTACTTATAAAAGAAATCTTATACCAGACATTGCCGTCGCCTCCGGCAACCTGCTCAGTGACCGTTACCGTTCGTCCTGTTGAAACCGTTCCTACCACCTTGCCATCTACCGCCTTTTCTCTCACATTGACGCCGATGCCCTTTACGGTTCCCAGTTGAACGCCTCCGGTGGCCGTGCCCGGTCCGGTATTCGTAACACCTGTATCCCCGGTCTTTTCTTCTGCTTCTTTCGGCTTCTCTTCTATAGCCTTGACCGTACCCTGTGCCTTTATCAGGTCAGACCTTATATAGCCCTTGTATGATATTCCGTTCCTCTTATATGTTACCCGGTACCAGTCCTTACCGTCATCACCCTTAATAGACCCTTCAAGCTCTACATCCTCATTGTGCCTGATACAGAGTTCAAGATCAGCCTTGGTGGACGCCTTGTGGCGAAGGATCGCAACATCCACAAGCACGGTTCCGCCGGCCTGACCATTACCGTCAGCCGCCTTATCCTTGTCATCCTTACTGCTTGCGTTATTGACCTTTTCCTTTGATTTGGCGATGAGATCCGATCTGATAAAGCCCGTACTGTCTCCTATTTTTATACGGTACCAGATCTTGCCGTCGACACCCTTCTTCTCATCAATGACGGTAACCTCTTCACCCTTTCTGACACCAAAAGCGAAGGATGCGCTTGTTGAAGCCTCCTTCCTCACCTTCCCGCTGGAACAGGTGACGGTTCCCTTAACCGCAGTATATGCATAAGCTGAACGTGTTCCCGCAAAAACCAATGTCAAAGTCAGCACGGGTAACACGAACCTTCGAAGCATACGGCCACCCTTAAGCCGCATCCTTACATCGTATGTACCGGAACGCATAATATACCGATTCCCCCTTCAGTATATGTAATTATTCATATCCCTTATTAATTATAATAAACCTGTAAAATGTTTATGTCAACCATGTATTATTTTTGTTACATCGCCACGTTCATTTCTTCAGGAATCGCATCTGGCCGGGTCCGGTATCCTTGCCGATCGAATGCCCTGAAATATCGGGCTTAACTCTCTGAAGCTTCTTCCGGTTCTCGGCATCGGCATTGTATTTGGCTTCACAGGCCGGGCACCTTATGCCTGATCTTATCTTGGTGCCGCATACCTCGCAATGCAGGAACATCCCCGAACCTGACGCGATCTCGATACGTTCCTGCTGCAGAAGACTCCTTATACGGTTTGCCGGAACTCCCGTCGCCCTGCTCACTTCTCCCTGAAGCGCACCCGGATGCTTTTCCAGGTAAGCCCTTACCTTGCCGTAGTCATCATACTCAAGGCTGCCGCATTCCTCACATACGTATTCTCCCAGTCCCCTGTAATTTAATTTACCCCCGCAGGCATTGCACCTTCCGGCTGCCCCGGGCATGATCAGAACATCTCTCAATTCGAACCCTCTTACGCCTCATCTATTGCCTTGCCTATATCACTTCTGCAATACTTATTATCAAAATCGATCCAGCCGGCAGCCTCGTATGCATTCTTCCTCGCCTGCTTCAGATCATCGCCCAGAGCCGTAACACCCAGCACCCTTCCTCCGTTTGTTACGACCTTGCCATTATCGATCCTGGTACCCGCGTGAAATACAAAATAGGAATCCTTATCCTTAAACATATCAAGTCCCTTTATCTCGAATCCCTTTTCATATTTGACGGGATACCCCTTGGAGGCAAGCACAACGCATACCGCAGCATTATCGTTAAAGTCAAGCTCTATCTTATCGAGCGTGCCGTCTATACAGGCTTCCATTACATCTATTATATCATTGTTCATTCGCGGAAGAACGACCTGCGCTTCGGGATCGCCGAAACGGGCGTTGTACTCAAGCACCTTGGGTCCATCCTCGGTTAACATAAGTCCGAAGAAGATGACTCCCTTGAATTCTCTTCCTTCCCGGGCCATGGCATCAACTGTAGGCTGATAGATATTTTTCCTGCAGAATTCATCCACCTCTTTTGTATAGAAGGGACTGGGCGAAAACGTTCCCATGCCGCCGGTATTAAGGCCCTGATCGCCGTCAAGAGCCCTCTTGTGGTCCTGGGCGGAAGTCATGGGGCGTATCGTCCTGCCGTCAACAAAGGTAAGAACCGACACCTCCCGCCCGGTCATGAACTCCTCTATAACCATCCTGTTCCCGGCGTCTCCGAACTGCTTGTCGGTCATAATGGTCTTAACGCCCTCCCTGGCTTCCTCATATGTGTTACAGATGAGTACGCCCTTGCCCAGCGCAAGTCCATCTGCCTTAAGCACTATCGGCATTTTGGCTGTTTCAAGATACTTAAGAGCCGAATCCGCATTGTCGAAGTTCTCATATGCCGCAGTTGGAATATTGTATTTCTTCATAAGATCCTTGGAAAAAGCCTTGCTTCCTTCAAGAATAGCCGCATTTGCTCTGGGACCGAACGCACGAAGCCCTTTCGCTTCAAAAGCATCAACCGCTCCTGCCACCAGAGGATCATCCGGTGCCACAACCGTAAGATCTATCCCCTCCTTAAGGGCAAAATCAGTCAGCTTATCGAATTCCATGACCCCGATGGGGACACACTCTGCCAGCTCGGCTATCCCCGCATTTCCGGGTGCGCAGTAGATCTTATCTACCCTTTTGCTTTTTGCTATGCTGCTTACAAGGGCGTGCTCACGTCCGCCGCCGCCCACTACAAGAACCTTCATATCTTCTCTCCTTTACACATCTCAACCACTGCCCGGCCATTCTCAAGCCGCACCCTTCCGTCCGCTATGGCCTGAATGGCCTTTGGAAGTATTATCCATTCGGCCTGCTCCATTACACGCTTCTGAAGTATTTCCGGAGTATCATCATTCTCGATATATACGGCCTTCTGAAGGATGATCGGTCCTGTATCGGTGCCTTCATCAACAAAATGCACCGTCGCTCCGGTGACCTTCACGCCTCTCTTCAGGGCTTCCTCATGAACCTTAAGCCCGTAAAAGCCATCGCCGCAAAATGAAGGGATAAGAGAAGGATGTATATTGATTATCCTACCCTCGAAGGCCCTGACAAAGCTGTCGGACAAAACCACCAGAAAGCCTGCAAGTACGATAAGATCAGCTCCCGAATCCTTTATTGTGTCTTCCATTTCCCGAAAGTATTCATCCCTTGCCGCAAAAGACTTAGGACTTATGCAGACAGCCTCTATTCCATGCTTCTTCGCACGTTCAAGAGCATAGGCACCTTCTTTGTTGCTTATTACCTTAACTATCTTGACCCCGGTCAGCTTCCCTGCCCCGATCGCATCTATTATAGCCTGCAGGTTGGTCCCGCCGCCGGACACCAGAACCGCCAGATTCAACATGGTTCCCTCCTGTTATCCTGTAATGAAGACCGGAGAACCGTCCCCGCATCTCCCTGAATAGTTACCGTATCTTATAATATTGTCACACCCTTCTCTCCGGCTTCGGTGTATCCGACCTTATATGCCTTCTCACCCGCCTCCTCAATCGCCTTTATCGTCTTGTCGGCCTCATCGGGATCGACCGTGAGCATCATTCCTATACCCATGTTGTAGGTATTGTACATCATCTCCTCGGCAATGTTCCCGCTTGTTCTGATAAGGTCAAATATCGGAAGCATGTCGTAGGAATCCTTCTTTATAACTGCCCGTATGCCTTCAGGAAGCATCCTTGGTATATTCTCGTAGAAGCCGCCGCCCGT
>DFKQ01000038.1 GCA_002373875.1 Lachnospiraceae bacterium UBA3641
ATTATCTTCTCCCAGTCCCACTGGTCCACGTACAGGGAATGCAGGTTGTCGGTATCCTCGTCACGTCTTATGGCTGTCATATCGGTATAGAGACCTTCTCCGTGGGCAAAGCCGTACTTCTTAAGAGCCATCCTCTTCCACTTGGCAAGGGAATGAACAATCTCGACCTCCTTATCACCCTGCTCCCTTATACCGAACTTAACGGGACGCTCAACACCGTTCAAGTTATCGTTAAGTCCCGACTCGGGCCATACAAAAAGGGGAGCCGATACACGGGTAAGGTTTAATTCCTTGGCCAGAGCCCTCTCGAAATAATCCTTTACTTCCTTTATAAATACTTCCGTATCCTTGATCGTCTGCGGACTTTTATATCCTGCCGGTATGTTCAGTCTACCCATTATCTTCTCCTCAAATATCAAAACAATCAAACAGAGCGGCCTGTCTGATACCAACAGACCACTCCACATTATAAACTCGCTTTAATTCCCGCGCAAGTATTATTTATAAAGACAAAGGGACGGTTCAGGAAGCGTCTTCATCACCTGAGATACAGGCTCCCTTCTTCCTTAAGCCACTTCCTGCACTGCCTGTAGTCAGGTATTACCTCCACAACAAGAGCCCAGAACTTCTTTGAATGGTTCATTTCCTTCCGGTGGCAGAGCTCATGGACTATAACATAGTCCCTTACGTGCTCTGGTGCCTTCATGAGCATACAGTTAAAGTTAAGGTTCCCCTTCCTGCTGCAGCTCCCCCAAAGGGTCTTCTGGTTCCTTATCGTGATGTGACCGTAGGTAACTCCTATAATCCCCGCATAGTAGCTGACCCTGCCCGGTATGACTTTAAGGGCTTCCTCTTTAAGGTTCCTTAGCTCCCACCTGCCTATCGGCTCTATGGCCCCGGCTTTCGCCATCCTCTCTTCGGCCATCTTCACATGCTTGCTAATCCAGGCATCCTTCTCAATAAGGAACTTCTCTATCTCATATTTCGGGACCCGCATGGGTACTCGGACCAAAAGCTGCGCCTTTTCATTTATCTCGATCGATATGGTTTTCCTTCTGCTTCTTATAAGTTCATAATCCATTCGTAAATATTAACACACAATTTGTATATCTGTCATCTGCATGGTACATTTTATGATATAATAACAGTCAGGTGAAAAAATGAAGGATCTCGAAGAAGTAAAAATACAATCAACCGACGGACAGACCCTGTCCCTTGCGGTTTATGAATCAGGAGATGCCCGCGGCTGCATACAGCTTATACACGGCATGGCCGAACACAAGGAACGTTATGATGATTTTGCGCGTTTCCTTAACGAGAATGGATACAATGTCATAACGTCGGATCTGAGGGGACATGGCAAGGACGCTCCTCTTCTGTCGCATATTTCGGATAAGGACGGAGATAAACTGCTTATATCGGACCAGCAGGCAATAACAGCTTATATCAATGGCAGGTTCGGGAACATGCCGGTATATCTGTTCGCCCATTCCATGGGAACAATCATCGCAAGGGTATTGCTTCAGTCGGATTCAGGCAGATACCGCAAGGCCGTATTCAGCGGCTACGTATGTCCCAATCCCTTAAGCGGATTTGCATTGTTACTAAGCAACATGATCAGGTACTTCAAGGGAAGCAGGAAGCGTTCAAGGCTTCTTACCTCTCTTGCCCTTGGACCGTATATCATTTCGGTCAGTAACCGAAAAACTCCTCATGACTGGCTGACCTATAATGAGGCTAATGTCGAAGCATATATTAACGATCCCTTATCGGGTGTTGAATTTACGACAGGCTCCTACTCCGCACTTTTTGCCCTGACCTCCAAAATGAGCAGGGCATCCGGATACAGGAATGTCAATCCTGAGCTTGATATCCTTCTTTTAAGCGGCATTGACGACCCTTGTGCGGGAGGAAGCAAGGGGCGATCAGCCAGTAAAGAGGTGCTTGAAGCCGCAGGCTTTAAGAATATTTCCGTTATCACATACCGGGCCATGCGGCATGAGATCCTAAATGAAACCGATAAAGGACTTGTCTACAGGGATGTCCTTGACTTTCTGAACAAATAGAAGACCGGCTTACCTTCCTCCTGTCACATCTGATGCCTGACGACCCTATACTCGTCTCCGTTAACGTAATAGGGGCATCCCTTGAAGTCACGCTCCATGAGCCTGGCATAATCATCTTCATCTATATCCATGTCACATACATACTCATCGTACTCTTCATCATAGAAATAGTAAGCACATGAGTCACAACTTCCGTTCATATGATTCTCCCATAATTATAGTAAACGAAATAAATAATTTCGTTTACTATAATAAATCGATGCACACGATTGCGATAGGAAGGGCATCTGCGATGCCTCGCAATCGGCGCAAAGTGAACGAATTAAATTCGTTCACTATACTATAACAGGAAACCGCAGAAAACTCCCCGGGTTCCCCAAAATTAAGACAAAAGAACCGTCCCCGTGTCTTCCGTCCCCGTGTCTTCACATGGTAAGGAATTTACTCATGACAGCCGATTCACCGGATATCGGGGCTATATCCCAGAGGATCTCTCCGGAATCAGGCGTGCTCACTACAAGGGTTCCGCTTGGTGCCCCTTCGGGAACGGTGATCTCAAATACTGTCGCTTCACCCCTGTTTGCATCGTGAAACCTTCCCCAGTACTTCTCACGACCTGATTCATCCACCGGTTCTGCCTCTATGTGCAGGTTTTCACCATCCATAAGGCTGACAACTACCAGCCTGTCATATGCTCCCGGGTCATAAACCTCAGCTTCCTGCATCTTATCAAGAATTCGTTCCGGTGGATTGACCATCACAAGGGCTGCCGCCCCATCAGGCATCTCGTCTCTAAACCTGCGCCACTGTCTGTTTCCGCCAAGCATATATTCGTAATAGGACAGGACGGCCTTATCCTGAGGGCGGTACTCTATCTCATGTATGAACTCCTTCTCTCTGCCTGCCTCGTCTATTATCCGGCACTTTGCTCCGACCGTCTCTTCATCCATCAATTCAATACCGTAGATCTCGCCTTCATCAACCCATCCGATAAGATGCCCCCAAAAATCAAAAACCTGATTATAATTCGAATAGACCGCTGTTGACAGATCGTCACCGTGCCAGGTCAGGTTGGCTCCCTCTATTTCGTATTCGAAATCCCCGGAATTGATATTGTAGAATTCATAGATCCCGATATGCGGATTGACATGGCAGTCAACGATGATCCAGTCCCCAACCCTTATACAATCCATTATGGCCGTAGCAGCCGGAGCAAGTTCATGTATATCCCGTTCCCGGCCGTTTATGATGAATTTCGTTCCATCATATGAGAATTCAGGATCGATGTTACCCAGGTCATAAATATTGTAGTAGCTTTGATCGATCTCTTCAACCCCGGCTATCTTCCCCTTTTTGTCAAGAAAGACTTCATATATCATAAGGGGATACTCGCTGCTCCACCTGTCAGTCTCAAGCAGATTGCTCATATCTGCCCCGGATGCAATCTGATAATACCCTGCTTCTATCTCCTTCTTCTCGGAGAAGTAGCCGCCGGTATACCTCCTGCCCGTATATTCATCTTCGGTTTCGTATTCGTACAGGGTCATGGGCTGAAGCCACACTCCGTCGCTGTCCCTTTCCCAGGCCCAGGCATAGAAGCTCTCATCCGAAACCTTACCTGCCGCCTCATTCAAACCCCTGTCACGGACAAACAGCCACTCATTTGAAAAATTCTCATTATCATTCGTATTCCCGTTCACATTAAATGCGTAAGATGAGATCATGGAATCACCGTTCCCGGTCTCCTTAAGATACAGATAGTCCCTATCTTCGCCTATCCCTATATGAAATATACCGCTCGTCTCATTTGTAACCACATCGTCGTCCGACGCTAATGCCTCCCCGGGGATAAGGTCCTTCATATCGTCGAATTCAAGCTCGAACCGGTCGGGGGCTTCATCCTCCGTTGCCATCAGGTGGCTGAATCCTATCGTGCCGTAGCCGGATGCATCATCCCCGGTCCTTACAAAATCAATCGTCCCCCTGACACCAATCCTTAAGGTCCCGAAATCCTCCCTGCTGTCCCTGTTGATCATGGTCCACTCACCTGCCAGAAATTCCAGTATCACATCCTCCGAAGACAGATCAACCTCGTGGGATACTTCCTGCCCGTTAAGGTTAAGGGCCTCCCCCTCCGCCTCTTCTTCATCCGGATCATTAACATCTTTATTCCCCTCAGCCTGATCGTCAGATGATGCACTTGCCATGCTGCCATCCGGCACATCATTATTATCCGGTGAATTCTTTATTGAAAAAAACACAAGCCAACCCATAATGATCAGACAGATCATTACACTGATAATTCTTTTAGTCATTTTTATCCCTTATAAATAGATTTTTTGAGCCCTCAGCCCCACAAGGTAATGCCCCCTCCTTCATCGGCGGCCAACAGCAGGCTCTTTCGCCTTCGGTTTATGTTTGATCACCACCTTGATCTTGGCAGTTGCAAGGCCTCCCGAAAAGGATATCTTCCAAATATTTAAGAACAATCGTCCTGACGGAGGGCAGCGTAATATTTCCTCAATTGGCAGGATGAGTCCCCAAAGGTATATATTCAGGCGAACTGGCTGTTATAGAGCTCGTAGTAAAAGCCCCGTCTCTTAAGCAGTTCTTCATGACTTCCCTGTTCGATGATGTTACCTGCCTTCATGACAAGGATAAGATCGGCATTCTTGATGGTAGATAACCTGTGTGCAACAATGAAGGACGTGCGTCCCTTCATCATCTTAAGGAAGGCATCCTGGATCTTTAGCTCAGTCCTTGTATCTATGGATGATGTTGCTTCATCAAGTATGAGCATGGGCGGAAGGGACAGCATGACACGGCTGATGCACAGAAGCTGCTTCTGGCCCTGGGACAGGCTTCCGCCCTCCTCGCCTATCACGGTATCGTACCCCTTATCGAGCCTTCTTATAAAGGAGTGGGCATGAACCTCCTTTGCCGCCTTTATCATCTCTTCATCGGGGATATCACGGCCCATCTTTATGTTATCGCGTATTGTACCGTGCCTTAACCAGGTATCCTGAAGCACCATGCCGTAAGAATTACGCAGGGACTTACGGGTGACACTCATTATATCGGTACCGTCTACGGTGATCCTTCCCTTATCCGCATCATAAAATCTCATGAGGAGATTAATTATCGTAGTCTTGCCGCAGCCTGTCGGTCCCACTATTGCCACATGCTCACCGGGCTTTACATCTATATTCAGGTCCTTGATAAGTTCGGAATTTTTATTGTAGGAAAAAGCAACATGATCGCACTTAACATTTCCGGTTATCTCATTCTTTAATTCACCACCGGCTTTGTCACCATATCCGGCCAGAGCGGGAAGTCCCGGATCGCCTGATTCTTCCTTC
Source organism: Lachnospiraceae bacterium UBA3641 (assembly GCA_002373875.1). Classification (GTDB taxonomy): domain Bacteria; phylum Bacillota; class Clostridia; order Lachnospirales; family Lachnospiraceae; genus UBA2868. The sequence continues at coordinate 5,426 of DFKQ01000038.1, forward strand.
TCATCTATAAGCTCAAATACCCTGCCCGCACAGGCGAAGGCATTCTGAAGCTCGGTCAGGACACCCGATATCTCATTGAAGGGTTTGGTGTACTGATTGGCATAGCTTAAGAAGCTTGCCAGTATTCCGACGCTCATTCCACCGGTCAGCACATTCAATGCTCCCGTCAAGGCTACCATGGCGTAGACGATACTGTTTACAAACCTGGTCCCCGGATTTGTCAGGGATGAGTAAAAAACAGCCTTAAGCGATGCCTTTTCAAGCCTTGAATTTATCTCATCAAACCTTTCCACTGCCCTGTTCTCATAGGAAAAAGCCTTGACGGTCTTCTCATTTCCTATCATCTCATCGATAAGTCCCGTCTGCTCACCCCTAACGCCTGACTGAATACCGAACATATCATAAGTATGGGTGGAAATGAATCTGGCTACAAAGAGGGACATTGGTGTTACAAATATAACGATAAGAGTTATAAGAGGGTTCATGGAAAACATAAAGCCAAGAGTTATAAGTATGGTCATCACACCGGTAAAGAGCTGGGTGAATCCCATAAGAAGTCCATCGGCGAACTGATCCACATCAGCTATTATCCTGCTTAATATCGTACCAAAAGGATGTGAATCAAGGTAGGAAAACGGAAGAACATGGAGCCTCGCAAAGGCCTCATTCCTTATATCCCTTACTATACTGTATGTTAGCTTATTGTTTAATTCGTTCATACACCACAAGGATATGGCCGAAACAAATGTTGACAGAACCGCCCTTAAAAGGATGCTTATAAGCCTGGCATAGTCAGTCTGCCCATACACTATACAGTCTATGGCCTCACCGACGAGGATCGGGACGTAAAGACCCGACGCAACATTTAGCACGGCAAACAAAAGTGACATGACCGCCGTAAGCCTGTAGCGCGATATGTAGCTCATTATCCTTCTGATCGTATCTTTTCTGCTTAACTTTTCCATCAGATATGCCTTACCACTTCAAATCTCTGCATGCTGTATCCCTTTTCATTTTCGGACAGTCCCGCCTTCCTGAGAGCTATCGCAACCTGCTCATCCACCGTATCAACTCCGTCAAGGTTCGGAAGCAGAAGCCCCCTCTTATAGCCTTTGGTCACTATTACACCGTATTTTTTTACATCAAGCTCATCCTTGCTCTTAATGTCCTCAGCATCCGATAAAACATCAACATTTATCTCAAGCAGGGGAAGCTCGCCGGGTTTTATGGGATCAAACCGCGGATCCCTTGAAGAAGCCGATATGGCATTTTCCACTATCTCAGTACCTATACAGTCATAAACAGCCGATATGGTTCCTATGCAGCCTCGCAGCCTCCCTTCCTTGTGAATGGATACAAACACTCCTGCTTTCCTGCCGGTGATGTCATCCGGAAGTCCCACCGGAAGGGATGGCTTAATGCCGTCCCGCACATAGGACTCAATTGTCTCTCTGGCAAGCTTAACGTAGGGATCCTCAGCCGCCCTTCTTTCGTTAAGTCCTTCCATCTTTTTCTCTTCCCATATCCTTAAAAACTGACGTCCGGTAACCTTACCCGAGCCGTCCGTGACTTTATATGTGCATATCCCGTATCCCACGCCGAAGGTTCCCTCATGGGACAGGCGCTTAACCTCTATATCACAGCCGTCAAGGGCCCCCGCCATTATACAGAAGCTCCTGTGCCCGCACTCTGCAGCCTTCTCGCAGAAGCTTTCGTCGAAATCAAACAGTTCAAGAAAGGCTCCCCTGCCCATTACATCCATGATCCTCTCATCATACTGAGGCCCCTCAGCGGCCAACCCGTAAGGGCCTTCTGCAAGGAGCTTATGGGACAGGTCTCCCGACCCTACAAATACAACCTTCCTGCCGGCTTCCTCACACACTTCCCTGATAAGCATACCAAACCTGTAGTGCTCGGGAAGTGACAGACCGGAAAGACCGATCCTTACGAGCCTGTAATCCGTATAATATTTGTTTATAAAATAAAGGGGAACCATTGTTCCATGATCAAGGGATGGGTCCTTCTCCCCCAGCACACCTGCCGGAAAGTCAAGGTGTAATGCCTTTCTTGCCAGCCTGTCTGTAAGTTCATTGTCGTACTCCACATTAAAGGATACCTGAGGCGCCCTGAATTTACCCATATCACCCTTCGCGCCCCTGCCGGGTGAGATATGAAAATAATCGGCATACATAACGCTATGTGGTGACGTAAGGATAATAGTGTCCGGCTTAAGGGATGCAACAAAACCCGCCGCCTCCTCATAAGCATTTATCGTATCACCTATCTTTTTCTCTTCGCCGCCTCCGACCTGTGGTATGATTATAGGCGGATGGGGAACCATTATCGCACCTGCTACAGGCATATCCTTTCTCCTTCCTGTTTCCTGCCGTATTCTATAGTAAACGAAATAA
>DFKQ01000024.1 GCA_002373875.1 Lachnospiraceae bacterium UBA3641
GGCGTTCTGGAACTTGATCATATTGTTAAGCTCTTCATTGGAGCTTACTCCCATGATCTGCTGTCTTGCATCTTCCAGAGAATCAACCGTTAACGCCTGAGCATCCGAAAAGCTCTTGTATACATTACCGGAATTGGCTGTGAGACTTAACATGTCCGCGTAATAATCCTTGTAATTACTCTGCTTGGTAACGTTGGGATTAAGTATAAGGGACATATTGGCGAATGCATCCGCAAGTCCGTCTGCCTTATCCTGGTCTACCGTTTTGTCAGGCTTTAAAAATCCCGCATCCGGGTATCCTAACTTGGTCGGCTCCTTAAGCAGATCGCCGTTTATCCTTAAGTTTGACAGGGTATACATGGTCGAAACGTCTGCAGGACTTCTCGATGTGTCCTCCGCAACATATTTATAATCGCCTCCATCATCCACGTACCTGTCGGTTCCCAGTCTTACAAAGAGTTCAAGAGGAAGATCCTCTTTATTCGCATATGTGGGATCAGTCGGGGGATTCCCCTCTATCTGCGCCTTTTCACCTGTAAGTACATTATTTATATCGATGGCAACCTTATGTACAAGCTGATCAAGCTCGGCCATGGCGTTCATCACTATGGAATTGGCTGTTGCCATTCTGGTGACCCTATTACCTGATGCATCCGTATAAGTCATCCCGTCGTTATACATATCTTCGTAATTGCCTGTCTCCGGGTTCAGCACGCTCGAAGATACATCCGAATAATTGGCTCTTCTGTCTCCGCGTGCCAGAAGGAGTGACTTTAACTCACCTATATTGGAATTCTTGGCCGTTGATACCTCCTGACTGCAGTCAAAAACGGGCTGATCCTTGGCCCATGGCCATACCGGTGTATAGAAACCCGTTGCATTATCCTTCGTATAGCCCATCTCAAAGGGTTCACCCTTACCCCTGACAACAAAGGACTGACCTTCAACCCTTATCTCAACTACACCGTCAAGGGTGTAGCTGTAATCATACTTGCAGTACTTGGCCAGTTCATCCATCAGCTGGTTACGCTGATCCTTAAGATCATTGGCCGATTCCACCGACAGTTCAACATTCAGGATACCCTGATTCAGCTTACATATCTTGTTACCTATATCGTTGATATTGTCGACCATATCCTTGATGCGTTCATTAAGGTTATCCTGATAGCCTGCAAGGCCGTCATAAACCGACGAAGCCCTGTCAAGAAACTGGCTGCATACATTTACGAACTGACCCTGTGTTACCGAGCTTGAGGGATCCTTCTGAAGCTCCTCAACCGCGGTCCACAAATGATCGATCGTATCCTGGAAAGCCGCTCCGTTTAACTCACCGAGCAGGGTTTCCATTTCATTTGTAGTCTCATAGCATATATCGTAAAAGGAACCTCTTCCTTCTTCCTTCCTGTAGGAAAGATCGAGGAAATAATCCCTCACCTGTCGTATTTTGGCAAATTCAACACCAAGTCCTGTCTGCTGAGGACCGATGGCCGCACTCTGTCCGGCCCAGTTATACTTACGATCCCCCTGAAGAACCTGCTGCCTTACATATCCTTTTGTCTCAATGTTGGATAAATTATGCGCTGTTGCATTCAGCGCATTCTGACTTGTCTGTAATCCTGATGTTCCTACGTGTAGACCTGATATAAGCGTCATAGCCGTCACCTCACCGTTACTGAATATCGTTAATTATCACTGTTTGGCGTCAAAACCTCCCGATGAACCTCCCAGCATTTCACCGGTGCTGACTGCGCCTCTTCCGTAGTTGGCCGTTTCCGGTGCCTGCCTCATGGCCTGAAGGATGTTCAGATCGAAATTCACCATCTCAAGAGAATGCTTTATTAGTTCGGCATTATTCTCATTAACCTGTCTTACTTCCCTTACCGTTGCCGACAACTTATCGTGAATATCTGACAGGCGGTTCCTCTCCTTAGGCTGATTCGACATCAAATCTATCAATGTTGTCAGTTTCAGCTCCTCAACATCCTTGTTGATAACTTCCGCGATATCCTTGGTAACAGTTTCACGCTTGTTCTCAAGCGACGTGATCCTGCTTACAATGATCTGCTCTTCGTCCGTGATCTTCTCCAGTTCGCTAACCTTGTTGTTAACTATGACCGGAGTCTTCTTTCTTGATAATGTAAGCAGCTGCGAGAATTCCTTTTCTTCCTGCTCCAAACAATCAATAAGGTCTTCCATTAAGCTGGCCACTTACTTACCTCCCCATTTTATCGTCATCATTTACACCCGGTATTCCGGATCACCTACATACCGTATGCTGCCATCAGCTTGCTTGCAAAATCATCCGAACTTACCTCGTATGTACCGTTCTGGATCTTAGCCTTGACGGGCGCAGTCACGTCTTCTCTTATATCGGGAGCATTGGCAACCGCCTGCTTAACGGTCTGTATGTCCTTGCCGATACTCGATATATGTACCTGATCCATCTTGCTTACGGTGCCCGTCTTCTGTGTACCGTATGTTTTCTTCGGGGCATATATCTGTCCGATCTGGTTATACGCTTCTATACGCATAATATCACTCCTTCTTATGTTTCTTCTTTGCTTTCTTCATGCGCTTCCTTAATGCTTACATTAATGTTATCGGATGATTTTGATTTTACTTAACCCCAATTTATTCTAAAACATTTGGATTCATCCAATACATAAATTATAAAAAAATGCCCCGCTCAAGTAAATCTGGCGGTTCATACTTTTAAATTTATGTGCTGTCCTGAATGTTTATACAAATTGAAATATACAGAAGCATGCATATGTAACAAGAAGCAGTACTCCCTGCCATCTTTTAAGCTCCCCTTTTATAAGTGCAGGTATGGTAAGCACGGCCATAACTCCTGCCGCAAGCGGAAGATCGACAACAAGTGATGCATTCAGAAGGCTGCCTGCGATATTCACCATCTTGCCGGAAGGAAGACCGAAGGGAGACAGAGTCACTGACAGACCGGATACAAGCACCAGATTGAAGATATTGGCTCCGCAGATATTACCGAGGGACAAGGCTCCGTGCCCCTTGGCAAGAGATGTTATTGCGGTCACAAGCTCGGGAAGCGATGTCCCCAGAGCTACAAAGGTAAGGGCTATTACCGATTCGGGAACCCCAAGAGCTGCAGCTATAAGAGTTCCGTTATCGACCAGCAGATCGGCTCCTTCCGCAATAAAAGCGGCTCCTATAACCAGAAGTACGATATCCTTCCACAGGGGTTTTTCCTTCTTATCCTTATCATCTCCGTTTTTTACGGCCTCGCCCTTGGACGGATCTTCTTTGTCCCCGACGGATCCACTGTTCTGTCCGGCTGCGGGTGCTTTCATCTGCGTAAGGGCCTGACGTATGAGGACAAAGAGATACGCTGCCCAAACACATAAAAGAGCTATACCAAGAGGCCTTTCGAAGGACCCCCTTACATAAGCACCAAAGGCATAGAGGATCATGGCTCCATAGAAGAATGCCACCGGAATCCTCAGGGTTTTCTTATCCACCCCTGCCGGCTTCACTGCAACCGTTATGGCTGCAATAAGGGCTGTATTGCATATGATGGAACCCAGGGCATTACCGTATGCTATCTCTCCGTGGCCCGAAAGTGCACTGTTGGCTGACACCATAACCTCCGGAAGCGTGGTTCCGATAGACACGACCGTTGCTCCTATAAGAAGTTCAGGCACATGAAACCGTTCCGCAACACCCGTCGCCCCGTCAACAAACCAGTCACCGCCCTTTATGAGCAGCACCAAACCTACTATAAACAACAAAACCGCCGATATCATATCTTTTTTCTCACTTTCTTTATTTCATCCATGTCATTCTGAGCGAAGCGAAGAATCTTCCCCCACTGCGCTCATACCGGTATCAGCAAAGAGGATAGACATAATTGTCTATCCTCTTATCATCATTACTATAAAATAAAACCATCAATTAAGCCTTGCCGTCTGAACCAAGAACGTTCTTGATCTTATGAGCAACCATATCCTTAACTGCCTGACGTGCGGGCTTAAGATACTGACGGGGATCGAAGTGATCCGGATGTTCAGCGAAGTACTTCCTGATGGTACCTGTCATTGCAAGACGGATATCGGAATCGATATTGATCTTACATACAGCAAGCTTAGCTGCCTGACGGAGCTGCTCCTCAGGGATACCTACTGCATCGGGCATATTGCCGCCGTACTGATTAACCATCTTAACGAATTCCTGAGGAACCGAAGATGATCCGTGAAGAACGATAGGGAAGCCGGGAAGGCGCTTGATGCACTCCTCAAGCACGTCGAAACGAAGCGGAGGGGGAACAAGGATACCGTCAGCGTTCCTTGTACACTGAGCTGCAGTGAACTTGTATGCGCCATGTGACGTTCCGATGGCGATAGCAAGTGAATCACAACCGGTCCTGTCAACGAACTCCTCAACCTCTTCGGGACGTGTGTAGGCCTCATGACCTGCCTCAACAACAACCTCGTCCTCGATACCTGCAAGCGTTCCCAGCTCAGCCTCAACAACAACGCCGTTAGCATGAGCATATTCTACAACCTGCTTGGTAAGAGCGATATTATCCTCGAATGACTTCGATGATGCATCGATCATGACAGATGTGAATCCGCCATCTATACAAGACTTACATAATTCAAAAGTATCACCGTGATCAAGATGAAGAGCGATGGGAATCTGAGGATTCTCCTCAACTGCTGCCTCAACCAGCTTAACAAGATAAGTATGGTTGGCGTAAGCGCGTGCTCCCTTGGATACCTGAAGGATAACAGGACTGTTAAGCTCACCTGCTGCCTCAGTGATACCCTGAACGATCTCCAT
>DFKQ01000078.1 GCA_002373875.1 Lachnospiraceae bacterium UBA3641
CTGTCCGTCGGACCAGAGATTTGCTTACAGCTTCCTTCAGATTCCACCTCACGATGGACACCCTTGCTGTTCAGCTATACACTTCCCACTATCTGGGCGTGTTCGGGACTTGCACCCGTTAGAGCGCGCCCATGGCGCGCAAACAGAAAAGAGATGCACTAAGCATCTCTTCTCTTAATCTTTGTTAATACGACTGCTACTTCCCCTAATACAAACCCATGTGATTATCAATCCACGTATATATATATCAGAAAAGGCACAAGTTGTAAAACTAGATTATAACTTTGTTACGTTGGTTGCCTGAGGTCCCTTTTCACCCTGAACTACGTCGAACTCAACGGCTGCTCCCTCGTCAAGAGACTTGAAGCCTTCCATATTAAGTCCTGAATAGTGAACGAATACGTCCTGTCCCTGCTCATCAGAGATGAATCCGTATCCCTTCTGGTTGTTGAACCACTTTACTGTACCCTTCATTTCAGTACCTCCAAAAAAAAATAAAATTGATAGATGAATAACATCTATAAGATAATATCACACGAATGTCATTTTGTAAATAATTATTCTATACACCCGACTGGTTAGGCGGCATCTGCGTCATTGACTTGGCGCTTACCTGCTGCTGGCGGTGCTGCATTTCCATGGCTTCAAGCTGTCTGCTCATTTCATAAATATCGGCGTGTGCCCGCTGGAAGGCCGACACGACCGTCGGATCGAACTGAAGCCCTGCCGCCTGAGTGATTATGTTGTAGGCCTGTTCATGTGTCTTACTCTGCTTATAGGACCTTGTAGACACAAGGGCATCGTAGGTATCCGCAACGGAAAGGATCCTTGCCAGTATGGGAATATTAACCCCCATCAGGTGGTCCGGATAGCCGCCGCCGTCGTACCTCTCATGATGGAAACGAGCCATCTGATAGGTAAAATTAAGGAACTTCGTATTGGGTATAAGGTAGGAATACTTCTGTATGGCGTTAGCCGCAAGCACGGTATGGCGCTTCATCAGCTCGAATTCCTCATCGGTATATTTACCGGTTTTCTGTAATATATGATCGGGTATACCGATCTTACCCATATCATGCAGCTGCGAGGACAGGATGATAAGTTCAAAATCAGCCGGATCTATCCCGTAATTTATGCCGGACATTAACATCTCCCGAAGTATAAGCCCCATATATCTCGAAACAGCCAGTGCGCTCATTCCGGCATAGGTATCCTTAACCGTTATGAGGTCCGTTATGACACCGATGATAAAGTACTCAAGCTTTAATGTATTCTGGCCGGCCGCTGCCATGGACTTCTGAAGCTGGCTCGAAAAAGAACCCATCTGCTTCTTACCTTCAAGAAGCTCGATCTGCATCTCCACCCGCTTCTTAAGGATAGGCATGCTAATGGGCTTCTTGACAAAATCACATGCTCCCAGCCTGTAGGCTTCAACCTCCGTGGATGCATCCTTGTCGCCCGACACCATGATGACCCTTGTATTCTTGGTCTTCTCACCCGTCATAAGGCGTGTCAGGACTTCAAAGCCGGAAACCCCCTGAAGAACCACATCCATGATAACGATGTCCGGCATTATGGTAGCCTTATTAAGTCTTGCCAGCGCCTGCTTGGAATTGTTCATGGCGGTGACATTATAATCCCTCTCAAGTGCCTTCTGGATCATAACAAGCTCAACTTCACTGTTGTCCAGGATCATTATAGAATACATTCCATGACCTCCGTCATTTCCAAATTACCGCCAAAAAGGCTCAATGCGCTTCCAACCGTAAAGTCAATACGCCCGCCTCCGGTCCGTTTAACAGTCTCAATATCCTCAAGGGTTGAAATCCCGCCCGCATAGGTTATCGTATGGGGAACCCGTGACAGGATACTCAGGACATCCGTATCTATTCCCGACCTCTTCCCCTCCACATCAACCGCATGGACAAGAAATTCATCACAATACCCGGACAGCTCGTCAAATAATCCTGCCTCCAGCCTGTGCTCCGTAAACTTCTGCCACCTGTCCGTGACTATATAGTAACCGTCATCCTTCTTACGGCATGACAGGTCTAAAACAAGGCGGTCACTTCCGACCGTCTCCTTAAGCTCATTTAACCTGTTTATATCTATACATCCATCCCTGAAAACATATGAGGTTACGATGACATGCGAGGCCCCTGCCTCAATGAAAGATAAAGCATTGGCGGCATTTATCCCGCCGCCTATCTGCAGCCCATTCGGATATGCGCTTAAGGCTTCAAAAGCTGCTGCCCTTGTCAGTTCGTACTCACTCGTGCCCGGAGCGTTAAGCATTGCTATATGTCCGCCGTTAAGTCCGTATTCCTTATATATACGTGCATAGTAAGCCGCGCTCTTATCCGAAACATAATTTTCCAAAGTATCATTACCCGAATCGGTAAGGCTCCCGCCAACTATCTGTTTAACTCTTCCATTATGGATATCAATACACGGTCGGAACCTCATAACTGCCCCCGATCTTGCATCGGGGGAGCCCGCCGGCTTTGAGGCATCAGGAAAAATCCGATAGGAATTTTTACATATAACTGCCCCCGATCACTTTTCTACAATTATACCATCCCTGTATGCCTTAAGTAAATCCTCCAACTGACATATTTGTTCCCTTATATCATATCCTGTATCGGTATCGGCCACCCTGAGCCTTATGGACGAGGATTCAACGATGAAGGAATCCGATACTATATCCGTCTCCTTGCGTATGGCTGCCTCCTTGCTCTCGAAGGGTTCATGGGCTGCTATCCACATACCGTGGGAATTATATACCAGAGTATATCCGGCAATACCCGTCTTGGCCTGGTAGGCCTTGGAAAAGCCGCCATCTATTACAAGGAGCTTCCCACCGCACTTTATGGGACTCTCTCCCTTTTTCTGTTCAACGGGCACATGACCGTTCACAATATGGGAGAAGTTCTCGTCGAGACCGAATTCCTTAAGTATCCTGTTTACCGTAGCCTCATCATCGATCAGCTCGTAATACTTATTCTTCTTCTCAACATGGGTTTCCTTATCCTCTATAAGATACCTCTCGAAGGTAGCCATCTTGTCCTTACCGAATACCGGCGAATTGGCATTGGTCCAGATATACCATAAAATATCCTTCCCCCGCACTGTCTCTTTATCATTCCCGGCTCCGTAATAGCCCTTCCTTGCATAATTATCAAGGACATCATAAAGGGCCTTACCGCTGTAGGTCTTGCCGAAGAGCTTAACCTTCTTAAAGTCACCGTTTTCATCAAGGGGAACGCATCCGTGATACAAAAGGTTGGAATTATATATCTTATACATGCTGCCCTTGCTGTACAAAAAGCGTACATGGGTCTGCAGCTTCTCGCTGCGCACAAATGCATGCCTCAGCCTCTCCATCATATCCTCTTCGGCAGGGGTCAGCTTGTAAGGATCCTTCCTGTCCACCGTCGGAAAGTCGGTGTCCTTAAGCGGATATGTCTTGCCCTTTATCTTCACCGTTCCTTTCTTCCAGTCGATCTTATCAAGAAGCAGGCGATCCTCCATCTCCCATTCCGGATACTTTTTTATAAGCTGTCCTTCCAATTTAAACTGGATGATCGTCATGGCCTTATGCATCATCTTGTTAAGGGCAGCATATCTTGCGTCATATTCATTGTTCACCGAGGTCTTGAAGGTCTCGCAGTCCACATCCCTATAGGTATCAAGACAGAAGGTTACAAGCGGTACCAGATTGATACCGTAACCCTCTTCCAGCGTATCCAGATTTCCGTATCGTATCGCCATTCTGAGAACCGAAGCTATACAGGCATCCTGACCTGCTGCCGCCCCCATCCATACAACATCATGATTTCCCCATTGTATATCGACAGAATGATATTTCTTAAGGGTATCCATGATTATATGCGGTCCCGGACCCCTGTCATAAATATCACCGACTATATGAAGATGATCAATGACAAGACGCTGTATAAGGTTGCTTATCGCTATAATAAAATCCTGGGCCCTGCCTATCCGTATTATCGTATGGATGATCTCATTATAGTAGGCTTCCTTGTTCTGAACCTCCGCCTTCTCGGTAATAAGCTCCTCTATGACATAGGCAAAATCCCCCGGCAGTGCCTTACGTACCTTGGATCTTGTGTATTTGCTGGCAACGCGCTTGGTGATCTGGACAAGGCGGTGGAGGGTTATCTTATACCAGTCCTCGATATTATCCTCTTCCTTAAGGATCATATCCAGCTTCTCCTCCGGATAATATATGAGGGTTGCCAGGCTCTTCTTATCCCTGACGCTTAAGGTATTGCCGAATTCCTCGTCGATCTTACGTTTAATGGAACCCGACCCGTTCTTCAGGATATGGTTGAACTGCTCATATTCCCCGTGGATATCAGTCATAAAGTGCTCTGTACCCTTGGGCAGGTTGAGGATCGACTGAAGGTTTATTATCTCGGTCGATGCTGCCGCAATGGTGGGATATTCCTTGGCGAGTATCCTCAAATAATTAATCTTTTTTTCGTTATTCACAGTATTTGCTTCTCCTATCCGGCATGCTTTCTCTATCCGGTCGCAAGACATCCGCCGCTTATTCGGCACCCTCTACGACATCCTTCATGGTGTAATGTCCTGCCGGCTTACCCATAAGGAACTTGGCGGCTTCTACCGCCCCCTTACCGAATACCGCACGGGAATAAACCCGGTGCGAAAAAGTAATGACTTCATCGGTTCCGGCAAAGATAACATCATGATCCCCCACTATGGTACCCCCGCGCACTGCAGATATACCAAGCTCCTTGGAGCCCCTCTTCTGCCTTACCTGACTTCTGTCATATACATAATCATACTGATTACCCGCGGCTTCATTTATGGCATCCGCAAGGGCGAGCGCGGTACCGCTGGGAGCATCCAGCTTCATCCTGTGATGCTTCTCAACTATCTCGATATCAAAACCCGCATCGGCAAATACCCCGGTCGCTTCAGCCAGAAGCTTCATGAGTACATTTATTCCAAGAGACATATTGGCCGATTTAAGGATCGCAACCTTACCGGCGCAGTCCTCAAGATGCTTTATCTGCTCCTCCGTAAGACCGGTCGTGCATTCCACGCACGGGATCTGATTTGCCACACACCAGTCAAGCAGGTGATCGACTGCCGAAGCATTACCGAAGTCAATAACAACATCCCCCTTAACATTGCAGTCCTCAAGGCTTGTAAAAACAGGATAGTCGTTCTTCTTCTCACCTGTTATGTCAACTCCTGCGACTATCCGCGAATTCGGATCATCAGCTACTATGCCCGTTATCATCTGTCCCATACGGCCATTACAGCCGTGCATGATTATATTTACCACTTATATACCCTCCCAGCTAATGTAATACACCGTATTCTTTCATAGCACTCTCAAGCTTTTTAACATTTTCAGGCTCCATTTCGGTCAGCGGACGACGCAGGACTCCTCCGCCCCTTCCCTGAAGCTCTACTGCCTTCTTGACGGGAATGGGATTAACCTCGCAGAAAAGGGCATTGCACAGGGGCAGTGCCTCAAGCTGAAGCTTACAGCTTGTTTTAACATCTCCGTCAAGATATGCGGCCACAATATCATGGGTCTGCTCAGGTGCCACATTGGCAAGCACCGAGATGACTCCCTTGCCGCCAAGCGACAGGATCGGAACTATCTGATCATCATTGCCCGAATACAGATCAATGTCATCACCCGCAAGATGCATGAGCCTTGCAACGTGTGATATATTCCCGGTAGCCTCCTTTATCGCAACGATATTGCTTACGTTCTTCGCAAGATAAGCAGCAGTCTCGGGCTGAATGGTGCAGCCTGTTCTTGAGGGAACATTATACATTATGATCGGGAGGCTGACGGATTGAGCTATCATTGTATAATGCTCTATAAGACCCTTCTGTGTCGCCTTGTTATAGTAGGGTGTGACTATCAAAAGAGCATCCACGCCGTATCCTTCCGCTTCTTTAGACAGATATATGGCTGTTTCCGTGCAGTTGGACCCTGTTCCCGCTATCACCGGTATCCTCTTATTAACAACTTCCGCACAGAATTTAATACATTCAAGATGCTCCTCATGTGTAAGGGTCGATGCCTCACCTGTCGTACCGCACACTATTATGGCATCGGTCCCGCCCTTGATCTGATACTCTATCTGATCCCTGAATGTATCATAGTCAACCGATCCGTCCTTCCCAAATGGTGTTGTAATGGCAACACCTGATCCTGTAAATATAGCCATAGCTTCCTCCTTTATATTATGTTATTCGTGGTTCCACTTACGATAAAAAAAAGACCGTCAACGTGAGACGGTCCGCTTAGTACTGGATCTTATGATAGCTCACCATTCACGTTGATTGTGATTGACAGTCATATACCTCTTCGGCATATGCCCAAGCGACAGTTAACTTGATCCTGCCCTTTCGGCGCCGGTTCCTTTCTCCCATATTCATCCATGCAAGTCATGTCCCATAGGTTACTGATAACAAGCGCGACCTCTATCTTCTGTATGATTTTTAACTACAATAACACCAACAAAGATACATGTCAAGGATCATTGACCCGGAACATAAGCTCCGCCGAGGGCCGGAAGTATCTGCTGGGTCACATCGCCCGGCTGGACCGTTCCCGCAGGATCAGCCGGCTGAGTTCCGGTTGCCGGCAGGGCATTCGGATCGGGGATCGCCGTCAGGGCCGATGCATCAAAAAGAGGTATCCCGTTTAAGAAGCTGTGCGGACAATAGCCCGTCGATGCATGCTGGTTGCCATCCGGAGAAACCACAATAACTCCGGGTGTGGCATAGGGACAGGTCTCGGATGCCCGAAGTCCCGTCAATGCACACACTGTTCCGAGCACATGACAGTCACACGTTTCCTTGGGCAGCTTATCCATATCGAAATACTCCGTAACGGCACTTCCGTCCGCACTGCACAGACCTGCCACGGCCATCTTGCCCGACTTACGGCATATAGTGGCCGTCTGGATCGCTTCCGGTTTAACAAAATCCCTGTATTCAAGGTCCTCATGAAGCCGTCCCATGATCGACTTCCATAAGAGCTTGGCGGTATTTGTCTCAGTTCCGCTCATATGGACGTTGTTGTCATATCCCGACCATGCGGCACATGTATAATACGGCGTATATCCCGCAAACCAGACGTCAACGTTACTGGTTGTCGTACCGGTCTTACCTGCTATTGCCATATTGCCGAAGTTGACCTTGGCTCCGGTTCCCTTCGTAACAACGTCCTCCATGGCAGAGGTGAGCAGCCATGCCGTCGTATCCTTGAGAACCTGACGGGACTTGGGCGTGTTATCTATAAGCACGTTACCGTCATGATCTATTATCTTGGTATAGAAGGATGGCCTGTTATACACACCCTTGTTGGCTATGGTGGCAAAGGCAGCCGTAAGCTCCAGATTGGTAACACCGTCGGTAAGGCCGCCAAGCGCCAGAGCTTGGGTGATATCCGACGATACCGAGCCGTCGTACTCGGTCCGCCGGCTTACAAGCGTCGTGAAGCCGAAATTCAACAGGTAATCATATCCCAACTGGGGAGTGATATCCGTAATGGTCTTAACCGCAACGATATTAAGTGACTGCTCGATTCCGTATCTGATCGTACAGGTACCCTTATAACCCTTATACCAGTTCTTAACCGGGCGGCCGTTGGCATAATTATAGGGCTCATCAACCTGAGTTGAGGCCAGGGTAAAGCCTGCGGAATCCAGCGCCGGAGCATAAGCTGCCAGCACCTTGAAGCATGACCCCGGCTGGCGCTTGGTATCTGTTGCCCTGTTAAGTGTAAGGGATGCTGCCTTGGTCCCGCGTCCTCCGACTATGGCCTTAACTTCACCCGTAGACTGATCCATAATGGTAACCGAGGCCTGCGGCTGGGGAGTCAGTGAAATATTCTCTGCGACAAATTTATAACCCGGCTCCTGTTTGGCCGCCTTAAACTCATCTATAGCCTCCTGGGCAGCCTCCTCGGATGAAAATATCGAATTGAAGCTCTTATTCTGCTGCTTGAAATAGGCTTCAAACTGCTGAGTGGAAAAATTCACCCTCTCGCCGCTTCCGTCCTCGAAAGTAAGCTCGTAGGCAAGATACCACTTCACATTCTCCGGAAAGTTATTCCCGTTTAAGAACTCTTCATCACATATCTTCTGGATAGCCGGATCCTGAGTGGTAAAGATCGATAGTCCGCCGCTGTACAGGGCATTATAGGCCTGAGTGTAGGAATACCCCTTGATCTCCTGCAGATCCGTTATAACCTGCTCCGTAAGCTCATCAACAAAGTAGGTGTATATGGACTCCTTCTCAACGGTTTCATCCACTACCTTTATCCTGGAATAAACATCATCCGCCATGGCGATGTCGTATTCAGCCTGAGTTATGTAACCCTGATCCCGCATCTTGCGAAGAACCTCGGCACGACGTTCGGCATTCTTATCGGGATGGGAAATGGGATTCCACTTGGTGGGGTTCTGGGTTATCGCAGCTATAACTGCCGACTCGGATATCGTAAGTTCGGATGCGGGTTTACCGAAATACCTGTTGGATGCAGCCTGTACCCCCAGAGTACCCTGCCCCAGGTTGATGGTGTTAAGATAGTTCTCAAGGATCGTGTCCTTGTCCATTATCTTCTCAAGCTGAACGGCGCAGTACTGCTCCTGGAACTTTCGCCTGAACTTCTCTATCTTGCTCGACTCATGTGTCCATGAGGTAAATACGTTATTCTTGAGGAGCTGCTGGGTTATGGTCGAAGCACCCTGGGACAGATCTCCCGATGTAAGTGCCTTAACCCCGGCACGCATTATACCCTTGATATCTATACCGTTATGAACCCTGAAACGCTCATCCTCTATGGCAATGAAGGCATCCTGTAAATGCTTCGGTATCTTGTCCATCGTCACATAGATACGGTTGGAATTCTCAGCCACAAGCTTGGTTATCCTGTTTCCCTTGGCATCGTATACGGTAGTTGAATAACCCGCAGGTGACACATCTATTCCCGATACATCGGGGGCTGTGTCAATAACGCCCATGTAAAGACCGACACCCGCGCACATACCCGCTGCCGCAGCACAGCAAAAAGCAAGCACCGCCGCCTTAAATATCAGTGTGCTGAAAAAGTTCCCAAACTTGGGGATCACGGATGATATCTGCTTGCGTCTTTTCCTGGTCCCACGCCTTCCGTAGTTAAGCATATCGCCTCCGCACAAATCATACGAACTCACAAAACTAATATATTATAGCAAACTTTTTCACAGGGTGCAAATAAGGCGAAACAGGGGGACGGTTAGGAGACAGGGGACGGTTATCTGTCTCCTTTTCAAAAGCAATTTACTCCGAATAAAACAAATAATAAGGAGACAGAGAACCGTCCCCTGTCTCCTGAATATTTATTTTGTGAGCACTTCCAGTATCTTGTTGCTTCTGGCTACAAATTTGGTCATAGCTTCAGGCTCAAGGGGCTGGTTGGCAATCTTGGCAAGGTCATATAGCTGCTCAACGATCATCGGAGTGCTGTCGCCGTCCTTATTCCCAAGAATATACTTAACCAGCTTGTTATTGGAATTAAGGATAAGGGTCTCACCCATATCACCCATGGGACCCATTCCCATTCCGTTCATTGAGTACATCTTCATCATGTCCTGCATACGGCGGGTTTCCTCGGATACCGTAAGGATTGAAGAAGTTGCTTCATCCTTAAGCTTCTCAACCTTGACTTCAAGACCTTCTTTACCGAGAACCTTCTTGAAGAGCTCGGAAAGAGCCGTTGTCTCTTCTTCGATGGCCTTCTTATCATCTTCGCTTACCTCTTCCTTGAATTCCTCGGTAAGATCCGCATCTATGCGCATGAACTTAACATCCTGGTTCTTGCTTTCAAGCTGCGATACGAAGGGCTGGTCAATGTTATGGTTAAGTATAACTGCATCCTTGCCCTGATCCTTGAACATCCTGATGTACTGGCTCTGCTGCTGCTCATCGGTAACGTAGTAGATGGTCTTTCTGGGTTTCTTTTCACCCTCTTCATCTTCTGCCCCGGATGACTCTGCGGATGTATCCTCATCCTTCTTATCGTCCACAACTTCAGCCTCTACCTTCTCGCCGTTCTCGTCGGTTGCACTGCCTGCCGGCTTTCGCCAAGCGTGCGTAGGAACATCCGGTGAATGTTCCGTAGCTGAGGCATCAGAGGAATCCCCCTGGATTCCTTCCTTATCTATCTTATCGACCTCCAGGCACTCAGGCAGGGTCAGATACTTGCCGTCAAGGTTCTTAAAGAGGATATAATCCGTCATCTTCTCGCAGAACTTGTCATCCTTAAGGCAGCCAAACTTGATGAAGGGAGCGATATCATCCCAGTACTTCTCGTACTCTTCCTTCTCGGTCTTGCACATGCCCGCAAGCTTGTCCGCAACCTTCTTGCTGATGTAATCCGATATCTTCTTGACAAATCCGTCGTTCTGAAGGGCCGACCTGGATACATTAAGGGGCAGGTCCGGACAGTCGATGACACCCTTAAGTAGCATTAGGAACTCGGGAATGACTTCCTTGATGTTATCCGCGATAAATACCTGATTGTTGTAGAGCTTGATGGTTCCTTCGATCGACTCATACTCCATATTGATCTTGGGGAAGTAGAGGATACCCTTTAAGTTGAAGGGGTAATCCATGTTAAGGTGGATCCAGAAAAGAGGCTCCTTGTAATCCATGAATACCTTCCTGTAGAAGTCAAGGTACTCCTCCTTCGTGCAGTCATTGGGATGCTTGGCCCAGAGGGGATGAGTATCGTTAAGGGCAACCGGCCTCTTTACTATCTTAAGCTTCTCCTTTGCGGGGCTTACTTCCACCTTCTCCTTGGTGCCGTCTTCCTTTTCCTTCTCCTCGTACTTGGCTTCCTCATGGATCTCCTCGATAACCACATCCTTATCGGTCTTATCCGCAGCATCGATCGTCTCGTATTCCTCGGGAGCATTAGCCTTCTCAAGGAAGATGGGAACCGGCATGAATGAGCAGTACTTCTTGATTATCTCACGGGCCCTGTATTCATTGCAGAACTCAAGGCAGTCCTCATTAAGGAAGAGGGTAATCTCGGTGCCGACCTCGGTCCTGTCACCTTCTTCTATGGTATACTCCGTACCGCCGTCGCTCTCCCAGTGTACTGCCTTTGCCCCTTCTTTATAGGACAGGGTGTCGATATGTACCGAATCGGCAACCATGAATGCCGAATAAAAGCCCAGTCCGAAATGGCCTATTATCTGGTCATCATTGGTCTTGTCCTTATATTTCTCGATAAAGTCAGCCGCACCCGAGAATGCTATCTGGGTTATGTATTCCTCGACCTCAGCCTCATCCATACCGATACCGGTATCGATAAACTTCATGGTCTTCTTCTCGGGATCCACAATAACCTTAATCTTGTTCTCAAAGTCATCCGGATACGAATACTCGCCGATCATGTCAAGCTTCTTAAGCTTGGTGATCGCATCACATCCGTTTGATATCAACTCACGGACAAAAATGTCATGATCCGAATAGACCCATTTCTTGATAATGGTAAAGATATTCTCATTATTGATTGATAAATTACCCTTCTTAACTGCCATTTTTCCTTCCTTCTTTCCTTATATTAACCATAAGATCCTTTAACGATCATAAACATAGTGTAATCGCAAAAAACACAAAAGTCAAGAAAAAATTAGCACTCGCTTAAAATGAGTGCTAATAACATCTTTGCCGTTACCTGCTCTGAACCTTGGTTCCGTATGATGCTCCCGTTACCGGGACAAAATATGTGTCATACACGTCAAAAAAAGAGGTGGTCGTGACCGCATCCGACTTTATGTAAGCGATCGTATCCCACAGATCGGCGTTTAAGTTGGAGTTGATATTCTTAAGATAGTCGTCATACATCTTATTGAAGGCTTCCTGCTTTTTCTTTTTTACTATGATCTCACGGTTTTTATCGGTTTCCTCGGGATCATATGCCGTGATGCACTTAAGTATATGGTAGCCGTATTCCGTTTCGACTATATCGCTTATCTCACCTACCGTAAGGGAGAAGGCTGCTTCCTCGTAGGGCTTAGGCATCACTCCCCTGCCGAAGCTGTATTCTATACGTTCATCTTCATTCTCGGTTGATTCGGCCAGCACATCAAAGTCTTCCCCCTCATCAAGCCTCTTCTTAATGCTTAAGATCCTTTCGTAGGCTTCATCCCTCTCGGCCATGTTATATGAAACCGTTCCCACCGCCGAAGGCTTGTAGGTTTTTATGAGTATGTCACGTACAGTTACGATCCTTGCTTCATCATCGCTTATCTCCGGCTCTATCTTATCTGTCATATCATGATACAGCTTATCGGCGGTGGCAAATTCATAATATATGTTGTAGAGGATATCCTCATCAACCTTCATGGCCTCCCGCTCCGCAGGATTTAAGGAGGCGTAATAGTCCCTTGCCGCCGATTTGACCCTTAGTACATCATCATCATTCAGGGTAAAATCCTGTTCCTTGGCCATAAGGTTCATGACCTTTATCTGGGCCAGACGCGCCAGGATCGTATCCTTATATTTATTCTCAAGGGTCGTTCCGTCAATGGGAATCTGCCATATATCGCTACCGAATATCTCATCATACATATTCTCCGAATTAACAAGATACACCATGACCTCCGGTTCGTAGCAGGACATCTTCTCGATCCTGAAGACCTCTCCCTCTTCGAAGTCAGTCGTCAGGACTATCTCTGTCTTTTTTTCCTTCTTGCAGCCCGCAAGCAAAAAAAGAGACAGGATCAATAATGTCATGTATACAAATGGTTTACATAACCTTATCCGCCCGTGTTTTGGTTTACATAATCTGTTTTTTCCGCTTGATACATTCATATCAAAAAGTATAATTTAATTTTTTTTTCTTTTCAATCCCCAGGTTTTCTAGTACAATATCTGTGAAATTTATTTTATGAAAGGGGTACACAATGGCAGGTAAATTCGGTAAGTTTTTAGCATTTACAACCCTGACTGCGGCAGCATGCGCAGCTGTATATTATGTTTTGGGTAATAAGAAGGATCAGGAATTCGATCCGGATGAGAACGGAGCAGGAGATATTTTCGAGAAGACAGATGAACGCGAATATGTCTCCCTCAACAGCGAGAACATCAAGGAGACCGCAGAAGAACTTAAGGATAAGGCCGATAAGACCAGGGAAGTCCTCAAGGAGAAGATAACCGAGGCAGCTACCGAGATGAAGGAGAAGGCTAAGGAAGCCGCTGAGGGCGTCGGTCTTGTAAAGGAAGAAGATAAGGGCGCCGAGGAATTCGAATTTGATGACTTTACCACAGAAGAAGAGGAAGGCTGATGCCTTCCTCTTCAATCATATTACATATCTCTTAAATCATTCGTCATGCCTTAGCCTTGGCTTCTGCCTGCTTCTTAAAGGTCTGGACACCCTCAATAACAAGGATGACTGCAAGAACTGCCATTGCAATGGCAAATACAAGCTGGAAGTAGTCACCCCATACAGCCTCGCCCGCACCTATAGCACCGAACTTCTTAAAGATGGTAAGCACTAAAGAAGAAAGCGTAGCGCAGAGCATGAAGATCATAGGGAAGAAGAACATCTTATTGTTCTTGCCCACTTCACCGAGCCATGCGCATACCGCAAGAAGCGCGATACCTGCAAGAAGCTGGTTGGCTGCACCGAAGAGTGCCCATATGGCCGAAAGCTTAAGTCCGCCAAGTACACATCCTATAACAACCATGAAGATGGTACCGAAAAGGGGATGGGCAAGACACTTACGGATTCCCTTGGCATCCTTCCATGTCGCTTCATCTTCATTTAAGAAAAGCTCTGTAAACATGAACCTTGAAAGCCTGGTTCCGGTATCAAGTGAGGTAAGCGCAAATACCGAAACAGCCAGTGTAAGAAGGGCTGAAATGGTATTGTAGATTCCCGTACCCTCCGCACCGAACATAATGGCAATACCGCCACCGAAGGCTGCCGAAGGTGAACCGAAGCCGCCGTCCTGATATTTCTGGAACACCATACCTACGGCAATAAGGGATACGATACCCAGAGCCGACTCGATAAGCATCGAACCGTAACCTATGGGCTTGGCATCCTTCTCATTACGGAGCTGCTTACTTGATGTACCTGTTGATATAAGGCTGTGGAAGCCCGAGCAGGCACCGCACGCCACAGTGATGAACAGGGCCGGGAACATGGTTCCTATACCGGTCTTCCATCCCGTAACGGCAGGGATGGCGAATGTTGCATTACCGGTAAATGCGTTGCTTATGATACCGATAACGGCAAGAGCCATCATAGCGTAAAGAAGGAAGCTTGATAAGTAATCACGGGGCTGTAAGAGGATCCATACAGGCACCAGTGACGCTATTACGATATAAATACCGATAAATACGATCCATGCGGTGCGGCTCATCACGAAGCCGCAGTTAAGACCGATCACGGTAATGATAACAATCCCGATTATACCGCCTATCGACGCGGGAAGCGTCTTAACGTTCATCTTGTTTGTTATGTAGCCGTAGCCGACAGCAAGCACGATAAACAGAAGCGATATCATGGCAGTCGTCTGGTTGTTTGTGGGATTTCCGGTAACCCCGAAACCACCCTCCTCGGTGAAGAAGGTTCCCGCAACAACGTTTACAAACGATGCTATAACAAGTATGAGCACCAGAAGAGCAAATACGAGGAAGAGCCTCTTAGCCCTCTTGCCCATTGTGTCATGGATGATCTCACCCAGTGACTTTCCATCGTGCCGTATGGAAGCAAACAGGGAACCAAAATCCTGTAAACCGCCGAAGAAAATGCCTCCGAGTACACACCACGCAAAGACGGGAAACCATCCGAAAACAGAAGCCTGAATAGGTCCGTTTATGGGACCTGCGCCTGCGATCGACGAGAAATGATGTCCCATAAGAACTGCGGGCGGAGCTGCAACATAGTCAACACCGTCCTCCTTCTCGATCGCAGGAGTCTTTCTTGAAGGGTCAATACCCCACTGTCTGGCAAGCCATGAACCATAAGTTATGTATCCTATGACCAGGATTGCTATGGCAGCTAAAATGATGAACAACGCCGTCATTTTATCACACTCCTTTTCCCACTTTTTTTATTATATGTGCAATGAAGTCCTTAAGATCCCTTCCCCGGCGGTTTGTGAGGATGAGACCGCTTAAGGCTTCTATTACAACCAACCTGTAGTTGGAAAAACCGAAAAAGCCCAACTTATAGTTCTTGGAATGTTTATATGTGTCAATTGCACTCTTCACTTCCTCCAAAACCCTGTCAGCGATGACTATAAGCGCAACATCGGTGTTTTTATGGTCTGCGGACGGCCTTACTCTTGACAGTCCGTCCTCCCAGGCTGTCCTGTCCAGATCGTTAAGTGTCCCTATATCCAATTCATCACACTTCTTAAAGTAAACATGTTCATATGAATTGACTGATGCAATATGTGCTGCCTTAACAAGAAAATACTGCTGCGATTCATTGGACAGGTATCCTGTGGCATCGAAGGGAGGCAGAGCACCATCCTTGTCAATGTTATAATAGCCTCCGTATGTCTCTGTAAGAGTGTTGAAAATATCATCAGTACTCATGGTGCATCAAACTCTACGCCCCTTATGTTCCCCTTAAGGTCCTCCATCAACATCCTGGCTGCCTTCTTACCCGGCAATTCCGCCTCAATAAGCTCCCTGCCACCGGCACTTACCACAAGATACTCAAGCTCCAGTTCTCCGTTATCGCAGCACATCTGTGCATTGACCCGGCGTATTCTCCTGAATATCCTGTCGGCATCCTCATAAGCAATGCTGTAGACCCTGAAACCCTTCTTTATAAAGAGGTGTTTATTTCCTATCGTAACGGCCCCATAACCCCGGCCGCTCTTATAATCCTTTGCAACAGAGTCGGATATGACCCTCTCCTTATCCTTAAGATTAATAATTTTCATTAAGGGTATTCCTCATTTACTCACTGCTTTAAGCTGCTCCTTGAGTTCAATGCACATGTCCTTCATCCTCGAATTAAGCCCGGCCTTGCCAAGAAGCGAATTAAGCATCTGGCTTACTATATCGTACTTCTCAACCTTCATGGCCGATACTGCGATTATATAATCAAGAGTATTCTCATCCATACCGCACATGGGGAAGGTCTCTGTCTGTCTCGCATTCATAAAGCCTTCAACAGCATTTTTAAGCAGCTCCAGCTCATCCTGATTCAATTCCTCAACATCCTTGGCATATGAATCTCCCTGATAGGGCTCGTAACCCGAATCCCAGGCTTCCTTCTTCCCCCTCAACAGCCATGCCATCTTAAGACACAGGTAAGCCTTCTCGCTTGCCTTACCCCTCTTCACCACAGCATTGCCAAGGGCAAGCTGGTAATTGGTAAAAGCATCATCGTATTTATACACATCCTTAGGTGAACGAATGGACCGGAAGGTCCTACTGATCCCCTCCTTAACCAGCTTCGCCTGAGGCGGCGTTAGGGTATCGAAAAACCTTCCAAGGGCAGCATACCCACACTTGGGACACACGATAACATCATATTTAAGAGGATCGATCCCGGCAAACCTCGGGCGCAGATCCGAATCGGCACCCTTAGAACGCAGCTTACTCTGTCTGACAGTAGGAGCCTTGAAATCATTGTAGCATACCGGACATGAATGGCTCTTGCCAAATACATATTCCCGCTCATCGTGCTCCTTAAAAACCGGCGGCTCCTCCTTGGGCTTTGGTTCTGCCTTCTTATCCTCGGTTTCGTATAGATTTACATTCTCAAGCCCGGCAAGTCCGAGATTTGCCAGCCCCGAAAGAATATTGGCCATTTTCTCTCTCCTTTATATTATTTCTGCCCGGGCAGCTTAAAAGAACTCTTAAGCGAAACTATCCTGTTAAATACAAGGGCATCATCCTTACTGTCCCTTGCATCCACGCAGAAATAACCCTGTCTTACAAACTGGAAGCTGTCGTAAGGCTTAGCTCCCCTTACATTATCTTCTATGTAGCATTCCTTAAGTATGGTCCTCGAATTGGGATTCAGGTTAAGTGACCCGTCCTCATTATAAACACCCTTCTCCTCATCGATAAGGTTCTCATAGAGCCTGACTTCGGCCTTAACGGCATGAGCTGCGCTTACCCAGTGAATTGTACCCTTAACCTTCCTTGTGGAGCATTCACCGTTCCTCGTCTCCGGGTCATAAGTACAGTGAACCGCACTCACCCGGCCGTCGGCATCCGTCTCATAGCTTACACACTTAACAAAATAAGCATTCATCAGGCGGACTTCATTGCCCGGAAAGAGCCTGAAATACTTCTTGGGCGGCTCTGCCATAAAGTCATCACGGTCAATGTAAAGCTCCTTCGAGAAGGCCACCTGTCTGCTGCCTAAGGACTCATTCTCAAGGTTGTTGGCAACCGTAAAATATTCAACCCGGTCATCGGGATAATTGTCAATGATAAGCTTAACCGGATCAAGCGCCGCCATGAGGCGTGACCGTTTACATTTAAGGTCTTCACGGATGCAGTATTCAAGCATTGCATAGTCAACACTGGAATTACTCTTGCTTACACCGCACAGGTCAACAAACATCTTAATGGATTCGGGTGTAAATCCCCGTCTCTTAAGCGCCGCTATGGATACAAGCCTGGGATCATCCCAGCCGTCCACGATATTTTCTTCAACCAGCTTCTTGATGTATCTCTTACCCGTAACCACATTGGTCAGGTAGAGCTTGGCGAATTCGATCTGTCTGGGCGGATATTCGTATTCAAGCTCACGTACGACCCAGTCATACAAGGGCCTGTGATCTTCAAACTCAAGGGTGCATATCGAATGGGTTATTCCCTCGATCGCGTCCTCAATGGGATGCGCAAAGTCATACATGGGATAAACACACCATTTATCTCCCGTGTTATGGTGGCTCATGTGGGCCACACGGTATATTACCGGATCCCTCATATTTATATTGGGGCTGGCCATATCGATCTTGGCGCGAAGAACCTTCTCACCATCCTTGTACATACCCTTCTTCATGTTCTCGAAGAGTTCAAGATTCTCTTCGATACTCCTGTCCCTGTAGGGACTGTTCTTACCGGGAGTCTCGAAGGTTCCCCTGTATTCCCTTATCTCATCGGCACTCAGGTCGCATACGAAGGCCTTGCCCTTTTTTATAAGCTTGACCGCAGCTTCATACATCTTGTCAAAGTAGTCGGATGCGAAGAAGAGCCTGTCTTCATATTCAGCGCCCAGCCATTCCACATCGGCCTTGATCGACTCTACAAATTCGGTCTTCTCCTTGGTGGGATTGGTATCATCAAATCTTAAGTTAAACTTGCCGCCGTATTCCCTGGCCAGTCCGTAATTTAAAAGGATCGATTTGGCATGACCTATATGAAGATAGCCGTTGGGCTCCGGCGGAAACCTGGTATGGACCGTCTTATAATGCCCCTCGGCCAGGTCCTTGTCTATCTCATTTTCGATGAAATTCCTGGATATGACTTCGTTAGATCCGTCTGCTTCCATGATCGTTTTATCTGTCTCAGACATTGTAATACTCCTATCTTTCCATATTCTTTACCATTATAATTCAATGCATCAATTACAACAAGTGTTTTTTAGCACTCTTCAAAGACTCTTCAAAGACGCAGATTTAAACGCGATCCATCTTGTATAAAGCGCGGTAAAATGCTAAAATTAATTCTGTCGCGGAAACCGTGAACTAATAAAGAAAAGAGGTAGGAATATGAAGAACTTTATTAAGGAATTCAAGGAATTCATCAGCAAGGGTAATGTAATGGATATGGCTGTGGGTGTTATCATCGGCGGAGCCTTTACCGCCATCGTAAACTCACTTGTTGACGACATCATCATGCCACTCATTTCGATACTCACCGGCGGTATGGATTTTTCGGGTCTTTCAATAGCTCTCGGCAGCGGTGAAGGTGCCGCAACCTTCAACTATGGCGCATTTATAACGGCAATCATCAACTTCCTGCTTATCGCTCTTGTGATCTTTTCGGTGATCAAGGCCATGAACAAGTTCAATAAGAAAAAGGACGAGAAGCCCGAACCTACCACAAAGATCTGCCCCAAATGCCAGTCCGAGATCAACATCAAGGCAACCAAGTGCCCTTGCTGTACGGCTGATCTTGATGCCTGACATCTGAAATAACAAAAATAAAGGCCACGGTCGATCCGCGGCCTTTATTTTTATGAACTGAAATCACTCTCCCTGATCATCACCGGTTGATTGTACATCCTGCCCTGATATTTCCTGATGAAGCGTCTGAACCTGATCATTCGAAGCACCGTCTGAGGAATCCTGAGCAGCCTGCTCACTTGAGGCAGAAGGATCGGACGGTCCGACTGACGGCTGCGAGGGAACAGATATATCCGAAGACTGTGAAGGTTCCGAAGGCTGAGGGTCTGCCGGGTCTGCCGGTGTATCAGCAGGTTGTTGTAAAGAATCCTCTGGTACGGCAGGCTGAACAACCGGGGCTTCAGGTGCTGTAGGCACTACAGTCGCCACAGGCATTACCGCTACAGGCTCTGCCACAGGACACGCCTCGGGAACAGGTGTTACTGCGGGAGCGGTAGGAACCGGCGGCGTTACCGGTACAGAAGTTGTTACATCTGCTGATGTTGATTCAGAAGATGAACCTACTGCGGTAATTTCCGGATCTGTTTCGTCGACAGGTGCTATTTCGGGAACAGGCGCTTTGGCTGCCGGTTCCGAACTGTCTTTACTCTTATCCGATGCCGGTGTTTTTGAAGATGATGCCGGCCTTTGCGTGCCTGGTGCCGATGGCTGGACCGGCTGCTGGGCGTAACCGGTCATCTTTGAACTCTCAACGCTGCTTCCACTGTTGTTTGCAGTTTTCTCCACGGTTGAAGTATTTGAAGCTGTCACCGCCGGCTTCGTTGTATTTTTGGGCTTTACTGTCGAAACTGCAAGCGTAGCGGCATTATTCTTCTCACATTCTCTTATGATCGATGCAACGCTCTCATTAACCCAATTACTCTTATTTATACTTCCCCGGGAAGTATTATCCAGCTTCTCTACGATCATCATCTTACCGGCGGTAGTACCCATCTCTCTGGCTTTCATAAGTTCATTATCGGAAGCCTTCATCGTTATGGGCTCAACATTTTCCTTGCCGATTATTGACCTGTCCAGCTTGACTACAAGCTTATCCGTATGATCAACCTTGACCGTGTTTGCAGCAACAACAACATAATTATTCTTTTCTTCCTTAAGGTAGCCCTCAGCCTTCAGGGTATCGATCGTAATGTCGATCACAT
Organism: Lachnospiraceae bacterium UBA3641; assembly: GCA_002373875.1. Classification (GTDB taxonomy): domain Bacteria; phylum Bacillota; class Clostridia; order Lachnospirales; family Lachnospiraceae; genus UBA2868. Next base: position 20,331 of record DFKQ01000078.1, read on the forward strand.
CTTCAATATTCCTATATAACAGTCTCTCCGCGTCAATACGAGCGGCAATCATCTTTCCACCGTCATTTACACCATTGATACATAATACCCTGTCGAAACGGTTGATCGTAAATTCAATGGAAGGATCAACGTCCAAGCTTACAACACCGTATGGTTTAAGCGAAACATAGCTTCCTCCCAAAAAAGCAAGCAAAAGCAGGGCAGCTGCTATGGCAGTTCCCCATCTTCTGAGATATCTCGTTATATCCACTATCATTTCCCCGGGCCCTTTAATGGTTATCTCCTGTCCGACTCTGTATTGCTTGTCATTTACCTTTATTATCTGCCCTTCGGATGTCAGTATAGCGGCCTTATCCTCGCGTATTTCCAAAACCAAGGCTTTCAAATCAAGGACTTCCTTTCCACTTTCTGTTGTTTTATCTTATATATTCGGCAATCGTCGGAAAATCCCCCGAGGCGACTACCGCAGCCATCAAAATATATTTATCAAATTTATTTATCGTCCCTATGCTTACTCCGGTCTTGGCACTCAACAACCCGGCAGGGATCTTACCTTCTCTGATCACAGCATTAAGAACGGGCCTGTCGGATCTAAGGTAAGCCATTATTCTTCTGCATTCAGCCATTGACGTGCCTCGCGGTGTACGGCCTGCCATATCGAAAAAAGAAAATCCGTAATTCCTGAGTGCTTCTCCAAGCTCATATATCTCAGCCCGTACCACTTCTTCCTCAGCCGATCTTACTTCTTCAAGCTCCGTTTCCCTGGATACCATCTCCAGTACAAGGTTTCTGCCATCGCCTACAAGCATATCGGGATCATACGGAATCTCTATCTGTGCATGGGTCTTCTCAACCTCCCTGTAATCATCCAGTGCTTTTTTTATACGTTTTCTTGCGTAGGAAAGATAATCACCCCGGCCTTCAATATAAGAATCGATCGAACTGTTAAATGCCCACAGGGCTATGGACCATTCATCGTCACTGGTAGTTATGCGCCTTCCGGATACTCTTGAAGCAAAGCTTAATATTCTCTGTTCCATATCCCTTATAAGGCTCTCACGCTGTAATTCATTTACCTTGGCAACCGCTACCCTGTTGTTCATGTTCTCTCTCCACATCAATACCGACGACAGATCACACTATCATTGACAGTCAGAATATGTATCGGCTCAATCTATAAGAAATGAACTGTTATTAAATAAAAAGTCACAAAAGTTTTGATATGTTTATTCTATCACAGGTCATCGGATATTTCCATAAAAAAAACAAGCGAAGGCCACGGCTTTCTTTTCCTCACCGTGGCCTCCTAATTACCTGTTATCAATGGAGCTTACCTCTTTCCTCTATTGAGACATCTTCGTCATTATCGCACGTCAGGTTTACCTGTGACCTTTCTTACCCTATATGGTAGTTTTCCAATTCTCATATCCGGTTCACATTAGACTCTGATAAATCCGAAGCCTTTCTTTTGATGATCTTATACTATCATAAAATGATGGTTATGTCAACAAATTTTTCAGAATATTTATAATATGTATCGCATTTTATACTTACATTTCCCGGTCATGGATTATATTTTGCAACTATTCAGGACGACACATATATTTTATCCATACTACTTGCATCCGCCACAGGAAGCACAGTTCTTACAGTCGCCCTGCTTATCCCAGCAATAGGTACACAGCTTCTCCTTGGCAATGCCCACTGACTGCACCATATCATCAAGCCTGTGGAAGCGAAGGGATGTGAAGTTAAGCTGCTTTCTTATCTCCTCGATCATCTCCTTATAGAGCTCCGAATCCGGATCCGCATATTCAGCCAGCACTTCATCCGATACGTTCTCCCCTTCCCTCTCCCTTATAATACGGCGGGTAATAAGATCATATTCCGAATTGGATCTCGAAAAATTAAGGAACCTGCACCCATGAAGCAGCGGCGGACATGCCGGGCGGATATGAACCTCACCGGCCCCGCTGTTATATAAAAATTCCGTAGTCTCACGCAGCTGTGTTCCCCTGACTATCGAGTCATCAATAAGAAGGAGTGACTTACCCCGTATAAGCTTGTCTACCGGGATCAGCTTCATCTTGGCAATAAGGTTACGCTGGCTCTGGTCAGTGGGCATAAACGAACGAGGCCAGGTGGGCGTATACTTGATGAAGGGCCTTGCAAAGGGAATCCCCGATTCGTTGGCATATCCGATGGCATGTGCCGTTCCCGAATCAGGCACTCCGGCAACGATATCGGGACTTACACAGTCCCGCCTCGCCAATGCCTCACCGCACCGGTATCTCATATCTTCAACATTTATTCCTTCATATGTTGAAGTGGGATAGCCGTAGTATATCCACAGGAAGGTGCATATCTTCATGGTATCCCGGGCAGGTCTTAAGATCTCATAGCCCTCCTCGGTTATGTATACTATTTCCCCGGGGCCAAGCTCCTTGACATCATGATACCCGAGATTCAGATATGAAAATGACTCAAAGGCCACACAATATGCTTCTTCTTCCTTCTTGCCTATGATCAGCGGAGTCCTTCCGTACAGGTCCCTTCCGGCGTATATACCCTTATCCGTCATGACAAGAAGAGTGAGCGATCCGTCCACCCTTTCAAGGGCGTACTCAATTCCTTCTTCTATGGTATCCTTCTGATTTATAAGTGAGGCTACAAGCTCCGTGGGATTTATATTGCTGCCGCTCATTTCAAGAAACTGGGTGCGGCCAACATTGTAGGCTTCATTGACCAGTTCCTCTATATTGTTTATCTTACATACGGTGGTAATGGCATAGCTGCCCAGATGTGACTGTATAAGAAGAGGCTGGGGTTCATAATCGGAAATGCATCCTATACCTATACGACCGTTAAATTCACTGACATCCCTCTCGAACTTGGTCCTGAAGGGTGAATTCTGGATATTGTGAATGGCCCGGTCAAAACCCCGGTCACCGTACATGGCCATGCCGGCCCGCCTTGTCCCCAGATGCGAATGATAATCCGTTCCGAAAAACAGATCAAGCACACATTCCTTCTTAGATACCACGCCAAATATTCCACCCATCTTGAGCCTCCTGTTGACAAATAATACATATATATTTATAGTGAACGAATTTAATTCG
>DFKQ01000076.1 GCA_002373875.1 Lachnospiraceae bacterium UBA3641
CAGCTATATGTTTGAATACGCGCTGGTAGCCGGTCTCACTGCATCCGGCGCAGATGCTTACCTGCTCCATGTAACGACGACACCCAGCGTGTCCTACGTGACCAGGACCGAGGATTTTGACGGGGGTATCATGATCTCCGCAAGCCACAATCCCTACTATGACAACGGTATTAAGCTCCTTAATGCCGAGGGTGAGAAGATGGAAGACGAAGTGCAGGATATGGTGGAGCGCTTCATTGACGGCGAGATAGATGATGTTGTTCCCGCGATTGAGGATAAGATCGGTCAGACGATCGATTTCTATTCGGGAAGGAACAGGTATATCGGATATCTTACATCTATAGCACCTGTATCGTTTGAGAACCGCAAGGTTGCACTTGACTGTGCCAACGGAAGCGCGTGGATGATCGGACGGGCCGTGTTTGATGCGCTGGGTGCCAAGAATTACGTTATGAACAACACTCCCGACGGAGTGAATATTAATGCGAATGCCGGTTCCACTCATATCGAAGGTCTTCAGAAATATGTACGTGAGAACAAGGTTGATGTCGGCTTTGCATTTGACGGTGATGCCGACAGGTGTCTTGCGGTTGACGAATACGGCGATGTTGTAAACGGAGATATGATCATGTACATCTGTGCCAAGCATCTTAAGAACAAGGGAATGCTCTTAAGTAACACGGTAGTAACAACGATCATGAGTAATTTCGGCCTGTATAAGGCATTTGACAATGTCGGGATCGCCTACGAGAAGACCAAGGTCGGTGACAGATATGTGTATGAGAACATGAAAGAAAACAACCATATGCTTGGCGGCGAGCAGTCGGGACACGTCATCTTCAGAAAATATGCACATACGGGCGACGGACTTGTTACGGCCATCATGCTCATGACAGTCATGGTCGAGACCCAGCTGCCCCTTTCGGTTCTTGCATCCGAGGTTAAGATGTATCCCCAGGTGCTTAAGAATGTTGAGGTTGATGACAAGGAGAAAACCCTTGAGGATCCGGCTGTTAAGAAGGCGGTTGAGGATACGGGAGCTTATCTTGGTAACGACGGGCGTGTGCTTCTTCGCGCATCGGGCACGGAGCCTGTACTTCGCGTGATGTCCGAGGCTTCGACCTATAAGGATTGCGAGAAGTGCGTGGATGAGATAATCGACGCCATGAAGGCATCGGGACACCTTATCAAGGTGCGGGGATAAAGCGTCCGGTAAGATAAGGCGTTATGAAAGGAGAGACTATGAAACTGACAATAAATGATTTATATGATCTGTCACACACCCTGGCAGCGGATTATCTTAAGGGATTCACCTATCCGTGGGAAGCCCTTGAGGGGATTAAAGAGCTGATCCTTAAGATAGGTCCTACTCTGAGCCCCGATGAGTACGATCATCCCGATGAGGATGTATGGATCGCCAAGGATGCCAAGCGCTATCCCAATAACTATATAGCGGGTCCCTGCATTATAGGACACGGTACTGAGGTGCGCCCGGGCGCATTCGTAAGGGGATCGGCCCTTGTGGGTGATAACTGTGTTGTAGGTAATTCAACCGAGCTTAAGAATGTTATCCTTTTTGATAATGTACAGGTTCCCCACTACAATTATGTGGGTGATTCCATTCTCGGCTATAAGGCTCACATGGGAGCGGGCTCGATAACGAGCAATGTAAAGTCAGACAAGAAGCTTGTTGTGATAAAGAATGAAGGTGAACTTATAAAGACAGGCCGTAAGAAGGTCGGAGCCCTTGTAGGTGACAGGGTTGAGGTTGGATGCAACAGCGTACTCAATCCCGGTACGGTCATCGGAAGGGATTCCAATGTTTACCCGGTTTCATGCATAAGGGGTGTCATCCCGGAGAACTGCATCTATAAGGAAGCCAAGAAGATAGTGGTTAAGAAAAACGATTAATGACAATTGATCGGGTCTTGCGTAAAGAAATAAAGACAGAAAGATATAGACAGAGGACAGAGGACAAAGAAAAGGAGAAAAAGTATGAAGGTTATAGTAGCAGACACATATGAAGAAGGCGCTAAGAAGGCCGCTGATGTTATCGAGAAGCTTGTAAGGGAGAATCCTTCCTGTACACTGGGACTTGCAACGGGTTCAAGCCCTGTAGGGATGTATAAGGAGCTTGCAAGGAGGTGTAAGGAGGAAGGACTTGATTTTTCCAGGGTTCATTCCGTAAACCTTGATGAGTATGTAGGCCTTGAGCCCACCCATCCCCAGAGCTACAGGTACTTTATGGATGACAATCTTTTCAACCATATTAACATTGACAAGGCCAATACATATGTTGCTAAGGGTACAGGTGATGTTGAGGCTAATCTTAAGGAGTTCAATGATATCCTTGATAAGACGGACATTGATCTTCAGGTGCTTGGTGTTGGTCCTGACGGACATCTGGGCTTTAACGAGCCGGGAGCATTCCTCTATGAGAAGGCTCACAAGGAGACACTTGAGGACTCGACGATCGATGCGAACACAAGGTTCTTCAACAACCGGGACGAGGTTCCGAGGTATGCCGTTACCATGGGTATGGGCTCAATAATGAAGGCTAAGACCCTTCTTATGATCATAAACGGCAATAAGCAGGATGCTGCAAGGAAGCTCCTTATGGATGACAAGATCGATCCTCAGTGCCCCGCAACCTTTATGAGAATGCACAGGGATGCCATAGTTGTCATTGAGAAGAAGCTCGCCGATGAGATAGGATATAAGGGCTGAGGAGACCGGTACTATAAGTATTTCCACGGTATATGCCGATATATATTGTGAAGGGAAGAACATACCTGTATTGAATGGATGCAATACATAAGGAGGTGATCCCATGATCAATATGGTCGGTGTTGAATATGCACACGATCCGCCGCCAGTGCTTACCGATATACCTGCAGTAGCCTCTGCAATGCCTTATAACAGGCTGAGGCGAAACAAGGATAAGGACAGGGAAGGTTCTAAGAAAAGGAGGAATACGGCATTGGATTTACTGGTGGAGAAGGATAGAGACGAAATGCCCGGACAGATGGGCTGTTTCTTCGAAGCAAGAGCGTGAATGAGTCAGGTGAATACAGCCTGGCTCATTTTATTTTGGAACATCTCCGTTCCCGATTCGTTAAAAGCCTCTTTAATTTGATTCGTTAATGGTTTATAATAATTAGATGATCATAAGTGGGCGGATTTCGGCCCGGTCAGGGAGATGAGTCAATGAAGGTGTCTTTGAGGGTTAAGGGCGTTACTTTTATTATTGCCATAATGTTACTCATGGGAGTTGCCAGCTTCTTCATAGGAAGGAAGTTCATATACGATATCATATCCGAACAGTACTATGATAAATCCGCCAAGATATCCAGATCAGTCGCTTCGGCACTTGACCCGGAGGATGTTCGTGTCATCAGGGATGAAGTCCTGAAGGTTTATGAGTCCGTTGATGACCCTGTGACCTCCGATGATTGGGGCAGTGATGAATTTAACGAATATGTTTCCAATTATGAGTATATTTATGACTTTCCCGAATATAAGAACATTATTGACAGGATCAGGCCCATACAGGACATAAATGAACTTGACTGTGTATTTGTGGCATATATGGATTTTGATAAGAAGCTGAGCATCTACCTGGCTGACGCAGCCCATGAGAATGCAAGCCCCATCGGTTGTATCGACTTTTATCCCGAAGCATGGGAACATACTGGTACCAAGGAAGATGTTGATCAGCATGGCGTTACACCCTATGAAACAAGAACAGAGGTCTACGGATGGCTTGTATCTGCCGGGTATCCCGTAAAGGATAATGATAATGAAACCGTCGGTTATGCATATGTGGATGTATCCATGGACACAGTTGCAGCTAAGGAGGGCCATTATTCCAGAATAATGCTTATTGCCATATCGGTCTGTGTTTTGATAGGCAGTGTGGCCGGAGTGCTCATGCTTGAGATAACCATGATAGGTCCCATCAGGCAGCTGTCCGAGGCAGCTTCGGGCTATAAGCTTGTAAGGGATGAGATAGGAGGCCTTGAAAACAATGGCTTCGCTAAGATAAGCATAAGTTCCGGTGATGAGATACAGGTTCTTGCAGACTCCATGAAGAAGATGGAGAAGGATCTTAATGAGCAGGTCGAGAACCTTTTTGCCACAAAGCAGGAGCTTATGTCCACCAGAGAGCATGCGGATATAATGAGTGAGATGGCCAGCCGTGATGCCCTTACCGGAGTTAAAAACAAGAGAGGGTATGAAACGGAGATACAGCGTATAAATAAGGGGATTGCCATGGGCAATACCAAGGTTGGTATTGTAATGGTCGATATGAATGATCTGAAGAATGTTAACGATTCCTTCGGACATGAGAAGGGTGATAAGGTCATCTGCAGTCTTTGCGATATGCTGTGCTCGGTATTCAAGCGTTCACCCGTATTCCGGGTCGGCGGCGATGAGTTTGTGGTAATTGTGTCCAATTATGACTATGCCAACCTTGAGAGCAATGTAGAGAAGTTCCTGGCAAGTGTAGAGCACAATGTTTCGGAGAAGGAGCTGGAACCCTGGGAGAGGGCTTCGGCCGCTATAGGTTATGCCAAATTCGACCCTGATAAGGACATAGCGATCGAAGATACGCTTAAGCGTGCGGATGAGCATATGTATGCATGTAAACAGGAAATGAAGAGTAAATACAATGATATAATGGAAACGGAAGGGACTAAATGAATACGATAATTTCAATGATCTCGGAGCATGTGGCAGGAGCCTTTGATAAGGCCGGATATGATATGGCCTATGGCAAGGTTACATTAAGCAACAGGCCCGATCTGTGTGAATACCAGTGTAATGGGGCAATGGCGGCGGCTAAGCAGTATAAGAAGGCGCCGCTTGTTATTGCCGCTGATGTTGTTGCTTATCTTAAGGAGGATGCTGTTTTTTCTGAAGCCGATGCCGCAGCGCCGGGCTTCCTCAATCTCAGGATAAGTGATGCTTTCCTTACGGACTATCTTGACAAAATGCGGCATTCCGATAAGTTCGGCCTGTCCGTGAAGGAAGGAAGCGATAAGGTCATAATCGATTACGGCGGTCCCAATGTTGCCAAGCCCCTTCATGTGGGGCATCTGCGTTCGGCGATAATCGGAGAATCGTTGAAACGGATATTGAGGTATGCGGGTGATGAGGTGATCGGAGATATACACCTTGGTGATTGGGGACTTCAGATGGGCCTTATCATGGCCGAATTAAGACGCAGGAAGCCCCAGCTGCCTTATTTTGATGAAGGTTTTGCCGGTGAATATCCAAGCGATCCTCCGTTTACCTTATCCGAGCTCGAAGAGATATACCCCACGGCTTCCGCAAGGTCCAAGGAGGATGATGACTTTAAGAATGAAGCCATGAACGATACCTATATGCTGCAGAAGGGTGACAGGGGCAGGACGGCACTGTGGAAGCATATAATGAGCGTTTCGATCCCTGATCTTAAGCGTAACTATGAGAAGCTTGGCGTATCCTTCGATCTGTGGAAGGGAGAAGCGGACGCAGGTCCTTATATAGGTGATGTGGTTGATACCGTGAAGGGCAAGGGGCTCGCCTATGAGAGCGAGGGTGCCCTTGTTGTGGATGTTAAGGAGGAAACGGACAGTAAGGAGATCCCGCCCTGTATGATCCTTAAGTCGGATGGGGCCGCCCTATATACCACCACAGACCTTGCGACCCTGTTGCAGCGCCGCCGGGATTATGATCCGGACAGGGTTCTCTATGTAGCGGACAAGCGTCAGGAGATGCACTTTACCCAGGTGTTCCGCTGCGCGAAGAAGGCGGGGATCATAAATGATGCGACCGGGCTTGATTTCCTCGGCTTCGGAACCATGAACGGCAGGGACGGTAAGCCCTTTAAGACCCGTGAGGGAGGGGTAATGCGGCTTGAGGTCCTGTTAAATGAAATAAATGAGGAAATGTACAATAAGATAAAGGATAATCATGAGGTTTCTGAGGACGAGGCAAGAGCCACGGCCAAAATAGTGGCTCTTGCAGCCGTAAAATATGGTGATCTGTCCAATCAGGCATCCAAGGATTATATATTTGATACGGACAAGTTCACCTCATTTGAGGGTAACACCGGCCCCTATATACTCTATACGATAGTCAGGATCAAGTCGATCCTTAATAAATATACCGAAGCCGGCGGAAGCATGGAAGATCTTAAGTTTAACATGGTGCTTAATGAAACCGAGAAGGCACTTATGCTTGAGCTTGTCAAGTTCTCCCAGGTCATGATAAGCGCATATGAGGAGCTGGCTCCCCATAAGATATGTGCGTTTATATATGATACGGCCAATGCCTTCAACCGTTTCTACCACGAGAACCGGATACTCGGTGAAGAGGACGAGGTGAAGAAGGAAGGCTTCCTTGCCCTTCTTAAGATTACAATGGAGGTACTGGAGACCGGGATCGATATACTCGGCTTCTCGGCACCCGAGAAGATGTGAGAATTTGTCATAAGGGGGACCGCTTGCGGTGGATGCCTTATGACGCAGGAAAGCAGATTATAAATCGTAAACCGATATGAGGTGTCAGATTAATGAATAGTGCACAGAACAGGCAGGGACCGCACCCGACCCGTATAAAGCGTGAGCTGGCCCATCACGGGTCCGTAGTTGATTTTTATACGGATACAATGAAGCTGCCGGATGGACGGGAGGAGATATTTGATTTTATAAAGCACAAAGGAGCCGCTGCGGTAATACCGGTACTTGAAGACGGTCGGATACTTATGGTACGGCAGCACAGGAATGCCGTTGATGCCTATACCGTCGAAATCCCGGCGGGAGGATTGGACGGAGCGGATGAGCCGACACATGAGTGCGCCTACAGGGAGCTTGAAGAGGAGACCGGCTACCATGCGGAAAGAGAGGATGTGACCTTTCTTCTGAGCTTTTATTCGGCGGTGGCGTATTGCAACGAGAAGATAGACATTTATGTTGCGAGAAATCTTACAAAAACCGGTCAGCATCTTGATGATGATGAATATATAGATGTGTATGCATATACCATGGATGAACTGACCGGGATGATATTTGACGGTAAGATCATCGATGGTAAGACGATAGCGGGACTGATGGCCTACAGGGTTAAATATTGTCCTGAATAGATTTACATATCTAAAAGAGAGGTCATGGTGTTATGTAAACCATGACCTCTCTTTTTATGTTAATCACGATTTATTTTAATGTTTTTTAAACATATCATTTCACAAGATGTTGTTATCGGAAAAAGAGGGCGGACAATATCTTGCGTATTCGGTTAAAAATCACCAGAACACCAGTAAACACGCGGAAAATTGCAATTGCTTTTCGGATCGAATCTTATTATAATAGGAATTGTCTGGAAGATAAAACCCAGCTTTTTTTATGGGTGGAAGGGTTTACATATTTAAATGGATCAAGCTGTCAACGAATATATTTCGTATTTACATAATGTCAAGAAGGCATCGCTGAACACGGAGCAGTCCTACCACAGGGACCTTAAGAAGCTGGTTGCTTATCTGAGCGACAAGGGGATTAAGGATATCAGGGACGTAAGCGACAAGGTGCTGCATTCATATATAGAAGAGCTTCAGGATACAGGGGCGAAGGCTTCCACGGTTTCCAGATCGATCGCATCGATCAAGGCATTCTTCCATTACATACATTCGAAGGACATGATAAGCAGGGACCCGTCCCTGTTATTGAAGGCTCCAAGGATTGAGAAGAAGCTTCCGGAGATATTAACCACGGAAGAGGTTGTCCGGCTGCTGGAGCAGCCTAAGGGTGATTCGCCGAAGGAACTTCGGGATAAGGCTATGCTTGAGCTTTTGTATGCGACCGGTATCCGTGTTACCGAGCTTATAAATCTTCAGGTTTCTGACGTTAATCTTAAGATGAGCTATCTGGTGTGCCGGGATGGCGGCAAGGAGAGGGTGATCCCATTTGGAAACGAAGCCAAAGAGGCCATGGTGCATTATCTTAAGACGGCCAGGGACGCGATGATACTGGAGAAGTCGTGTGATCTTCTTTTTGCCAACTGTTCGGGTCAGCACATGAGCCGGCAGGGATTTTGGAAGCTTATCAAATATTATGCCAAGAAGGCAGGCATAGCAGCAGATATAACGCCGCATACCTTGAGACATTCATTTGCGGCTCATCTTGTTCAGAACGGAGCTGACTTAAGGAGCGTCCAGGAGATGCTGGGGCATTCGGATATATCGACCACACAAGTATATGCGAACATGAATCACAATCATATCCGGGAGGTTTATTCCAAGGCTCATCCAAGGGGATGAGCCTTGTGTTGTTGGAAAAGTACATTATCCGGCCGGGAAAAGCTTGCCATTTAGTGAGAAGCGAAAATCCCGGGCAGACTGCGAGGGAAAAATATGAAGATGCTTCTTCCGCCCAATTGGGACAAGCCGGATGGAGGCAATGATAAATTGTGTCTGAGGTTTGAAAAAAAGGTTTATCGCAACCATGCAGGTAATTTGAATTACAGATACTATGAACCTGCGAACACGGAGGGCAGGATCCTTCCGCTTGTTTTATATCTTCACGGGGCCGATGCTGCCGGAGATGATAACGAACTTCAGCTTACGATGCATGATATAGGTACCTTTCTGGTAAGGGACGATATTGCAAAACGATATCCCTGCCGGATACTGGCGCCCCAGTACGGGGAGATGAAGCATTGGGCGGTTCCTGAGATCAAGGATCTTTTGTGGGAGCTTATAGGCGAAACGCTGAGGACTCACGATGATATAGACACAAACAGGATATATATATACGGCTACAGCGCCGGGGGTGTGGGAACTCTCAGGCTGATAAAGGAGCGGCCCGGCTTCTTTGCCGCTGCATTGTCCATATGCGGGGCAACCGGCACATGGGACATGGATAATCTTCTGAAGACGCCGCTCTATATGGTGCATGCGGCTGATGACACCATTGTAAAATCAACCTATAGGACGCCTGAAAGAGAGGTATTGGGCAATTACGGATCGGCGGATATTTTCGAGCGTTTCCGCGAAGAGCATAAGGATATAAGGTATGATGAGATTCCGGCGGGCTATATGGAAGCGCACTATGGCGTGAATCCCCACTGTTCCTGGGTGGCTGTTTCGGATATCGGAAACATTAAGATATGGGAATGGCTGTTTTCGAAAAGGCTTAGGGCCTGATAAGGTGCTGAAAATGCGTCATGTTATATATATGGATAATGCGGCTACGACCAGGCTTATGGATGAGGCGCTAAGTGCCATGATGCCGTATCTAACGGACTCTTACGCAAACCCCGGAGGGATTTATGATCTTGCCCAGGAAGTAAGGAAGGACATTGCGACTGCAAGGGAAGAGGTGGCATCATCCATCGGGGCCTATCCCACGGAGATATTTTTTACAAGCGGCGGAAGTGAATCCGATAATCAGGCGATCCGCCAGCTTGCAGAGCTTGGTACGTTCCCTCATATCATAACGACATCCTTTGAACATCATGCTGTCCTGAGTACATGTAAGTATCTTGAGAGGAAGGGATTGGCAAGGATTAGTTATGTAAACCCGAATCCTTCGGGCCTTATCGACCCGGCGGAAATAGAGAAGCTCATATGTAAGGATACGATCCTTATTTCGATGATGATGGTCAATAACGAACTGGGAACCATACAGCCTGTGGGTGAGACGGGAGCCATTGCAAAAGAACATGGTATTCTCTTTCACACGGATGCGGTGGCGGCAGTAGGTCATCTTCCTGTTGATGTCAGGGCGATGAACATAGACCTTATGTCGGCGAGCGGGCATAAATTCGGCGGTCCCAAGGGAACCGGTTTTTTATATGTAAGGGAGAACATTAAGCTCCCGCCGCTTATTTACGGCGGCAGGCAGGAGAGGGGAAGACGGGCCGGCACCGAGAATGTACCGGGGATCATCGGTATGGCGGCAGCCCTTAAAGTCATGAATGATAATATGGACAGAAATCTTGCCAGAAGACGGGAACTGGATGAGTATTTTCGTGCCGTGGCACCCATGGCAACCCCGGCATCTCCGGCGGATAGGCTGCCCGGACATTTCAGCATCACCCTTCCCGGAGTAAATGCGGAAGAGCTTATCGTCAGGCTCGGAATGGCCGGAATATGTATATCGGCAGGTGCGGCATGTGCATCATCGGATGATGAAGGGTCTCATGTGCTTAAGGCAGTAGGGCTTAAAGGAGATGCGCTTAAATCAACGATACGGATAAGCATGAACGAGAACAATACGGAAGAAGAGATCGATGCATTTTTTGAAGAGATCTCAGGATTTTTGCGGTAAAAAAGATCCTTCCTTTCATCCGGGATGATATGAAGAGGGCGGATGGCAGAGATGTCAATTTAAGCGGAGTAAAGGATCTTTGGGAGGTATACAATGATACAGGGTGATTTTCACGTGCATTCCTCGCATTCGGCGGATTCCGACACACCCATGGAGAAGCAGATAGAAGCGGGCATAGCGGCAGGCCTTAAGTGGATGTGCTTTACAGAACATATGGATAAGGACTGGCCTATAGATGACGGGATCAAAAAGGGCGGAGCGCCTGCGGGCATTACTCTTTTTGAACTGGATACGGAGGCTTACTGCAAGCACTTTGCGGAATGCAGGGAGAAGTACGCTGACAGGATCGATATAAGATTCGGAGTGGAATATGGATTTCAGCCGCATCTTGCCGCCCATAACAGGGAGTATACGAACAGGTACCCCTTTGATTTTGTCATTGGGTCCCAGCATCTCATGAACGGAGCGGATGTCTATTATCCGGAGAATTTTGCGGACATGAGTGACAGAGAGGCATATCATGAGTATTTTGAGAACGAGCTGGAGAGTATCTGTCTGTTTGACGGATATGACGTATTCGGACATCTTGATTATATAGTCAGATACGGCAGGAGTAAGAACAGGGACTATTCATATAAGGATCATGCGGATGTGCTTGATGAGATATTAAGACAGCTCATAAAACGCGACAAGGGGATTGAGATAAACACGGCCGGTTTCCGCAGGCTATCAAACGAGCCGAATCCCGATACTGAAATATTAAGACGTTACCGTGAGCTTGGCGGGGAGATAATAACCGTAGGCTCCGATGCACACACACCGGAGTCGGTTGCCTGTGATTTTAAAAGGGCACGGGAACTTCTGCTAAGCATCGGCTATACGCATTATTGTATTTTTTCAAAGAGGCAGGCTGAGTTTCTGGCCCTGTAACCGCATAATGGCATTATAAATGAATTTTGCTCTTGTATTTTGGCTGTTTACGGGTTAAAATAGTGGTTGCGTGAATCTGTGCGTATTTGGCGCACTTGAAATCTTTTTTAGGAGGAATGAAATATGGCAGTAAAAGTAGCAATTAACGGTTTTGGACGTATCGGTCGTCTTGCATTCAGGCAGATGTTTGGCGCAGCAGGATACGAGGTAGTAGCGATTAACGATCTTACAACACCTAAGATGCTTGCTCATCTTCTTAAGTATGACAGCGCTCAGGGTAAGTATGCTCTGGCTGACAAGGTATCCGCAGGTGAGGATTCCATCACTGTTGACGGTAAGACACTTAAGATCTACAAGGAGCCCGATGCAAATAACTGCCCTTGGAAGGAGCTTGATGTAGATGTTGTTCTTGAGTGCTCAGGCTTCTATACATCTAAGGAGAAGGCTCAGGCTCATATCAATGCAGGTGCTAAGAAGGTAGTTATTTCAGCACCCGCAGGTAATGATCTTCCTACGATCGTTTACAATGTTAACCATACAACACTTACCAAGGATGACAAGATCATCTCAGCAGCTTCATGTACAACCAACTGCCTTGCACCTATGGCTAAGGCTCTTAATGACCTTGCTACCATCAAGTCAGGTATCATGAGCACCATCCATGCTTACACAGGTGATCAGATGATCCTCGATGGTCCTCAGAGGAAGGGCGATCTCAGAAGGTCACGTGCAGGTGCCATCAACATCGTTCCCAACTCAACGGGTGCTGCTAAGGCTATCGGCCTTGTTATCCCTGAACTTAACGGTAAGCTCATCGGTTCCGCTCAGCGTGTTCCCACCCCTACCGGTTCAACAACAATTCTTGTTGCAACAGTAGAGAAGAGCGTTACCAAGGAAGAGATCAATGCAGCAATGAAGGCTGCTTCAAACGAGTCATTCGGTTACAACGATGAAGAGATCGTATCTTCGGATATCGTTGGATCAACCTATGGTTCAATTTTCGATGCAACCCAGACAATGGTTGGCGCTGACAATCTTGTACAGGTTGTTTCATGGTATGA
>DFKQ01000007.1 GCA_002373875.1 Lachnospiraceae bacterium UBA3641
CATCTTCACCTTCGAGTATCGTCTGAACAGCTGTCTTAAGATGGGCGACTTCACGATCACGGAGAGAATGCTGGAAAGGGCCGTCGAAGGCTTTGAGGCACAGACCGGCACAGATATCCGTGACTTCTGTTCCATGATCAATGAAGATGGAGGTGTGACGGTTCTGGTAGAACCATTTGGTACAGAACAGCATTTCCCGGCTCCTGAGGAACGTAGCAGGCTTATGGATGAAGCAATATCCTCGCTGTGTTCTTCTTATCGAGATGCAAGGGAAAGAAGCGCAATTCCCCCGGTGAAGGTCAGGATACTGGAGCCTGAAACACATCTGCTGTACCGCGACCGAAGGATGTTCCTTGAAAAGGGTGCGCCGGATCAAATCAAGCCGATCCGTGTTTTGGACAATCAACGCAATAAGGAGTTCTTCATGGCACTTTCCGAAGAATAAAACGAGTTAAAGGCTGTAAGATCAAATCTTACAGCCTTTTGAAATCCCCAATTTAATCTTATTTCAGGTTACAGTAGGCGCACAGGCCGCCGTCCTCCGTCATTACGGTAATAAACGGCTCTCCTTCCGGTTTCTTAAGTAGCTTGACCTTACCCTTTTCATTGACGGTAACCATACCTGGATCGCTGCTTATGTATACTACCTTACTGTCCGTGGCACCTGCCGGTGTCAGGGAAGGCCTGATGGTGAAGCTGTCGCCTTCCTTCAGTCCTGACACATCCTTGGAGCCCTCATACTCTATCGTATCACTGACCGAAGCATTCCCCGGAAGGTTACTTATATCAAGCGTCAGCTTGGTTACACTGCTGATAACCCTCACCTTACATTTGGCGGATTTATTACTGCCGTCAAGGGCTCTGACGCTTACCAATGCGGTTCCTGCCTTTTTCGGCAGGAACATTGCCCCACCGTATTCACCTATATAGAACTCAAGAACTTCGGGGTTGGAGCTTGACCATTCGAATCCCTTATTTTCGCGGGTGCTGTCATTGCCTGATTTAGCCTTGACGGTATAGCCGGCTTCAAGTTCTACGGCATCATCCGAAGATACCGAGGATGTAAGCGTGATAAGCCCTACATTGTCCCTGGTCCCGTAATTTATGCCGACACTCTTTACAGGCTCGTACACATATATGGTACAGTACTCTGATAACCATTTCTGCGAGCCGTCTGCCGGAACCACATGAACTCCTATATCTACCGCACCTTCCTTATATGTCTGCACCTTTCCGTCAGCTACTGTGGCAACGTCGGGATTGCTTGTGGTCCATACGTAATAAGGCTTTTTGAGCTTAGTACCCTTATCATCGTAAGCCTTTGCCGTAAGCTTAAGGGTCTTACCGGCCACTACCCTGGCGGCCGCATTGGAAACCGTCTCCGTGTTACCGGTAATATCCGTCTTACCTGACAGGATCGCCACGCTGTTTGCACTTGCCGACGACTGCACCACCTTGACGGTCAGCGCATTGGTTTTTACGGTTTTCCTGCCGCCCTCCGCATCATTTGTTATAACTGCCCATACCTTGGCACTTCCTGCCTTGAGGGCATCTATGCTTGCAAGATCCGCGTTTTCTTCATTACCGGATACGGACACAACATCGGGCTTCGAGCTTACCCATAAAACACTGTATGTACTGCAGGCAGCCGGTGTTACCCTGTTTATGCTCACATCATAAGACGTATCCCTGCCAAGGTATATGGTTCCGGAAGTATTAAGCTCAGCCTTCCTTACGGGGGCATTGACGCTCACCGTACAATAGGCCTTCTTGCCGGTTCCGTCCGTGGCCTGCGCATAAATACGGGCCGAACCCTGTCCCATCGCCTTTACCTTGCCGTTCTTCACGGTAGCCACCGACGCATCGGTACTCCACCAGTTGAGTGATCCTGACGCAGCCTTTAGGGGAGCTGCGACTGCCTTTAAGCTCATGCTCTTATTTTCGGTCATGGTAAGCAGGGTTCCCGTCACATCCTTTGAACCCTTTTTGATGCTTATGCCTTCGGTCGCCCTGTATACGGTAACCGTCAGGACGGACTTCTTATTGCTTCCGTCAAGAGCCCGGAAGGTGACCTTGGCCTTGGCGCTCTTAACTCCCGCAGGAAGATTTCCGGCGTGCAGCACTATCTTTCTTGGATCGGATTCTCTTTTATCTTTGTTCTCGTCAGCCTTTATAAGGCTCCTGCAGGAAGAGGGTTCACTGACCTCCCACTCAAACTGCTGTGAAGCACCGGCAAAAGGCTCGGCACAGGCAGTCATTTCGAACTTGCAGCCCTCAGCCAATTGTACATTTTGAGTTGACAGCTTAATGGAGGTCGTCGGTTCATACACCTGAACCCTGCATGCTTTTTTATATCCGAACGGAGCGTCCACTGCCGCATATATCCACACAGTACCCGGTCTGACGCCCGTTACGGTTCCCTTCTGATCAACAGTCGCCAGGCTTCCGTCATCCGAATACCAGTGAATCCTGTCTGCCGGTACGGAAGGCTCGGTCATGGCGGTTATCTTAATCTTCTTACCGGGCTGTACTTCGCCGTTATTCTGCGCCGTAAGTGTGATCTTAATGCTGTCCTCAGGCTTCGGAACCTCTGCATCCCCCGTATCGTATGTATCTGCATCCATGCAGCAGAACACCGATTCCTCATCATAGGTCATACCAAGGATGTATACTTTACCCTTATACGCTGCGCATTTACCATTGTAAAGCCTCAGGGGGGCGATCCTTTTTAAGCCTGCCTTATAGGTAAGGCTTTCCGCTTCCCCGCCCGAAGGAAACTCCAGGAAGTAGTTATCGTTAACGACCAGGTTATTATCCGATACCTCACAGGCGTTTATCAGTATGAAGCCGTTCTTTACGGAACAGCCGTTAGCTTTTTCGCGGTGACCCTGTACATCACCGTTAAATTTCAAAGCACAATAACCCGGATCGGTGATCTTCTTACTGTATCCTTCTCCCGTGATCTTAAACCGGGCCAGCTTCTCCTGTTTTTTGTCCGTTATATATATCTCACCGTCTGAAGCTTCTCCTGCAATGGCTCTGTCATAAAAGTCACCATTAAGCTCACCCAGCTTGGTTCCTCTAAGATAACCGGTATCGATCAGATATACATTGGTCTTACCTGATTCACCCCGCTTCCTTGCGAAACACAAAAGCTCGTTATTTTGGGTAAGATATAATACCGGCGCGGGATTTATGTAATCAGTTCCCTCGATCAGGGCAGAATCAACCACCTTCCCCGATGCAGGATCAAATATCGTGAATTTCAGGCTTTCATCATCAATATAGACAATCTTCTTATTATATGCGCATAAACCGCCGGCAGGCTTTATCGCATCATCTCCAATAAGGCAGCGTTCAAACCGGTTTTCACTAATGCTGTATATCCAGGTTACGGGTTTATCAGCCGGGTTATTAAGTATTCCGGAAATCACGATACGTCCGTCAACCGCACCCATGGCAATGACCGTGGTGTTTCCGAAGACAGCCTCTCCGATCACGCTGTTTTCGGGAAGGGGTAACCTTGTATAGTAGCCGGCGTCAGCCGTTTCGGGGAGGACTATCGATGCGTATAACCTTCCTGTACTGCGCCCTTGTGATGCAGCGCTGTTTGTAACGGTAACAAGCAGCTCGCCCGACTTAAGTCCTTTTGGTATGTCCGTTGTAAGGATGGAATAACCGTCTTCACTTCCGGGAGTCGGTGTGACTGTGTTTACGGATACCAGATCCGTTTCTGCCTGTACAAGCTTCAATTCAGGCGACTCACCGAAGAAATATCCCGCAATAATTAACCTGGTCCCGGTCTCATCAAGCCCTACCTTTTGAATAACAGGTGTATACTTGCTTTCATCAAGTGAATTCCTTACATTAACGATGCCGCCGGTAATACACATATCCTTAAGGGCATCATTTGACCTGACGCCGGCAAGTATCCTTGCGGCCCTTTTGGCTGCCGAATCATTCGGGTATTTTCCCGCGATCACGGCCACGGCTCCGGTTGCTGCCGGACAGGCCATGGAGGTTCCGCTCATCATTGCATAGGGAGAGCCCTCAGTCTCCTCTGTAAGCCGTATCCCGTCTATATAAATATCATATGTTTCTTCACTCTCATTATCCGGGGCTGCCATCAGCTTGAAGCTTAAGTCATCAAGATCGGTATCGGCCGGGAGCCTTATAGTCGTTTCGTTGAAGGTGGCTGCACTGTAGCCGCCCCCTGCGTATGCGTATTCTCCGTCGATTGTCTTAACAAAGAGCTTAAGGTAAATATTGGGATATGTTGCCATATGTGTTAATACGGCTTCATATTCACCGCCCGGGAACAGGCGCACATCCGACTCTTTATTTATGATAAGCACGCCGACGTCATAGGTTGTGGCGGCGCTCACACCCTTGATCACAAGACTCTTATTCCCGATACCCGCCCCGCTTACGGTATTTTCCGATACTGCCAGTTCATTATCGTTGCCGGCCGGCCTGTATCCGAAATAGGCTGTTTCAAGGCTTCCGTCCTCATAATCATCCTTTATCTCGCCATTGTTTGTATCCATGGCGGTGGCGGCAATGCCTCCGTACAGATCCCCAAGCCCTGAAGGATAAGTGGAGAGGATCTCTGTTCCCGGTGCGAAGACATGGGTGGAACGTATGCCCCAGTTGGAGAAGCCACTTTTCTTACCGCGGGCATCGCTTGAATTAACCGTTATCTCGCCGGGCTCACCACCGAACGTATCACTCGTCCCTCCGTAAAGGTCATTATTTTCGTTATCGTTTCCGGAACTGAAGCAGGATACCACTCCCGCTTCCGCCAGAGCCCTTACAATATATCTGAAGATCAGGCTTTCAACCGGACCGCCCCAGGAATTATTTACGGCAACTACGTTTACGCCTGCCTTTTTCGCGGTCAGAACATAATTATAGCATTTAACAAGATCCGAATTCAAAAAGCTTCCCCTGTAATCGGTAACGTTCAGGGCCATTATCCTGGCACCGTTTGCGGCTCCGCTCACACCGAAGCCATTCCACGCTGCGGCTATACTGCCTGCCACATGGGTACCGTGCCCTCCCCTGTCTAAGGGATCGTCGGTTGAATAACCGAATTCCTTCGTTCCGGGAGGGTTGATCCCGTACCTGCCTCCGCCAAGCTTAACCAGGGCATCATACTCAAGGCCCTTGTCCCACATCACATCCTTAAGGTCAGGATTGTTGTAATCAACACCCGTATCAACAACCGCCACCACGGTATTCTCAGCATTTACACTGACTGAATTCCAATCCGGAATATCGATTCCTCCGGGTCCTGCTCCGTATGCATACTGTTTATCTGTAAGGTCCTGTCCTTCCCAGGCTCTGTCGGGCTGTATATCACCCGTATCTGTATCTCCTGTATCTTCGAGGTCTTCTTCCGCAATAATGTCGGAAGCATCCGCACTCCGATCCTCCCGGCTGTCATCGCCTGTTACGGCGTCATCCGTTAAATATGCGGATTCATATATCTCAGCTTCAGGTTCTTCAATAGTGTGAATGTAATTGGGCTCAACAAATATAACATCGTCCCTTGCCCCCAGCATTTCCATAAGCTCCGAAGTAGTGTATTCATCGGAATGTATGAGCTTGAGCACGGTCTGTGTTTCGTTTCCGTCAGACGACGCCTTATCATTTTGCGGCTCATCACCATTTAATGACGGATCAAGTGCATCCTCAACCGCTGCACCGGCTGCCCCTGACACATCCATAAGGTCTTCGGCCCCGTCAAGCAGGTCATCGCAGGCAGCGTCCCTGCCAATATCATCCGCAGCCGCCTCCGAGGCAGGATCGGAGGACTCTATGGCACACACTATGACTTCGCCCTCGACATGATCCATGCCGGAAATCTGTTTAAGGGGCGACAGACCTTCTGCACTATCTGCCGGTAACTCCTTATCCGGGGGCGTCCCCGGTTCAGACAGGATATCCTCTGCTGACTCTTCCGCGTAGCCCTGCAGCAGGATATCCGGTTCCGATGAAGCATATACACCGGTCATACCACCCGTTATTGTTTCCGCCACCATCAAGGCTGCGAGGATTCCCGCAATACGTTTCTTAAATTCACTCTTCATTTTATGATTCCTCCACGAAACTTATAGTAAACGAAATAAATA
>DFKQ01000033.1 GCA_002373875.1 Lachnospiraceae bacterium UBA3641
CACGGTCTATCTGTCCCTGGCGTATTCCTGTGCCCAGATATAAGGGTCCTTTCCTCCGGCTTTGGCACGGACCTCTTCGATATTTCCGAGCTTTTCGATAGTTATGGATGTTGTTCCCCTGTTTTCTTACGTATGCTCTTCTGTACATAGAAACTGGCAGAATTTTTGGATTTTGTAACTGTTAGCTTCATGACGATACCCTCCCAACCCTTATTATAACACATATAGACACAAATAGCCACATAAAATTCATATAAATTTGACAAAATAAAAAGACCGGGGATCCAGTCTTTACAAAGGTTTGAGGGTTGTTTATGATTCAGTTGTTTGAGGTTGGACTGTCAAACTTCCGCGTACCGGCAGGTATCATGGAGATTGAATCGATTTATTATAGTAAACGAAATTATTTATTTCGTTTACTATATGATTAAGAAGATGTCATCCCGTATGTCTGAGAATGCCGATAATTCTTTGGACGTCGGGGTGACATTAATGTTATAATGTAAGCCTGAATAAAGTGAACGGATCAGGTACTGATCATAAGAATGAAGGAGGAAGAAATGTACAGACCGAGCGGGAAGAGATATGATAAGATGACCTATAACAAATGCGGTGAGAGCGGTCTTAAGCTGTCTGCCCTCTCTCTGGGGCTGTGGCACAACTTCGGAGATACGGGAGTGTATTCGAATATGAAGAGGATGTGTGAGACGGCTTTTGATAATGGGATCACGCATTTCGATCTCGCAAATAATTACGGACCCGAGTATGGGAGTGCCGAGAGGAATTTCGGACAGATCCTTAAGGACAGCTTCGACGGGTACAGGGATGAACTGATCATAAGCACCAAGGCAGGATATGATATGTGGCCGGGACCCTACGGTGATCACGGCAGCAGGAAGTATCTGATCGCAAGTATTGACCAAAGCCTTAAGAGAATGGGACTTGAATATGTGGATATCTTCTATCATCACAGACCCGATCCGGATACACCGCTTGAAGAGACGATGGGGGCACTTGCACAGATAATAAACAGCGGTAAGGCACTGTATGCCGGTCTCTCGAATTATGATGGAGAAACACTTAAAAGGGCATGCGTGATCCTTCGTGAAATGAGAGTACCGTTTGTGATCAATCAGAACAGGTACAATATATTTGACAGGACAATAGAGGATAACGGACTTTTGCAGGCATCCATAGATGAGAAAAAGGGTATCATCTGCTTCTCCCCGCTTGCCCAGGGACTTCTTACAGACAGATATCTTAAGGGAATCCCCGAGGATTCAAGGATCAGTAAGGACGGGAGATTCCTTAATGAGAAGAGCCTGTCCGAGGATATGCTTGCTAAGATCAGGGCACTTAACGATATGGCGCTTGAGCGGGGCGAGGCCTTAAGCCGGATGGCATTAAGATGGCTGCTTGATCAGAAGGGAATTACTTCGGTTATCATCGGCGCTTCAAAGAGTGAGCAGATATTGACCAATCTTGAGGCACTTGATTCGAAGCCTCTTACAAAGGATGAACTTGCAAGGATAGATGAGATCGCGGGAGTGAAGCATTAAGCGGTAATCGCAAGTAAGGCTGAATCCATGTACGATCATGTGACCAATAAATGGGACAAAGAGCATCCTGCGCCCCTTGACCCCGGAACGGACAAGGCGCATGATTTTGTGGGGACATGGGGAAGTGATGAGGATAACAGGATAAGGATGAAGGAGATATAACTATGAAAGTACTTGAATCTGATTTTGCACTTGGATTTATCAGGATGGCCGATGACGGATGGCAGCTTGGATTCCATGAGAGGAACGGAGGTAATCTGTCCTACAGGATCAAGCCGTCTGAAATAGAGGAGGTAAGAGAGGATCTTACCCCGGGTGAATGGCATGATATAGGAGCCGTGGCCGGGGAAGTGGCAGGTGAATATTTCATGGTCACGGGAAGCGGCAAGTTCTTCAGGAATGTTGCTCTTGCACCTGATGAGGCAACGGGCATAATAGAAATAAGTGAAGACGGAGCCGGGTACAGGATCGTGTGGGGGCTTAAAAACGGAGCCGTACCAACATCCGAGCTTCCGTCCCACCTTCTCAACCAGTCGGTCAAGAAGAGGGTGACGGGCGGTAAGAGCAGAGTCATTTATCACGCTCATCCGGCCAATATCATAGCACTGACCTTCATCCTGCCTCTTGATGATAAGATATTCACACGGGAGCTCTGGGAGATGATGACGGAGTGTCCCATTGTATTTCCCGAAGGGGTCGGAGTCGTTCCCTGGATGGTTCCGGGAGGCCGTGAGATAGCAGAAGCCTCATCAAGGCTCATGGAGGAGCATAATGCTGTCATATGGGCTCATCACGGGCTGTTTGCGGCAGGAGAGGACTTCAATCTGACCTTTGGTCTGTTCCATACCATAGAGAAGGCGGCAGAGATCCTTCTTAAGGTTATGAATGTGACCGATAAGAAGAGGCAGACAATAACTCCGGATGATCTGAGGCATCTTGCCAGGGCCTTCAATGTTGTACTTCCGGAAAAGTATCTGTATGATTAAAGGTAAAAAGGCTTCGGATCATTAGATCCGGAGCCTTTTTACTTGTAAGCGGGTTGAGCTGGTCATTGTACGCCGTTTTGTGCATAGGTTACAAATTTAAGTAAAGTAAATTGTGAATTAGGTAAAAACAAGGTAAATTTGGGAAAATTACTTGACTAATTCGTATGGACGGATATACTTAAATTAAGTAATTCGCAATCAACTTTACTTAAATTAATTAGGAGGAAAAACTTATGAAGTTGAAAAAAGTAATGGCAATCTGTCTGGCATCGGCAATGACCTTCTCTCTTGCAGCATGCGGCGGGGCTGCAGCAGCTCCTGCTCCGGCAGCAGAAGAAAGCGCAGCGGATGAGGCAGAAGAAACAGAGGCAGAAGAAACAGTGGCTGAGGATACGGAAGCATCCGATGAGGCAGAAGAAGGTGGTATTCCTTCTTACACGCAGCTTGATCTTAGCCAATACACCGATACGGAAGCTACCATCAAGTTCCTGCATCATAAGACTGACCGCGCCGAGGACGGAACAATGGATAAGATGGTAGCCGCATTCAATAATGAATTCCCGAATATCAAGGTTGAAATGGAAGCGGTTACGGATTATGCCGAGGACTCACTCCTTCGTCTTTCCACGGGTGACTGGGGCGATATAATGTTCATCCCTGCGGTTGACAAGGTTGATCTTCCCGAGTTCTTCATGCCCTTTGATACGCTTGACAATCTTTCGGCTGAACTTAATTTCGTAGATAACTGGGAGTATGAAGGAAATTGCTATGGTATTCCTTACATGGCCAACGCCCAGGGCGTTCTTTACAACAAGGCAGTATTTGAGGAGGCAGGGATAACCGATCTTCCCACAACTCCCACCGAATTCCTCGAAGATCTTAAGCTTATCAAGGAGAAGACGGACGCCATCCCTCTTTACACCAACTATGCGGCCGGCTGGACCATGGGCGCATGGGATGCCTATATAGGTATAGTATCAAACGGTGATGACACCTTCATGCAGCAGAAATTTGCTCATACAGCAGAGCCCTTTAAGGATCCCGGCGATGATACCGGTATCTACAACCTTTACAGGATCCTCTATGATGCGGTTGCCCAAGGACTTATCGAGGATGACTACACTACCACGGACTGGGAGTCATGTAAGGGTATGCTCAACCGCGGCGAGATCGGAACAATGGTTCTTGGATCATGGGCATATGCTCAGATGCAGGAAGCAGGCGACACTCCCGAGAACGTAGGATATATGCCCTTCCCCATGACAGTAGGCGGCAAGCAGTATGTTAACGCAGGCGGTGACTACAACTATTGTATCAATGTTAATGCATCCGATGAGAATAAGCTTGCATCACTTATATTCGTAAAGTGGATGGTTGAGAAGTCAGAATGGTGCTACAACGAAGGCGGTTACACGGTAGTTAAGGACGGCAAGAACCCTGAAATGTATGCTGCATTTGACGGCTGCGAGGTTCTTTCGGACCAGCCGGCCAAGGCAGGAGAAGAGACCATGCTTAATGATATAAACGCTGAATCAGAGCTCTCCTTCAACGCAGGCGGAAACGATAAGGTTCAGAGGATCGTTGAAGCGGCAGCCACAGGTTCCGAATCTCTCGATGATATTTATGCGGAATGGACTCAGAAGTGGAACGATGCTCAGGAAGAGCTTGAGATCTCCGTAGATTATTGATCACCTGATTATTGATCAACTAAAAAAGGACCCGTGAATCGGATAAGTCCTTAATGTGTGCCGGCTGTGTTCGCGCAGCCGGCACAAATAAAAAAGAGAGCAGATTTTAGTTTTGATATACAAGGAGAGGGTTATATGAACGCATCGGCAAAAGCTACTGTAAAAAGAAATAAGCGCACATTCGGTGAATGGTTAAAGAGCAGGGATGGCCAGAAGGTGCTGGTCATGTTAGCCTTCCTCATCATACCGCTTGTACTGTTGATGGTATTCACCTATATCCCCTTTGCGGAAATGGTGAAGTTTTCCTTCTACAACATGAAGTATGTGGGAGCCAGGAAGTTCGTCGGATGGAAGAATTATATCAAGGTATTCTCAAGGAAGGATTGTTTCGGAGCCCTTAAGCTGTCCCTGTATTATATGGGCGGATCGGTGATCCAGCTTTCCCTGGCCCTGTATCTTGCAACTATATTAAGCTTCAAGGTAAAGGGCGGTGACCTCTTCAAGGGATTTATGTTCTTTCCTTTTCTTATAAACGGAATCGCGATAGGCTTTATCTTCAAGTTCTTCTATACCAGAGGCTTTGTGTTCGATACGGTTCTTCAGTGGTGCGGCTTTCAGCTGGATAACCTCCCTTACTGGCTTAAAGACCGCAGCATTAACAACATTTCGCTGGTGGGAACCAGCGTATGGCGGTACTTCGGACAGAATATGGTCCTGTTTATAGGTGCGATAATGTCTGTTGACAATGAACTGTATGAGGCTGCCATGCTTGACGGAGCCAATAAGTTCCAACAGTTCAAATATATAATAATGCCCAGTATCAAGACCATATTCGTTCTGAATGTCATCCTTTCCATATCGGGTTCGCTGAGTGCCTTCGAACCTCCCTATGTTATAACGGACGGTGCCAACGGAACAGGAACTTATTTCGTGGTCATGCATGAGATAGCCCACACCCAGCAGAAGGTTGGCCTGGCCTCGGCCATGGCGGTTGTGCTGCTGTTGATAATATTTGTTGTAACGATATTGCAGAAGCTGTTCTTTAAGTATGTGTTCAAAGACGGAACGGAGTAGGAAGACGTATTGTATGTCATTACGGACGAAGTGAAGAATCTTTAACAGAAAGGGAAAAAAATGAGTATCTCAGAAAAAATCGGAAAATCTGCTTTAACGATCCTTAAATATTTTTCACTGGTGTTCTTCTCATTTGTTGCACTGCTGCCCGTTGTATCATGTGTGATCACGGCCTTCAAGACGGATGAGGAATACCAGAACACAAATGTTATGGTGCTCCCGCACAGCTGGCTTAACTTTGACAATTTCGTAAATGCATTCAATAAAGCCGGAATGGGACGGGCCTTCATCAATTCAACGGTAATACTCATATGCGTGCTCTTGTTCTCAACCCTTATAGGAACCCAGCTGGCATATGTACTTAACCGGTTCACCTTTCCCGGAAACAAGCTTATAAGAAATATGTTTTTGTTTGCTTCCATGCTCCCGGGTGTTGCGATGCAGATACCTGTTTATGAGATCATGTACAAGCTTGGCTTTATAAACCTGCTTCCGGGATATATAATAGTCATGTGCGGAACCGATGTTATAGCGATATACATTTACATCCAGTTCTTCGAGAATATAGATGTTTCACTGGATGAATCCGCAATAGTGGACGGGGCATCATATTTCACGATCTTCTACAGGATCCTGCTTCCGCTCTTAAAGCCCGCGATAGTAACATCCTGTATCCTTAAGGGTGTGGGAACCTATAATGAATACTATATGGCCAACATGTACCTTCAGGATAAGACGAGACTGGCCACGGTGGCGACTTCGCTGTATACCTTCGTGGGACCTCTGGGCAGCAAGTACAATCTTATCTGCGCAGGTGTTATAATATCATTGTTACCCGCTCTTATTGTATTCATCACGTGCCAGAAGCAGATATATTCAGGCCTTACATCGGGAGCCGTTAAGGGTTGAATTGAGCATACGGCCAAGAGGAGTCGGCAGCTAATGTAAAATTGATCCTGAGCAAACGAAGGATCTGAAGGAGAAAAAATGAAAAGTATCGACAAAAACATAAAATGGGAAATGCGTATCATAGGAAATTCGGAGGATGCAGGTTTCATTCCTGCTAAGGTGCCGGGATCGGTCTATAACGATCTTATAAATGCCGGCAGGATGGAGGATCCCTACTGGCGTGATAATGAGATGGCAGCCCTTGAGCTTATGAAGAATGATTTTGAGTACAGGGGTTCCTTCGATGTTGACGGTGATGAGCTGGCTGATTCGGATGAGGTTATCCTTCGGTTTAACGGCCTTGATACAATTGCCGATATTGAACTTAACGGCGAGTCACTCGGAAGCGTGAATAATATGCACAGGGTATGGGATTATCATGTTAAGGATATGCTTAAGATTGACGGAAACGAGCTTGCGATCTTATTTCACTCGCCGGTTAAATATATAGATGAACAATATAAGGAGGATCCGGCCATACTGGGAACCGAGGATGCAATGAGAGGCTTTCCGAAGATCAGGAAGGGTCACTATATGTTCGGCTGGGACTGGGGCCCGAGGCTGCCCGATGCCGGCATATGGAAGGATGTTGAAGTGCTTGCCCTTAAAAAGGCAAGGCTTGAGAGTGTGTATGTAAGGCAGGAGTTTAATGATGACCTGACGAAGGCTGAGCTTAAATTCGACGTATCGGAGACAGGGGACGGTTCTCTGTCTCCCAAATCTTCGAAAACAGGTGCAGTAATGCAAAACTTAGATATAATCAACAGGGAGACAGAGAACCGTCCCCTGTCTCCGATTGTTACCGTGATTGATCCTGACGGGAATATACTGTACGATAAGGTGGACATATCATCGGAGATGGTCATTAATGATCCGAAGCTGTGGTGGCCGAATGGATTGGGTGACCAGCCGTTATATACCGTAAGGGTCGAGCTGGTTGATGAAAACGGTCTTGTCCTTGATGAATGGGAGAGACGGATCGGCCTTCGCAAGATGGAAATGAGCACGGTAAGGGATGAGTTCGGTGCCGAGTTTGCCCATGTTGTAAATAATGTGAAATTCTTCGCCATGGGCGCCGATTATATCCCCGAGGATAATATCCTGTCAAGATGCAGCAGGGCCAGAACGGAAGACCTGCTTAAACAATGTACGGCAGCCAACTTCAACTGTATCCGTGTATGGGGCGGCGGCCTGTACCCTTCGGATGATTTTTATGATGTCTGTGATGAGCTGGGACTTGTTGTATGGCAGGATTTCATGTTCGCCTGCGCCAATTACAGGCTGACCCGTGATTTTGAGGAAAATATACTGGCTGAGCTTAAGGATAACATACGCAGGCTTCGTCACCATGCCAGTCTCGGACTGTGGTGCGGCAATAATGAAATGGAGATGTTTGTCGATAAGGGCGAATGGGGGGCCAAAAACGAGATAAAGAGTGACTACGTGAAGATGTATGAGTACCTCTTCCCCAGGCTCCTTGAGGAGGAGGATCCCGACAGGTTCTACTGGCCGGCGTCACCTTCCTGCGGAGGGGGCTTCGACGAGCCTAATTCACCTGACAGGGGAGATGTCCATTACTGGGATGTATGGCATGGGAACAAGCCCTTTACCGAATACAGGAAGTTCTATTTCAGGTACCTGTCGGAATTCGGATTCCAGTCATTTCCTTCGATAAAGACCGTGGAGACCTTTACGGAGCCATCGGACCGGAATGTATTTTCATATGTAATGGAGAAGCACCAGAGAAATGCTTCGGCTAACGGCAAGATCATGAACTATATGGAACAGACCTTCCTGTATCCGACTGACCTTGATACGCTTATATATGCTTCCCAGCTGCTTCAGGCTGAGGCTATCCGTTACGGTGTTGAACATTTCAGAAGAAACAGGGGCAGGTGTATGGGAACCGTTTACTGGCAGCTTAACGATTGCTGGCCGGTGGCATCCTGGTCATCGATCGATTACTATGGAAGATGGAAGGCACTGCATTATTACGCCAGGAGGTTCTTCGCTCCCTTCATGATATCCTGTGAAGAGGAAGGGCTTCTTACGCAGACGATGAACACAAACGCCGAGCCGTTTGAGGTTAAGAAATCCATCAGGTTAAGTGTTGCCAACGAATCGATGTGTACAAGAAAAGGGACAGTTAAATGGCAGCTCAGAAACAATGATGGTTCCGTGATAAGGGAAGAAGCAGAAGATCTAAGCATTGAGCCGCTGTCTGCTAAATGGCTTGATCTTGTTGATCTTAAAGAGGCCGGGCTGTATGAAAACTATGTAAGCTATCAGCTTGTTGAAGAAGGGGAGACGGTATCTCAGGGAACGGTTCTTTTCTGCCCGCCCAAGCACTTTAAGTTCGTTGATCCTAAGCTTAAGGTAAGGCTCGATGGTGATGAGATACTTGTATCCGCATCGGCTTACGCTAAGAGCATTGAGATAAGAAATGACAATGATGACCTCATTTTATCCGATAATTTCTTCGACTTAAACGGCGGTGAGAGAAGGGTTAAGATCATCAAGGGTGAGCCTGTAGGATTGTCCGTACGGAGCGTATACGATATAAAATGAAACAGGGGGACGGTTCCTCGTTTCATTTGAAACAAAGGAACCGTTTCTGTAATTGATCGACAAATGAAACGAGGAACCGTCCCCTGTTTCATTTTGGAGGAAGATAACATGGATAATAAATACATGATCGATACAAAGGAGAATAAGGATTTTCTTAAAAATAACGCGCAGGCCCTGCTTGACTTCGGGCGGCAGTTCCCCTCACCCGGGGGCGGAAGCTATTACCTGTCGGATGACGGAACACCGTGGAAGGATCGTAACAGAGAGACCTGGATAACCTGCCGTATGGCCCACGTTTACTCGATCGGAACCATGATGGGCGATAAGGGGAGCAGGGAGCTGGCAGCGGCGGCCATACGCGGACTGCAGGGTGAGCTTAAGGATAAGAAGAACGGGGGCTGGTATGCCGCTCTTACAAAGGATGATGAGCTTGTGCCGGGTAAACAGTGTTACGCGCATGCTTTTGTGATCCTTGCTTCAACAAGCGGTCTGCTTGCCGGGATTGACGGTGCCGGTGAACTGCTTAAGGATGCCATTCGTCTGTATGATGATAAGTTCTGGAATGAAGAGGAGGGACTCTCCTGTGATACCTGGAACACGGAATTTACGGAGCTTGATCCCTACCGTGGCGTCAATGCCAATATGCATACGGTAGAAGCCTTCCTTGCGGCAGCGGATGCCCTTGATGTAAGCACTCCGGGGGCCGGGGATAAGTACAGGATACGCGCCGGAAGGATCATAGACCATGTAATAGAATGGGCAAGGGAAAATGATTACAGGATCCCGGAGCACTTTACCTCGGACTGGAAGCCGGATCTTGAGCTTAATAAGGACAGGCCCGATGATCCCTTTAAGCCTTACGGAGCCACACCGGGACACGGAATAGAGTGGGCAAGGCTTATAAGTCAGTGGGCGGGCTCGACCGACAGCCTGTCAGAGACCGACAGACAGGAGTATTACACACATGCCTGCAGGCTCTATAACAGGGCGGTAACAGATGCATGGAATGTCGACGGAGCTCCCGGGATCGTATATACAACTGATTGGACCGGTGCCCCTGTTGTCCGTGACAGGATGCACTGGACACTGGCTGAAGCGATCAATACATCCGCAGTTCTTTATCGTATCATCGGTGAGAAGAAATACGCCGATGATTATGCTGCTTTTATGGAATACCTTGACGTGGCCGTGCTCGATCATGAGACAGGCTCATGGTTCCATCAGCTTGACGAACATAATCACCTGAAAAGCACTGTATGGCCGGGAAAGTCAGATCTGTACCACGCATTTCAGGCAATGCTGATCCCCTACAGTGAAACCTGTATATCGATCGCGCGGGCGGTATATAACAACGTCTGAACAGTCACAATAGTATAAAGTCAGGAGGAAACATAATGAAAAATACGATGAGGGATGAGATGTTGTCTCATCTTCGGGGGAATATTGCGCCTTTTTGGCTGGGGCTTATTGACCGTGAATACGGTGGATTCTATGGGCTTTTGACCTATGATCTTAAGCTTGATAAGAAGGCGGTCAAGGGATGTATTCTTAACAGCCGTATATTATGGTTCTTTTCCAATCTCTTACTGCTTGAAAAAAGATCGGGAGAAAGACCGGGCGGCAGTACGGATAAAGAGAAGGCATGCACGCAGGCTTATGATTTTCTCAAGAAGGCTTTTCTTGACAGGGAAAACGGCGGTGTTTACTGGTCGGTTTCCTACAACGGAGAGCCGGATGATAAGACTAAGCATACCTATAATCAGGCATTCGCCATTTATGCTCTTTCATCGTATTTTGATGCATCGGGTGATAAGGAAGCCCTGAATCTGGCATATGATCTTCGAAGGGTTGTGGAGGAGAAGTGCCGTGATAAGGAGGGCTATCTTGAGGCATTCAGCGCGGACTTTAAACCTGCCGGCAATGAGAAGCTGTCGGAGAACGGGGTAGAGGCGGTAAGGACCATGAACACCCTGCTCCATGTATATGAGGCTTATACCGAGTACCTGCGTGTGTTAAAGAAGGCGGATATGAATATAAGCTGTGGTTTCGACCTTGTAAAAGAGAAAGAGGCAGTAGAAAATGACACTCGCTTTATCCTGGATATCATTGCAGATAAGATATATAATCCGACGCTTAAAAGACAGGAGGTCTTCTTCGACAGGGATTATAACTCACTCATAGACCTTCATTCCTACGGGCATGATATAGAGGCATCATGGCTTGTGGACAGGGGCCTTGATATACTTGATGACCCTGTGTACACTGAAAAGATACGTCCGATAAATGACACACTTGCCGGGCAGATATATGAAAGAGCTTACGTTGATCATTCGATCTTAAATGAATGTGAGAAGGGTGTGGATGATACGACCCGTGTCTGGTGGGTTCAGGCAGAGGGAGTCCTGGGATTCATGAATGCGGCCGCAAAGTGCAGGGCGGCAGGGGATGAAGAGGCAGCGTTAAAGTACGAAGAAGCTGCTGAAGATATCTGGGGGTACATCAAGGATAAGATCATAGATAAAAGACCGGGCTCTGAGTGGTATTCTCAGGTAGATAAGGATGGAAACCCCGACCCTTCAAGAGATATTGTCGAGCCATGGAAGTGTCCGTATCATAACGGAAGGATGTGCATCTATTTGCAGCCTGATTAAATTCGAACATAATTTCGAATTCTCTATTTACAGAACAAACGTTTTATAATATGATATTGAAGAAGGGTGTTGCCATATGCAATTACTTGCTTTGCCTTAGGTTATGCAATAGGTCATAACAGCAAAGCAAAAAAATAACCGCCAGCCGCGACACCGGCGGTTATTACTACTAATAACCACAAAAAGTGGGCAACCGTCTATCGGTAGCACTCTTCATATTTAAATTATAATCAACTATCCAGTACACGTCAATCCATTAATTCAAGAATGGAGATTACATATGAAAAACACAGGAAACCCTGCCAACATAATAAACGTAATGAAACGGGCCGCAGAGGGGGAGCAGATAACCATCGGCTTCATAGGCGGTTCGATCACCCAGGGTGCGGTAGTGAGCGATGAGGCACTCTGCTACGCAGCAAGGGTATTTAAGTGGTGGAAGGACACCTTCCCGGAGGCGAGGGTCAGGTATGTCAATGCAGGAATAGGTGCTACAACTTCCCAGTTTGGCGTGGCAAGAGTATCGGATGACCTGCTTAAGTATGATCCGGATTTCGTCATCGTTGAATACAGCGTGAATGATAATGATGAGATGTTATCGGATTTCTCTGATGATCAGATTCCCGTACCTGATGACAGAAGCAGCTTGTTCATGGAAACCTATGAAGGCCTTATACGAAGGATTCTTTCTTATAAGACCGGGTCGGGTAATGCTCCGGCAGTTCTCATTGTCCATTCGGTGAAGTACGACAACGGAAGGAACTTCGAGGAGGTTCATGCGGAAGTAGGAAGGCATTACAATATACCCTGCATCAGCATGAAGGAATGCATATATGATAAGTTCATGAGTGCTCCAGACGGCAGGCTGATTCTGCCTGACGGGCGTAAGATCGGGATAAATGAGATAACCGGTGACATGCTCCATCCCAACGATCCTGGTCACGGAATAGTTGCGGGACATATCACGGATTACCTTAATGAGCTTAAGGCACGATCGGATAACATGGACTGTAAAAAGGGCGGTAAGTGTGAAGAAGAAACAGATCCTTACCGCAGAACCCGGGTGCAAGAGGACCGGCAGCTGCCGCCTGCCCTTACAGAAGATAAATATGAGAATGCAGGCAGATATAACAGGCTTAACTCAAAGCCTGTGCTCAACGGATTTATCGAAGATGATACGCCGGTGATGGAGCCATTCCCGATTAATACGGCTTTTGACGGTAAGGAATACCGACAGCCGTGCGAGGATACCGTGCTGTCAGGTGAAGTCCGGGATGTATTTAAGAACGGCTGGCACGCATCGGATAAGGGTGATTCCATAACCTTTGAATTCACGGGGACAGAGCTTGCCGTCATGTACCGTAAATCGGTCAATAAGCCTGCACCGGTGGCTTATGCCGTAATAGATCATGATGAAGAGCATAGGATAAGGCTTGATGGCAATTTCGATGAGGACTGGGGTGATAAGGCCTATATGGCAACGCTTATGCATCATGGAAGGGTTATTGGCCCTGAAGACAGCCATATAGATGATAAAGCCTGTGAGAATAAAAAGCATACACTTGTGATAACGTTGGAAGAGGCGGATGCCTGTGTGACTGATTTTTACCTTATAAATGTTGTGTACTGAGGCAAGTGAAGTAAATAAGCCAGAAGAGGGAGGTCCCGATGAGCCAAAAACCGGTTAATAAAAATGCGACGAGGAATGCGGCAAGGCTGCTTGATTACCTGTGTGAAACGGCAGGGAAGTCGATAATCACGGGTCAGCATACCCAGACCAATCAGATGGAGGAGATCACATATATCCATGAGAAGACAGGCAGAAGGCCCAAGCTTAGAGGCTTTGAGCTGCTGGCCTATTCCCCCAACATTAATTATGAGGGTGCCTCTTATGAATGTCTTAAGGAGATATACGATAACCGCGGAACGCTTGATACTGCGCTTGAATGGGCCATGACATCGGAGGGGATCCTTACATTCTCTTTTCACTGGTTTTCTCCTCTGGGAGGCAGGGATAAGAGCTTCTACGCTGCGAATACTGATTTTGACGTAAGCAGGGTGCTTATCGAGGGAACGCCCGAGAGGGAAGCCTTCTATCATGATATGGATAAGATAGCTGATTTACTCAAGCCCTTTTGCGATAAGGATATCCCCGTGCTGTGGAGGCCCTTCCATGAGTCCGACGGTGACTGGTTCTGGTGGGGAGCCAAGGGGCCCGAAACGGCAAGGGAGCTGTATAAACTGATGTTTGAGCATTATACAGGGAAGCATCATCTTGACAACCTTCTCTGGGTGTGGAACTGCAGGCTTCCCGAGGGTTACCCGGGGGATGAATATGTGGATGTTGTTTCCGTGGACGTATATTTGGAGGAATACAGGGCAACCGATTACGCCGGAGAATATGAAGAGCTTGTCAGGAATACGTCGGATAAGAAGGTTGCGGCACTGGCTGAGGTCGGGTATCTTCCCGATACAGAGCTGCTTGAGAGATCTCATGTTCCATGGGCTTATTTTATGACATGGTCCAAGGAATTTATCATCGGAGAGAAGTATAACACTACGGGAAATCTCATAAGAACATATGCAAGCAGCTATACCCTTCACGAATAGTAAATGCTTATGACTTAATTTAGTTAAATCCGGGAGGAGCAAATATTAAGTAAATTAATTAAATTATGTGGATAAAGAAATTAAATCATGGTACTATATAGGGAAATAAACAGCCATAGGAGGAACCGTTATGCGAAGCATAATTCCGGATGGTTCCAGACATTCGTCATAAGGGCGGACCGCTTGCGGTGGATGCCTTATGACCCAGATTGGCCGCCGAATTTCGTCATAAGGGGTACCACGAAGTGGTGGATTCCTTATGACATTAGAAGGTGAGGGGGCATTACATTATAGGAGGAACCATTATGCGAAGCATAATTTAGGATGGTTCCGACGATTCGTCATAAGGGCGGACCGCTTGCGGGGGATGCCTTATGACCCAGATTGGCCGCCGAATTTCGTCATAAGGGGTACCACGAAGTGGTGGATTCCTTATGACATTAGAAGGTGAGGGGGCAATACATTATAAGGAGAGTACGAAATGATAAGAAAAAGCGTCACCATGGGTGATGTCGCAAAGGAACTGGGGGTCAGTACCGTATCCGTATCCAAGGCACTTACGGGTAAGGATGGCGTTTCAGACGCAGTCCGTGAAATGATAATCAAAAAAGCCGAAGAAATGGGGTATCATTATACAGGCAGCAAAAAGGAGAATGCGGAAGAGAAGCATAACATAGGTATCTTTGTAAGCGAGCGTTTTATAAACAAGGACACATATTACAGCAGGCTGTATGAAAAGACCATGATGATGCTGTCGGAGCAGAAGCAGATGGGTATGCTTGAGATAATCAGGCGGGAGACCGAAAAAGAAGGGCAGTTACCTGCACTTCTGAATTCCGGGCAGGTGGAAGGAGCGATAGTGCTCGGTCAGATGTCAAGGCAGTACCTTAAGCTGTTGAAGGAGAGCGGTGTCCCGCTTCTGTTCATGGATTTTTATGATGAGGATATCTTTGAGGATTCGGTTATCAGCGACAGCGTCTTCGGCTCGGATATCCTGACCAATTATCTCATAAAAAAAGGCCATACGAGAATAGCCTTTGTCGGCAGCATAAAAAGCACCAGCAGCATAATGGACAGGTATATCGGTTATTACCGTGCGATGCTTGGGGCCGGGCTTGAAACAAAGGATGAATGGCGGATAGAGGACAGGGATGAAGAAGGTGAGAAGATCAGGTTTGACCTGCCAAAGGACATGCCCACGGCCTTTGTATGCAATTCTGATGCCACGGCCTTCGATCTTGTGAAGAGACTTCAGAAGGACGGGTACAGGGTTCCGGAGGATGTTTCCGTGGTTGCCTTTGATAACTTTATCTATGCCGAGATGAGTTCGCCTAAGATCACAACCTATGGGGTTGACACCGATTCACTGGCTAAAACAGCCATAAGGATAATACTTGAGAAGCTGTCGGACCCCGCTTATTCGGTGGGACGCGTACTTGTGTCGGGAACTCTTATTGAGAGGAAGTCAGTGATGGCCCCTGTTTAAAAAAAATGAAACGGAGAACCGTCCCCTGTTTCACAAAGGAGAACAAAATGGGAATAAAGTACATGGAAAAGGAGAGGCTATTTAAACTCGATACACCGCATTCTTCATATGTATGCGGTATTGTTACGGGTGCCGAGGGTCAAGACGAGAATTTTCTGCTTCATACATATTACGGAAGCAGGATAAGCGATGATGACGTGCGCTATCTTATGAGGATATATGAGAATCCCTTTACGCCGGCAACAAACAACAGGGACAGGGGGAGTTTTCTTGACTCCGCAATGTTTGAGTATCCGACCGAGGGTATCGGTGACGGACGAAACGGTTGTCTGAGGGTTGAGACAGAGGGAGGCCATCAGGGCTGTCAGTTAAGTTATGTAAACCATAATATATATAAAGGCAAGAAAGCATTACCGGGACTTCCCGCAACCTACGGAAGTGAGGAGGATTGCGAAAGTCTTGAGATCACGCTGAAGGATACATTGACCGGATTGGTCGCTGTCCTCTCTTATACAGTATTTGCGGGACTTGATGCGATCATAAGGAGCGTGAAGCTAAGAAACAACGGGGTCGCTCCCCTTTACTTAAGGTCGGCCCTGTCGGCCTGTCTTGACCTTGATAATGATGATTATGATATGATAACCCTTCACGGTTCCTGGGCCAGGGAGAGACATATCGACAGGACACCTGTGGGCTTCGGGAAGCATGAGGTAAGCTCCGTGCGTGGCGAGAGCTCCCATCAGATGCATCCCTTTCTGGCTGTGGCAGGCAAACACAGTACACAGACACAGGGCAGCGTATACGGTGTAAGCTTTGTATATTCCGGCAATTTCACGGCATCTATTGAACGCTCGCAGTATGACGGGCTCCGTTGCCTTATGGGCATCAATCCCAAGGGCTTTTCATGGAAGCTGAATGCAGGGGATGAGTTTTATGCGCCGGAAGCAGTGCTTGTATATTCGGATAAGGGTATTGAGCATATGAGCCATACCTTCCACGATCTCTTCAGGGAGCATCTTATATGCGGAGCCTGCAGGAACAATAAATATAAGGAGGCGCCGAGACCCATCCTTATCAATAACTGGGAGGCTACCTATTTTGACTTTGATACCGACAAGCTTATTGCCATAGCTAAGGAAGCGGCAAGGAGCGGAATCGAGATGCTGGTCATGGACGACGGATGGTTTGGAAACAGGAGCTCCGATAACATGGCTCTGGGTGACTGGTTTGTCAATGAGGATAAGATCAAGGGAGGGCTTAAGTACCTTGTGGATGAAGTCAACAAAACAGGGCTTAAGTTCGGTATCTGGATCGAGCCTGAGATGATATCGCCCGATTCAGACCTGTATCGCGAACATCCGGACTGGGCTATCGCGATACCGGGACGGACGGCAACACTTATGAGGAACCAGTACGTGCTTGACCTGTCGCGTAAGGAAGTGGTGGATGAGATATATTCGCGGATCAAGGAGGTACTGTCAAGCGCCAATATTGAGTACGTTAAATGGGATATGAACCGCGGACTCAGTGATATGGGAAGTTATGCCCTTGACAGTGACAGGCAGGGGGAGCTCTTCCACAGATATATGCTGGGTGTATATGATATGCAGCAGAGGCTCCTTGATGATTTTCCCGATCTCCTGCTTGAGAACTGCTCGGGAGGAGGCGCCAGGTTCGATCCCGGGATGCTCTACTACAGCCCGCAGATCTGGTGCTCGGATGATACTGATGCCATTGAGAGGCTTAGCATACAGGAGGGTACCGCCATGGTGTATCCGCTCTCAAGCATGGGCGCCCATGTGAGTGACTGTCCCAATCATACGGTGGGCAGGGTCACTCCCTTTGAGACACGTGGCTATGTTGCGCTGGCGGGCACCTTCGGCTATGAATTGGATATTACCAGGATACCCGAGGAGGACAGGGAGATGATCCCCGGGCAGACAAGGATGTATCACAGATATAACGACCTTATAAGGACGGGTGATTATTACAGGCTGACTTCCTACAGTGAGAATCACCTGAATGACTGCTGGATGGTGGTATCTAAGGAAAAGTCACGTGCTCTCATTACTTATATCAAGGTTCTGTCCCGTCCGAACTTAAGGAGTGTTCTTATTAAGCCCCGTGGCCTTGATCCTGATGCAAGATATCGTATAAGCAGTGACAAGAGGGTTCTTGGTATTGAATATCATTCGATCAGGCCGTGGACCTTTGACGACCTGAGTGATGGAGCGGTAGAGGAGTCACCTGCCGGGGAAGCAATGCGGATATCGCAGAACTTTGTTCTTAAGGGCGATACGATAATGCGGGCGGGCCTTCTGATAAATGAAGGATCTCCCGATCTGGAGGGGGATTTCAGGGGCGTGCTGATAGAGCTTTCAAAAGTGTGAACCTGAATCGGACAGTACTTTTTAGCCT
This sequence comes from Lachnospiraceae bacterium UBA3641, assembly GCA_002373875.1. Classification (GTDB taxonomy): domain Bacteria; phylum Bacillota; class Clostridia; order Lachnospirales; family Lachnospiraceae; genus UBA2868. Next base: position 17,989 of record DFKQ01000033.1, read on the forward strand.
GTTCTGAATAGTTTTGCCCCTTGAATCATATGGTATAAGAGGGTTAGAGATCATGACCGCGAAAAATAATGTAACAGTTGAATTCAGGTTTTACGAGATACCAAAGGGTGAGTCAGCCCTTGCCCTTATAGGTGACAAGTGGAAGCGGGTTTACGGGATGGATGTCGATAACCTTCACTTCCACAATCTCTTTGAAATAGGATACTGCTACGAGGGCCACGGGATCCTGGGCCTTGATGATGAACGGCTCATCTATGATTCGGGCACCTTCACGGCCATACCGGCCGACTACCCCCATACAACCGTATCCGAGAAGACTGATTACTGGGAATTTCTCTTTGTTGATATAGGCAGGATCATGGAAGAGATATTCCCGGATGAGCCGGTCAGACAGAGGGACAGCGCCAATCTTGTGAACAGCAGGGCGGCGATATACGGAAGCAGCGAGTATCCGGAAGTCTCCATGCTTGTACGGAAGATATTCGATGAATACAGAAATAAGGAAGCCGGATACAGGGAGATGGTCAGGAATCTTTTGCGTGTCCTTATGCTTGAACTTGTCAGGATAAATGGTTCAGGGGGTAGGATTCACAGGAATGAGTGGGGAAACAGGCGTTTTGAGCAGATAATCCCCGCTCTTCGTTTTGTTGACATCAATTATGCCGGCGAGCTTAAGGCAGCCGATCTGGCAAGGGAATGCAATATTTCCGAGGTTCATCTAAGACGCCTTTTTTGCGATTGCGTCAACCTGCCGCCCATGGATTATGTAAACCTTGTAAGAATACAGAAGGCCTGCGATCTTATGCAGAAGAGCAATTACTCAATGGATCGTGTGGCAGAGGAGTGCGGTTTTACATCCACATCTACATTTAACAGAAATTTTGTTAAATTCATGAACAATACCCCGTATCAATGGAAGCTTGGTAAGAAAGGGTCTAAGGACAGGCTCAAGGATTATAATATACTGGCCATCCAGGGCTGGTAGTGGACTAAATGAACCATCTTTGTGGCATACCATGTTCGAATATGCATTTTTTTTAGTCGCATCTTGCCTTTATTTTAATCCCAAATTTGTGTAAAATGATTAGCGTAACCGGTTGTTCTGAATGTTGCGATTGTGATTTTTTTACATTTGCAGCTACAAATTTGATTTATTGGAGGGAAAATTATGAAAAGAAAGATGCTATCATTGATTCTTGCTGTTTCAGTAAGTGCTCTTGCATTAAGCGCATGTGGCGGCACCGGAGCGGCTGAAAGCGCAGCACCTGCAGCAGATGCAGGTACAGAGGCAGCTCCTGCCGAGGAAGCTCCTGCCGAGGAGGCTCCCGCAGAAGAAGCTGCTGAAGCTCCCGCAGCCGACGTCGCAGCAGAAGGCGAACATGAATTATCGGTTTATGCATGGGATGCCAACTTCAATATCCCCGCTCTTAAGGCTGCAGAGAAGGCTTATCAGAAGGTTGACCCCGACTTTACACTTAACATAATTGAGCAGTCAGGTTCATCGGATGTTGAGCAGGCAGTTACGCTTGCTGCTTCATCAGGCGATTATTCCGCACTTCCCGATATAGTTCTCTTCCAGGATCACTGGATCCAGAAGTTCCATGCTGACTATCCGGATGCATGGCAGCCCCTTGAAGGTGACTTTAAGTGGGATGACTTCGGAGCCGAGAAGTTATCATATTCAACCATAGACGGTAAGCATTACGGAGCACCCGTTGATAACGGTACCGCGATCTTCGCATATCGTACAGATATCCTTGAGCAGGCAGGCTATACACTTGATGATGTAACCGGGATCTCATGGGATGAGTGGCTTGAGATCGCAAGGAACATTAAGGATAAGACCGGTATGGCCCTTCTGTCAATGGACCATTCGGGTGATGACCTTCCTTATATGATGCTTCAGGCTGAAGGCCAGTCCCAGTGGAAGGATAATACAACTCCCAATATCAAGGGTAACGAGACCTTCAAGAAGGTATTTGAAGTAATTGTACAGGGTGCCAAGGACGGTACGATCATTCTTGCAAATGACTGGAGCGAATATACCGACCAGACCATCATGGGCGACCAGGTGGCAGGCGTTATGAACGGTAACTGGATCATCCCCACCATCGAGCAGGTTGAGGCCAACTCAGGTAAGTGGGCACTTACAACCATCCCTACACTTGACGGCGGTAAGGAAGGTTACGCAGCAAACGGCGGTTCTTCACTCTATGTAACGGCTAATTGCCAGAAGCCCGACCTTGCATGTGCATTCCTTGCCTACACCTTTGGCGGCGGCGAGGGCGCAATGGATACCTATGATGCAGCGCTTAAGGACGGCGGTGTTATCACCACATGCATCAGCGCAGGCAAGTCAAGCGTTTATCAGGAAGGCGTTGACTTCTTCGACGGCCAGGCAATATATGCCGACATAGTTGAGATGGGTTCACATGTACCGGTTATCCAGCAGAGTGATTACCATTACAACTTAAGGACTCTTGTAGGCAACGCTATCACCAATGTTGTTAACGGAGCTGATGTTGATTCTGAGATAGACGGTATCCAGGAGCAGATCGAATTCGAGATCGCAGGAAGCCAGAACTAGGAAGTTAAGATCGCGGGAAGGTATTTATATAAGGTTACAATAATGCAGACGGGGATCAGGCAACGTGATCCCCGTTTGTCAAAGAAATATATGAAACCAATGTCCGGAAAGGGGGTTTTTACGTGGAAAAGAAAAGGTCATTAACAATAGGCCAAAAGCAGAAGATCGCCGGTTGGCTCTTCCTTATCATCGCAACCGTGATGATCTTTGTCTTCAGCTTCTGGCCCATGGTTTCCGCACTTACAACGTCATTTAAAACAGGGTCTGCAGCCAATATGAAATGGTGCTCGCCCCTGACCTTCAACTATACCAGAATGGTAAAGGACAAGATATTCAAAACATCTCTGTCAAACACGTTCCTTTACCTTATCATCCAGGTACCGATAATGCTTATCGTGGCGATATTTTTAGCCCAGCTCCTCAACAACAGGGACCTTAAGTTCAAGGGCTTGTTCAGGACCTGCGTTTTCCTGCCCTGTTCAATATCTCTTGTATCCTATTCACTGATATTCAAATCCCTCTTTGCTACCCAGGGACTTATCAACTCACTGCTTATGAAGGCGCACCTTATCAGTGAAAATATCAACTGGCTGGGTACCACCGGTACGGCAAGGTTTGTCATCATTCTGGGTCTTCTGTGGAGGTGGACAGGCTATAACATGGTCTTCTATCTTGCCGGCCTTCAGAACATTGAATATTCGGTCTATGAGGCGGCCAAGATTGACGGTGCGAACGGTTGGAAGACCTTCTGGTATGTAACCGTTCCCCTTCTTCGCCCGGTCATAATCATGACCTTCATAATGTCGATAAACGGTACACTCCAGCTCTTCGATGAGTCGGTCAACTTAACAAACGGCGGGCCCGCAGGCACCACCATCACCATGTCCCATCACATTTACAACAATGCCTTCGGAACAGGTGTGGCAAACTTCGGATACGCTTCGGCCATGTCCTTTGTGGTATTTGTTATGGTTGCAATACTTGCACTCATCAACCTGAAAGTAGGTGATACACGTGACTGAAAAAAATGCTAACATCAAGGGAAATATGATACAGCGAAGGCTCATACCTTCATATATTGTTCTTGTTATCGTATCCATCTTTTCGGTATTTCCGATATACTGGATGCTCACGGCAGCCACCAACAATACTGCCGATGTTGCAAGGGGCAAGATGTTCTTCGGAGCCGAGGCTATGATCAACTTCAATAAGCTCCTTAAGGGAACAAACCTGTGGCAGTCCATGGGGAATTCGTTCAAGTATGCCCTGGCTCAGACGGTTCTGTGCCTCCTTGTATGCTCGCTTGCCGGATACGGCTTTGAACTCTATCACGACAAGGGTAAGGATCTGCTTTTTGGCATCCTTCTTCTGGGTATGATGATCCCCGGAGTGGCAACCATGATCCCTCTGTTCAGGATGATGAGCAGTATGAAGATGTTAAATACCGTATGGGGCTTTGTGCTCCCTGCCGTATCAACACCCTTCATGATCATGATGTTCAGGCAGAACTCAAGGAACTTCCCCGTTGATATAATGGAAGCCGCCCGCATTGACGGCCTGTCGGAGCTTGGTATCTTCTTTCGGATGTTCATGCCCGTCATGAAGGCAACCTACGCCGCAGCAGCGGTCATCACCTTTATGAACGCATGGAATTCCTACCTGTGGCCACGTGTGGTAATGACCGACAACAAGGCACAGACGATGCCTATTCTTATAGCTAACATGGCCAACGGATATTCGGTGGATTACGGCATGCTGATGATGGGAGTCCTGTTCTCGACATTCCCCACTCTGATCATATTCTTTGTACTTCAGAAGCAGTTTGCCGAAGGTATCACCGGTTCTGTTAAGTAGCAGTAAGCTCAACTGTCATTATGAGGAGCGAAGCGACGAAGAATCTTAGAAAAGAGGATGATAATGAAAACGTTCGATCAAAATATTATAAGCGATCCCCGCATTTATGAGCAAAATCGCTTAAGGGCCCACAGCTCTCATACAACATATGCTTCATTCAGTGAACTGGTAAGCGAGGAATCGTCCCTTAAGATGTCACTTGACGGTGTGTGGAAGTTTAAGTATTCCCTTAATCCGGATGATGCTCCTGCAGACTTTTATGAGGCTGATAAGGACGTAAGCTTCTGGGATGATATAAGGGTTCCGGCCCATATCCAGATGGAGGGCTACGATAAGCCCCAGTATTCAAATACGGCTTATCCCTGGGACGGACATGAGGATATAGTCCCGGGACAGGTACCGATGAGGTTTAATCCTACGGCCGATTATGTGACCTTCTTCAGGATCCCTGACAGGATGAAGGGTAAGAGGATAAGGATATCCTTCCAGGGTGTTGAATCCGGATTTGCCATCTGGCTTAACGGGACATATATAGGCTACAGTGAGAATTCCTTCGATCCGGCTGATTTTGACTTAACGGACGCAGTTAAGGACGGGGATAATAAGCTTGCGGTACGTGTATTTAAGTTTACCTCGGGAAGCTGGTGTGAGGATCAGGATTTCTACAGGTTCTCCGGGATATACAGGAGTGTTTTCCTCTATGCGGTTCCGGAAGTGAATGTGTACGATATATCGGTCATATCCACCCTTGATGATGATTTTGCGACCGGATGCCTTACGGTCAGGACGCAGGTTGAGGGCAGGGGAAGCATGGATATAATGTGTACCTGCGCCGGGAACCTCAGTAAGGGAGGAAGCCTTACAAGTGACTCTGCAAGACGGGTCTACGAGAAGACCATTGATATAGAAGACGGGGAAAATGAAGTTAAGATCGACATAGCGGAGCCCTCCCTGTGGAGCGCCGAGGAGCCTAATCTCTACAAGGTTCTTGTGACCCTTAAGGACGATAAGGGAAATGTACAGGGTGTGATCGGTCAGTATACCGGCTTCAGACGGTTTGAGCTTAAGGACGGCATCATGACCCTTAACGGCAGGCGCATTGTCTTCAACGGTGTCAACCGCCATGAGTGGAATCCCCATACGGGACGTGTGCCGGACAGGGAAGCTGTCCTTAAGGATATCCTCACCATGAAGCGCAACAACATAAATGCCATAAGGACCTGTCATTATCCCGATGACACTTATCTATACAGCCTGTGCGACCGCTACGGCCTGTACATGATCGCCGAGAATAACATGGAGACCCATGGCACATGGGATGCCTGGTATCGTAAGATGGCCGGTAAGGATTTCATACTTCCGGGTGACAATGATGAGTGGATGGATATGATGCTTGACCGCGTCCGTTCATGTTACGAACGCGATAAGAATCATCCGTCGATCCTTATATGGTCTTGCGGCAACGAATCCTACGGCGGCAGGGTCATACATGAGATGAGTAAGCTCTTTAAGGAGCTTGATCCCACAAGGCTCGTACATTACGAAGGCATATTCCATGACCGTACATATCCGGACACATCCGATATGGAGAGTCAGATGTACCCGTCGGTAGCTTCGATAGAGGAGTTTCTTAAGGAGAACAGGGATAAGCCCTTTATCTGCTGCGAGTATACCCATGCCATGGGCAATTCATGCGGTGCCATGCACAAGTATACAGACCTTGCAGACCGGGAGCCCAGGTATCAGGGCGGCTTTATCTGGGACTATATAGACCAGTCGATATATGCCCATGACCGTTATGGTAAAGAGACCTTAGCCTATGGGGGTGACTTTGACGAGAGGCCTACTGATTATGAGTTTTCCGGTAACGGCATAGTCACGGGACGAAACAGGGAAGCTTCGCCCAAGATGCAGGAGGTTAAGTACAATTATCAGGGTATAGGCGTTGATATAGACATTAAGGGACGTAAATATACAGTTAAAAATAAGTACCTTTTTACGGACACATCAGCGTATGACTGTGTGCTCATCCTGCTTGCTGACGGAATAAACGTAAGTGAGCTGGGTCTTTCATGCAGCGTGCCGCCCCTGTCTGAGAAGACCTTCGAGCTTCCTTCGGGGATCTATGATGAGATGGAAGTAAGAAAGGACGGGGCAAGATCTCTTGAGAAGTGCGAACCGGAATTTTCCGTGCTTATTTCCTTCAGGCTTAAGGAGGATACCCTGTGGGCGGATGCCGGGCATGAAGTGGCCTTCTCCCAGGCTGTGGTCAGGGCACCCTTCAAGACTTATGTATGTTCCCTGAAGCCAAGGCTGATACCCGGCAAGCAGAACATCGGCGTTTACGGTGATAATTTCAGTGTAATGTTCTCGGGTGTTACGGGCGGACTGACATCCTATGTATATGCCGGAAGGGAGCTCATCAAGGCCCAGCCCATGCCCAACTTCTGGAGGGCACCTACGGCCAACGACAACGGAAATATGATGCCTAAGCGCTACGCCCAGTGGAAGATAGCAAGCCTGTATGTATCCGATAAGAAGGCGGAGAGGTTTGAAGGGAACGTGCCTCTTATCGAAGAAACCGGAAACACGGTCAGGATAACCTTTAAGTACTTCATGCCTACGGTACCGGCTTCCGGGTGCAGCGTATGCTATGAGGTGTTCGGTGACGGAACTGTTGAAACAACACTTAAGTATATACCGGTGAAAGACCTTGGGGATATGCCCGAATTCGGCATGATCTTTAAGCTGCCCCCCGAACTTGACAGGCTTAAATGGTACGGTCTCGGCCCGGATGAAACCTACGAGGACAGGAAAAGGGGAGGTAAGCTTGCGGTATTTGAGAACAGGGTCATCGACAACATGGCCGAATACCTGGTACCTCAGGAATGCGGCAACAAGTGTGAAGTAAGATGGGCGAGGGTGACCGATCACAAGGGACGTGGTATAGTATTTACAGGGGATGGGATGTCATTCTCGGCACTTCCCTACACCCCTCACGAGATCGAGAATGCCGGGCATGACTATGAGCTTCCTCCGGTGCAGTATACGGTAGTCCGCACAGCCCTTATGCAGATGGGAGTGGGCGGCGATGATTCATGGGGAGCCAGGACCCATCCCGAGTATCTTATTGATGTAAGTAAGCCGATGGAATTCAAGTTCCGCTTCCGTGGGGTGTGATCTCATCGACGAAAAATCTTATCACAGAGGAGGATATGATGAACATTACGGATGCAAGACTTAAGGAAATCTACGGGAATGCTTCTGCCGCAAGGGAGAGGTTTGAGAAGCTGGAAGAGAATTATGTAAATCGATTTGGCAAAGCGGACTTAAGTTTCTTTACTTCACCCGGCCGTACCGAGTTGATCGGTAACCACACCGATCATAACGGAGGCAGGGTCATAGCCGGAAGTATATCCATGGATACGATCGCAGCCGCCGCAGCCAGCGGGGACAATACGGTTACAATCGTAAGCGAAGGCTATGAGGGCTGTGTAAAGATCGACCTTGACAAGCTGTCTGACGAGAAGGCCGGAAGCGGAACCCATCCGCTTGTGGCAGGTATTTTATCCGGTATGAAGGAGAGGGGATATAAGCTCGGCGGCTTCAATGCATATGTTTCTACTAATGTTATAGCAGCTTCCGGAGTTTCGTCCTCCGCTTCCTTTGAAATGCTTATATGTACCATAATCGACATATTATTTAACGACGGAGAGATGAAGTATATAGATTACGCCAGGGCAGGGCAGTACGCCGAGCACAATTTCTGGAATAAGAAATCGGGTCTTATGGACCAGCTTGCCTGTGCCGTAGGTGGTGTGATCAAGCTTGACTTTAATGGGGAAGTAAGCTATGAGAAGGTTGACTTTGACCTGGATTCGTTTGACTACGCATTTGTACTGGTGAATTCCAAAACATCGCATGCCGACTTATCGCCTGAGTACTCAGCGATTCCCGAGGAGATGTTTAAGGTTGCGCGGGCCCTTGGTGGGGACAGGCTGTGCGATGTATCCCTTGATGCGCTTATGGAAAAGCTTAATGAAGTAAGGGAGGCGGTAGGGAGTGACCGTGCCATCCTTCGTGCGATCCATTTCTTTACGGAAAATGACAGGGTTGACAGGATGGGCATTGCCATGAAGGAGAGAAACAGTGCCGAGATAGTCAGGATAATGGAAGAGTCGGGTAATTCCTCATATATGCAGCTGCAGAACTGTCTGATTCCCGGAGAGAGTAAGGATCAGGGTGTGGCCTTTAATCTTGGCATTTCGGAGGTATTAAACCGTGATTATCACGGCGTGTGCAGGATCCACGGAGGCGGCTTTGCGGGAGTCATACTGGAAATCCTTCCTAAAGAACATGCGGATGAATATATCAGGCGTATTTCAGAGTACGCCGGAGCTGAATATGTGTATCCCTTATCCATCCGTAATATAGGTGCTGTGAGGATTTAAGGGAATGAGAAAATAAAGGAGCTGACAAATCAGATAAAACCGCTGATTTGTCAGCCGTTGCCATGGTATGATATTTCTAAATGTTTATTTGCATCGAAGAATCGTCCCGGTGGATAAGAATCGTCTCCATGGATTAAAGAGCTGTTTTCCGGGATCGAAGAAAGGCTTCCGTGGCTTCATAGAGCGCAAGCAGGTTAAGGTGATTGCGCTCTATATAATCAATATCATTTCGCTTAAGGGCGGCTTCACATTCACAGGCAAGATCGTGGAGCCGCCCTGCGCCTATATAACCGGCACTTGCCTTAATGGAATGCGCGATAACTCTGTATTTTTCCCAATCTTTTATTTTGTAAGACTCTTTAAGAAGCACATCATTCTGTTCCTTTAGAAACTCATCTATCACCGCCCGGTATACGGATTCATCGTTCATGCAGGCTCTGAGTCCATCCTCAAAACACACAAGGTTCATAGAATCTTCGAGTCCGGCAGCCGGGCTGTTTTTATCCTTGCCGGAAGTATTACCGGATTCGTTTCCCGATCTATAGCTCACCATATCCTCAGGAAGATGCTTTGCGATGATCTTCATAAGTTCGCCCGGAGTGATGGGTTTAAAAATATAATCAATAAAGCCCGCATTAAGATACTCATCTCCGGCACCCTCTATTGCGTTCGCCGTCATCATAACAGCAGGGGTGTCATGACTTAAGATACCTTCCTTAACACATTTTTTATATGTTTCAATCCCGTCAAGTCCCGGCATCATATGGTCGAAGAAGACCATATCATAGTGATTTTCCTTCATAAGCCGTATGCCTTCTTCGCCGGATGAGGCTTCGTCTATCATTATACCGCTGTTTTTAAGGAATCCCTTAACTACAGCCAGGTTAAGCGGCCTGTCATCAATCACGAGGATCCTTACGCCGGGAGCGTAGATGTACTTATCCTGCCTCCGCCCCGTGCTTCTTTCGGCGATATGCTTCCCGTAATTCCCTATAGGTGATCCATCCGCTATATCCTGGATCAGATCGAAGCAAAAGTCAGATCCCGCACCATAGATGCTTTCAAGCTCCAGACGGCTTCCCATCATATCAAGAAGTCCGGAAACGATGGAAAGTCCCAGTCCCGTGCCCTCGATGCTTCCGATCCTCTCATCGTCAAGGCGCGTAAAGGACTCAAACAGCTTATCCCGGTCCTCATCCCTTATACCGATGCCGGTATCCTTAACGCTGAAATTCACATATGCCTTCATATCCTCAGTTTTAAGAAGGTTAACGGTGAGTATTATCATGCCTGTTTCGGTATATTTCACGGCATTTGTCAGGAGGTTTACAAGGATCTGTCGAAGCCTTACGGCATCCCCTTTAAGCTTTACCGGAAGTTCCCTGTCCACATGAACCTTAAGAGTCAGCCCCTTCTCCGCGGCACGTTTCTCTATCATTTTACATGCATCGGATATAACGAAGGCAGGATCATATCCGGTATTAATGATATCAAGCTTTCCGCTCTCTATTTTCTCAAGATCAAGGATATCGTTGATTATATCCATAAGAGAGGTTCCGGCGGTTTCGATGTTTTCGGCATATTCCGTAATGGCGGGCTCCTGACTTTCACGCAGGATGAGCTCATTCATTCCAAGGACCGCATTTATGGGACTGCGGATCTCATGGGACATCCTTGCCAGAAAGTCGCTCTTAGCCTTATTGGCCGCATCGGAGAGGGCCTTTTCGACCCTTAACATATACAGCTTCTTCATTTCCTGAATAAGGGTGAATACAAGCAGGAAGAGTAATCCGATACATATATATGCGCCCAGGCTTCTGAAGGGATTGATATAGAAATTGGCAAGCTCAAGGATCGTGAAGATGACAAATACAGCCATTCCGGTGAGTACGAATATATAGTCACCGGTCTGCTTCTTCGCAATGTCCGTTACGATATTGTAAATGATTACGGCTATCCCGAGGATAAACCATATATGGGAAAAGGTGATAGACCGGTACAGATCCACCGGCCCCGTCAGGCCCAGAATAACATTTATGAGCATCTGCAGGGACATGAGGGCTTCAAGCAGAAGATAGCGTTTGTTGTTCTTGCGCCCCTGAACCTCATTTAAAAACATGCATACGAGTACGCCTGCAAGCTCCATAGAGAAATAAGCAAAATAAGTGGATAAGGAAGGACGGTTAAAGATTACCTGCCTAAGCCTTGATTCACTTAAGGACCATATACCCATGTCAGTCATTAAAAGTCCCAGATACAGGACAGATTTACCGACTGCGGCCCTTTTGCGCAGGAAAAGATATAAAGCTACGGTAATAAGGCCCAGGATGGCAACGATGGATGCTATCACGGTGATGACTATATTATCGTGGATTATCTTATACCAGGCGTTATTGCCGTAACTTAACCTTATATCGTTAAGAACGCCCTTGTCCTTGACGGTGAGCCTGACCTCTATATCCCTGCCGGCATCACGATCATCAAGCTCCACCACTACATAGGCACTCGGAAGATGATAGGACATCCTCTTAAATCCGGAGCTTGCATAACTTTCCCTCAGCTCACCGCCAATGTAGACATATATATCTTCGATGCTCGTGCGGAACATGAGAGTCATACCATCTGTTATGTTTTCGGGCAGGGTATTCCTTAAGATAAGCTCATCGCCGGATTCACACTTCATTTGCTCGGGCAGTGTGACAGGGCTTACCTTACCGTCATGCTCAAGCATCCAGCCATCGTTAAAGGACATGGAATCAAAGCTCCCGATATTTGCCTCGCCGGAGCCGTCAGAGGGTAGGAGTGCCCTTATGACCAGAAAGATGATCACAGCCAGGAAGAAGAGTACGTATGCTTCAAGTATTCGAAAGATGACGGTTTGTTTTCTTCCCATGACTGTGATCCTTTCAAAGTGTTGTCCTGCTATTCCTATAACCAGCTGAAGAGTCCGAAGCTCCTCGTGCCGATCTTAAAGGTTGCCGTTTTGCTTCCCGATGTTTCGCTTCCCGATGCATTGACAAGGATCACGGCTTTACCCTTGTTCACATTATTCAGGTAATTAACCTGATATGAGGAGGGACTAACGTCCTTCCACTCCTTACCTTCCTTAACCTGTACCCTTATTGCCGGAGTCACCGGCTTTCCGGTGTAATCCTGCGGCTTAAATGCCTTACCGGTAGAGCCGTCTATTATCCTTGCCTTACCAAGGTCGATCTTCCTTACGGCTGTCAGCTTATAAAGCCTGTAGCTTACGATCTTATCCTGTGCGGCGTAATCACCCTTGCCGGTAACCTTGGCATAAAGTGTGGCAGAATCACCCGTAAGCTCATATTTGGCAGGAAGAGGTGCAGTACATGCCGCATCCGTGAAATAGCCGACCGTATAATCCTTTTTCTCTTTCAGAAGCGTATTACCGACACTCACAAGCACCTTGGAGAAATATTTACCCTTCTTTGTATAGGTCATATCGGGAGCTGTAACGGAAGCACTGAAGCTGGCCTTTTCTATCGTAAAGCTTCCCGTTACAGCCTTTCTTCCCTTGTAATTACCCACGAAGGATACGGTGTAGCTGCCTTTTCCTGTCGCCTTGTTGTTCTTATACGCTACCTTATAATCGCTTCCTTCATTAAGGAGATGTTTTACGCCTCCCCGGGTAACATTTACGGCAATCGCAGGAGTAGCGCCTGCCGGTGTGTGATATATCGTTTCGGAAGAAGCAAGCCCCGCTTCAACCGGGTTGACGGTATCCGGAAGTATCTTAAAGGTTGCCGTCGCACTTCCCCTGTAAGCTCCCTTGCCTCTTACGATAAGCCTTGCAGTACCTGCATCCGTGTTGTTTCTGTAGATCACTTCATAGTCGGTGCCACCGGTCAATATCTTATACCCGTTACCGTCAGTGACGGTAAGCTCACCTGCCTCGGCCTCGGTTGAAAGCCCTAGCTTGTGTTCAAGACCGTCATATATATGCTTTCCTGCCTTGAGCCTAATCTTTATGGTACCGTTCTTGATACCGGCGGCATCAAGAACCTTGAATTCAACACCCGTAAGCGTTCCCGTGAAGTTACCGTTACCGGTGATATTCACGGCCTTATCGGCATTGACCTTAGTCTTATCGAAGACCATATCACCGGCCTTAAGCTGATATGAGCCGTAGTAGATAACGGGTGAGGGTGCAGAGCCCTTTTTAACATACTGCATCGGGATCGTAAGCATTCCTTTTGAAGCAAGCTTATCAAGCGCTGCCTGTAAGACATAGAACTTAAGCTGCTTGCTTCCGCTGTAGTTACCCTTACCCTTAACGGTAATCGTCGCAGGCTTGCCGTTTTTGTTATATTTTTTGTTGTTGCTGTAAGCAAGGGTATAATCAACTCCCTCGCGAAGCTTGATACCGTAAGCTCCCGTCACTGTCACGGCCGGCTTTATTGCAGCCCCGGTATAAACGGTTTCATATCTTCCCTCCGCTGTCTTACATATTCCGCTGTAGGGATCCGTCGTAATGTCAGCGAACTCAATACTGAATTCATTAATGGATGAGGAGTTCTCCTCCCAGCCCGCATAGAGGGTGATGTTCTCGGTAACACCCGTATCAAAGAAATACCTGTCTTCATCCCTGCAATCCGCCTTCGTGTACCAGCCCTTAAAGGTATAACCGGGCGTTTCAGGGGCTGCAGGAGCCGTTGCCTTATGCCCCTTCATAAGAACCTGGGGTGCGGGAGTGGTACCGGGCTTGCCGTTCAAGTCGAAGGTTACGGTACGGTTAAGGCTGTCTTCAGCTGCAAGCTCTATTTCATAAGCCTCATCACCGTAGGCATCGGTAAAGAAGTGTCCCGAAGCGTCCACCTGACCGCCTGCAGGGGTGACATAATAGAGGGAATTATTGATACCGTTGGCATAAACAGCGTTTGAGTTATTTGAACCGTCCACCTTGACCTTAAGGGAACCGCTGTTTATATTTATATCTTCTACCCAGGTGCGGATACCGATCGCCTCGCTTCCGGTCATGTTAATATTAACATCCCCTCCGTCTATGGTAACGGAATTATGACCATATATACCATAGGGGGTCTTTGTATAAATACGTCCTCTGCCCTGGTCGGCTTTTTCAACGGAAACACTGCTTGAGATATTTATCCTGCCGCCTTTAATGGTTACATACTTCGCATATATGCCGGCTCCGGTACCGCTAAGATCAAGATCCGCATCAATTGTAACAGGAGCATCCGCAACCAGTATACCGGCTATATTGCAGGATTTCTTTGCCGATGATGAGGTCGTAGCCTTTCCTGTTACATTCAGACACACTCCTTTGGAATAAACATATGCTACATAAGCATATGATCCCATCATTATTGTATTGTTATCTTCTATATGCGTTTTCTCAAATGTAACATTTTTAAGGTTCAGCACATTTGTTTTGGGGGTGTATGTCCAGTCACCTGTGCTTAAGTTATCCTTCCCCAGTTGTACACCGTTCACCCACAGGTTAAGCTTATCTGTCCACTTCGCATAGAGTGTCATATCCTCATTTACGGCAGCGTTAAAATCATACTCCTTACCGGCCGAACATGCCTTATCCGTATACCAGCCACCGAAAACCCAGCCTTCCGAATTCGATGGATTATCCGGCTTTGCTACCTTGCTTCCCGTAGCAACGTATACGGTACCCGGTCCGATACCTGACGAAGCGTTGATATCAAAGGTCACCTTGCAATTGGATACATCCTTCCATGATGCATACAGGGTTATATTTGCCGTTACGGGTGTATTGAAATCATATAATTGATAATTCCATCTCGTTTTGGCCGTATACCAGTCCACCACTTCATAGCCGCTTACCTTAAAGGTCTCAGGCCTTGTAGCTTTCTGCCCTTCTTCCACATATTGGGGCTCGATCCCGGACCTGGCCGGATGTTCGGTAAGATCAAAGCTTACCGCATAGGTCTTCACCCAGTAGGCATACAGAGTGATGTTTCTGTTAACCGGAGTGGAAAAGTCATATTCGTTTGAAGAGCTGTGATCGGTAGCAGAGGTATACCATCCCTTGAATGCATAACCACTCTCCGAAGGTTCAACAGGCTCTGCGATAGTGGAACCCATATCAACCTTCCTCGGCTGATAGTATCTTGAATTGGCATTCCCGTGTCCCTGCAGGTCGAAGGTCACGGTAACCGAGGTATCCTCTACCACGCTGCTTTTATGGATCAAGGTCGGCTCGCTCGCATAATCGGTTTCATACGTACCGTTGATATCTTCGGCTATTAGATACACATAGTAATCCGTTCCCCATTTGTCAAAAGACAGTGAACCCGGAAGAGTGAAGGTTCCGATGCCGTTCTGTGAAAAGGTTGATGTTTCAAGCCTGTCGTAATACAGAACCGTGGGATTATCCGTATGCGCTGCGAAATACGGGCTGTCAAGTATCAGCACCGACACTGCATTAGCCTCGGATGCATCCGTACCGGTGATTTCATATGGCACACTTATCGTATTCCCCGACTTGATCGCGGACTTTCGATAAGGACGGTCTATCTTCATGTCATTATCGATAAGGGTCAGCTTATATTCTGTGTTCAGTTCTCCCTTGGTACCCTTTATGGCCGTTGAAAACAGGATTGAGGAGAGGTTGACGTTGAAGGCAGGCGCACTATATCCTGAGTTTTCGGGAACAGCCAAAGGTTCTATGACAGCATCGATTTTTCCCTCTGCGTTAAAAAAATATACTTCAAAACCACCATTTGTGGTTGTGCGCGTGTACCACGATTTATTATTGAAACCTTTTATACGACTCGCTACCACAACATTTTCAAAAGAAAGAATAGGATCAAAGTAATACCCGTAAGTAGGCCTTATTGCTTCATGCATATCAAGAAAGAAAATTTTTTCACCGGTAAGCTTTTCAAATGTATAAGACCATTCCGTCGGATCAATAACTTCATATTTTTCATCTGGTTTATTCTTATAACTGTTTATTATTGATGACTTTTCGATATCTGTGAGAGCATTGTCCAGAAATCCTACCCCATTCAGCACTTTCTTAAAAAAACTCTCAGACCACCTTCTTTCAGAACCTTTATAGTACCTGGCAGAGATTAAAGGTTTATCACTATCCAGTAAAATAGAATTATAATAAGGACTGAATGCCGTAGTGTACCTGTCAAGCACACGATATTTAATCGGGTATTCATAGTACATTGGATTCCATGAGTATCCTTCGCCGTGTGGTACGGTGGGGCCATGTCCGTAATACACATAACTTCCCTGCCAAGGATCACCTGCCGATGTCGGCACTCTTGGATTTGACATCCCCGATGTTCCGTACAGCGTAGTCTCCTTATTCTTAACGAATCCGACATCCATATCCGCCATGATTTCTTCATTAACGACATCCCCGTTTGGCATTACATCTTCACTGCCGGCATCATCTGTCAGACCTTCCATATTATCCGCATAAAGTGCCTCAGCTTCAGAGGGCGTAACCTCTGAAGGCCCAACCTCATCTCCTGATACACTTGCATCCTCCGGTTCGGTTGCTCCATCCTCATCTGACGCGTCCGCCTCATCGGAGTCAGGGGACGTATCTGCTGACTCATTTTCTTCTGATAAATAAGACTGTTCAAGAATATCATCCATCCCGTTCACATCTGACTGTTCAGCCGGTTCACCATCTTTGTCCGCATCATATGCGTAAGCCTCACCATATTCGTCGTATACAGGATTCTTTGCTTCACTCAGAATGACATTACCTGAGTCAGAAGATACGTCCCCTGACTCCCCACCTTCCGTCCCTGTCTGCGGTGCTGCATAAACAGACACACCTGTCATGCCAAGCTCGGACACTGTAAGCAGCAGGGCAAACAGCATCGACATAAACCGCCTTACGCATCCTTTTTTCTTTCTCATCATCCCGCCTCCGTCATAAAAATGTTTGTTTATGCTTGATTCCGGCTACATGAATGGCAATGGGGACGGTTCTTTTGACATGCCCATGTCCACTAAAAAAGCCTTATACCATATAAGTATAAGGCGTATTATATATCCTGTATATCCTCAAAAGTGATGATATTATAGTATTAATTGTAATCGTCAAAAGAATTTATGCAAGATGCAATTTCTCGGATAACGCTTCCTGTAACACCTGTGAAAAATTAATTCCTGCGTCAACAGCCAATTCATTCAACCATTCAGGAATGGATAGTGTTTTTTTAATTGCTCTGTTATTGTTTCGTTTTTGATATTCCAATGTATCGCAGGTAATATAATTAACAAATTCATTGCCTTTAAGATTTATTGATTCTACAGGCGTAGGTTCGGGAATTTCTTTCTTTTCTTTTTCATAATCATACAGTGTAAATGCAAGGACGTCCTCTGCCATATACAAGGCTTCCCCGAGATCATCTCCGCATGTATAACAACCTTCAAGATCGGGAAAATCAACGGAATAACCACCATCTGATTCCGGTATGATAATAGCAGGATATGTATATCTTTTCATAGTTCCTCTTTCCATGCGGTCTATTTTAAGCCCGCATCCTTCAAAATACTGTTGGGGAAGGAGACAGGGGACGGTTCTCTGTCTCCTATTAAGGGGTCAAAACTATACTTTTATATGATTAACGGATTGCTCCGTGCTTCGCACTTATGTCATAAGGAATCCACCGCTTCGTGGGTCTACGCTTTGCTTCGGTCGTTGCAGTACACTCATCCCCCGGATGAGTTGCAACCTCTTATGACGAATACCCACAATCCTACCCGCCATTCGCCCTAAAGGATTAGCTTTGCGTCACAAGCTTGTGATAGAGACACTTAATAAAGGGAGGATAGCCGAAAAGTATAAAGAGGTTTTTAGTATATCAGATGAAGAAGCAATGAGGATTGCAAATCACACAAACGGATACTCATATGCTTTTCAAATACTGGGATATTTGTTGTTTGACAATAAGAAACAAGAGGTAACCCCGCAAATACTAAAGGAATACCGTCTGATTCTGGGTGAAAGTTCGTATGATAAGATATGGGAAGAACTATCTGAAAATGAAAAACTGGTTGCATGGACGGCGGCTGATTATCCTGAAGATACATCTGTTAAAGTCCTGAGAGAAAAACTTCAAATGAGTTCAAATGAATTTTCCACATATCAGAATACTCTTGAAAAAAGTGGTGTTTTTGCCGGCAATAGTGCTTATGGAAGGGTACGTTTTGCTCTGCCCTATATTGGAGAATATATTAAGATGCAGATGTAGCCTTCAGAGTCAGGAGATACGTCCCCTGACTCCATCGGAGCGATCATAGGAGCCCTTGTCCTTCTTATGGTAAAGCCGTCATCTGCTCTTGTTTTTCTGATATTTACCCTGATTCTTCAGACTGTGGACAGATACGTGCTAAAGCCCAGGCTTTTTGGTAATTCCCTGGGTGTGTCGGGTTTGTGGATCCTTATAGGTATCGTAGTCGGTGGTAATATGTTCGGAGTAGTGGGTATCCTTCTTGCCATTCCGGCTGTTGCCATAATTGACTTCATATATGGGAATTACCTGTTGCCGAAACTAGAAAAACACAGAAAATAGTGTCACGGGTGTCACGGGGACGGTTCTTTTTGGCATTAAGGGGAGACAGAGAACCGTCCCCTGTCCCTTGACTCTGGATTGATTCACAAGCAGGCGAAAATATGGTAAAATGTAACTATTCTGAATAGTTACTTTTTGAATTAACTTGATTGATGGATCGGGGATATGAGTGAACCTGTTAAAGTGCTTATATGTGATGATCAGAATATACCGCGTCTTCTGTTTAAGATGATGATAGATAATTCCGGTGATTACGAACTGGCCGGGGAATTATCAAGGGCGGATGACGTGATCGATTTTATCGCGTCCCATGATGTGGATCTGTGCATCATGGACATTCTCATGCAGGAGGGCGGCAGCGGACTTAATGCGGCTGCGGCTGTCAAGGACAGGTTTCCGGAAGTTAAGATAATAGTCACCACATCCATGCCTGATGATTCCTACCTTAAGAACGCCAGGAAAATAGGAGTTGAATCCTTCTGGTACAAGGAAAAGGACGATATGTCGCTGCTTGAGGTCATGAACAGGACCGTAAGGGGTGAATCGGTGTATCCGAATGAAGCCCCTGTTGTTGACATCGGATGGATGAAGAGTAACGAGATCACAGATAGGGAAATGGACGTACTGCGTCTTATGACGGAAGGATTCTCCGATCAGGAAATAGCTGATGAACTTAAGATCAGTAAGGCCACGGTCAGAACGCATATAAACCATATGTGTGAAAAGAGCAACCTGTCAAGGTCCAGGCTTGCCATAGAGGCAAGAGTTCTCGGTATAGCTGTGGTGGATAAATAATATTATCAGTCGGAGGTTTGCAATGAAGAGAAGACCCTTGAAGGAGGCACCCTGGTATCCTAATGCGGTTGTTGCATGTATCGCGGTGGTCCTGTATTTTTTTCTTACTGAATTTGATGTTGTATGGACGGCTGTAAGTACCTTTGTAGGCTTTTTTTCGCCTGTGATCATAGGATGTGTGATCGCCTACATAGTCAATCCGCTGGCCAAGTTTTTCAAGAGGAAGCTGTTTTTTAAGATAAGGAAGGAATCACGGCGGGACTTTTGCGCTAATTTCCTTGCATTTATCTGCATAGTAGCCTTCCTTGTGTTTGCGATGGCTGTTCTTGTCCCTCAGCTTGTTGAGAGCGTTCAGGTATTCTCGAAAAACTTAAACGGGTATATAGCGTCCCTTATGTCCATGCTTGACAATATAGGGATCCCGCCCCTTAAGAATCAGTTGAAGAGCCTTATCGGGTCATCCGAAACGATCCTGAGCGCTGTGTCGGATTACATAGGCAATAATGTCGAAAGCATAGTCAGAACCTCGGCAGTTGCGGGCAAGGGAGTGGTCAGCTGGCTTATAGCCTTTATCCTGTCAATATATATAATGGCAGAGAAGCGCAGGCTTAAGGCAGGGATCATACGTCTTATGAGGGCCATGTTCCATAAGGAGAGGTTTAATGATATCTGCATCTTCCTTCGCAAATGTGATAGGATACTCAACAGGTATATAATCTATAATTTTATTGACAGCTTCGTAGTGGGCATAACCAATGCAATATTTATGGCTATAGCCGGAATGGAATATGTGGGGCTGGTTTCCTTTGTGGTGGGTATCACCAATGTTATCCCCACCTTCGGACCGGTCATAGGAGCGATTATAGGAGCCCTGGTCCTTCTTATGGTAAAGCCGTCATCTGCTCTTGTTTTTCTGATATTTACCCTGATCCTTCAGACTGTGGACGGATACGTGCTAAAGCCCAGGCTTTTTGGTAATTCCCTGGGCGTGTCGGGTTTGTGGATACTTATAGGTATCGTAGTCGGGGGTAATATGTTCGGAGTAGTGGGTATTCTTCTTGCCATTCCGGCTGTTGCCATAATTGATTTTATCTATGGGAATTACCTGCTTCCCAGACTTGAGAAGCACAGAAATGAGCAGCGTGACCAGTCACATTAGGGTGCAATGGATGGTCTTCCCGAATATTTCGATCATCTTCTGAGCAGGGTTTCCTTAAGGGACACGATCTTATCGGCGATGCATACTATGACGGCCTCCCGCGAGCGCGGGAGGCTTCTTAATGTCAGGGGCCACATATGTGATTCGATCACATGCCTGGTCCTTAAGTCAACGTTGAAATGCTTTACGGCACGATCGGCAGCCCTCCTTGCATGGGTGAAACCGTGCATGTCGAAGAACCTGCGCTTAACCTTGTCATTGTGCCAGTCATAGCCGAAAAAGTCATGCAGCAGGGCTCCCTCAATAAGGACCTTCTCATCCACCTTCAGCTTAAGTGCACAGGCTATGGTATATGCCGTATGTGCCACGGCATTGACATGATCGTACACCGAAACATTACCATGCTGGATGTAGCCCTTCATGTCCTGAACCTTGTGGTGGGACCTTACCCTGTATGCAAGCCTGTTGAAGCTGCGCGTGTGTTTCTTACTCAGTGGTATTATCATACGTTAAACCTGCCGGTTGTATCCTGAAGCGTGCCTATGCTTTCCATTACGTCTTTGGTCTCATCCGAAACATTCTCACTTGATACCGTGATGTTCTGCATGTTGCCGGAAATATCGTGAATAGCCACACTGATCTCACTGTAATAATTGGCGTCATCCATGTAATTGTTGGCAAGGGTCTCCAGATTGTCGTAATCCGGAAGCACGTTTTCGTTCAGGAACCTGATTATCTGCTCACTTACTTCGGACATGCGCTTTATATTTGCCATAACCTCTGAGATAAGGGTGTTGACCTTGTCTATTTCATTTCCCGTGGTGACACTTAAGGAGTTGATCTCATTGGCAACAACCGCAAATCCGCGTCCCGCATCGCCTGCCCTGGCTGCCTCGATGGAAGCGTTTAATGCAAGAAGGTTGGTCTGGTTGGCAATGCCGCCCTCCGTGCGCTGCATGGCTTCATTGATCTCCGTTATGCTGTTATTGATACCGCTTATCTTATCCGAGGCGGATATCATCTTCTCCCTTATGGTCTCGGATTCCCGTTTGGTTTTGTGAATGGCATCAATGAAGCGGGTCTCAAGCTCTGACAGGAGATATTTGATCTGTTCGACCTCTGAGGAGGCTTCGATGGCATTATCACCGCCCATGATCTTATCGGTGATAAAGGTCTTCATCTGCTCCATGGGGGCAAGCTGCTGCTCTATAAGAGCTGTCATGATGAGGATAACAGCTATGATGGCGGCGATGGCTATTATCAGGCTCAGGACTATAAGGCTGTAGGTGCCTGAGGTGATATAATAGTTGCGTATTTATAAATTAATTATAAAATTTCTAAAAATAATCTTCAAGAGAAAATGTTACAAAATGTGCAAAAAGGTACCCTCTGCTAATGATATCGAAACCCTTATACAGCGGTCTTGTTTGGAAAGATGGATTATGTTATCATTATTGCTGTTAAGGAGGAAGTTATTCCGTGATCTTACCCTACAGGGATCTTAAACCCGATGAGATAGAGCAAAAGAGCTTTGAGATAATAAGCTCTGAACTTGACAGGATGGGCATAGTGCCGGAGAGTGAAAATGCTCCTGTTATAACGCGCGCCATTCATACGACGGCTGACTTTGATTATGCTTCAAATCTATGCTTCTCAAAGGGGGCAACAGGACTTCTGTCGGATGCCATAAGGTCGGGGGCAAGTATCGTCAGCGATACACAGATGACCATGGCCGGCATAAACAAGAGAAGGCTTTCGGAATACGGCGGGCAGGTGATATGCTTTATGGCTGATGATGATATCATGCTGAGGTCAAGGGAAACGGGCAGGACCCGCGCATCCCTCAGCATGGATAAGGCGGCAGACCTTAAAGAGGATGTGATATTTGCCATAGGGAATGCGCCGACTGCCCTTATACGCCTCTATGAGCTTGTGCGGGCCGGGCTTTTGCACCCGAAGGGGATCATAGCGGTTCCTGTTGGATTCGTCAACGTGGTTGAGGCCAAGGAACTGATCATGGAGCTTACCTGTCCTTATATAGTGGCAAGGGGACGCAAGGGCGGCAGTAATGTTGCGGCCGCGATCGTAAACGCCCTTATCTACGGGTAATGAAACAGGGGACGGTTCCCCGGCTAAAAGATAATGAAGGAAACAATAATCAGGAGGAAATGATGGATAAGAAGGAATTAGCTCTTAAGAAACATGAGGAATGGATGGGTAAGCTGGAGGTAACTCCAAGGTGTGAGGTAAATTCGATGGAGGATCTGTCTGTCGCATATACCCCGGGGGTTGCTGAACCCTGTCTTAAGATAAGGGATGATGTCGATCTGAGCTACACCTATACAAGAAGGGGCAATATGGTGGCAGTTGTCACGGACGGCACCGCAGTCCTGGGGCTCGGTGATATAGGCCCCGAGGCGGGCATGCCCGTTATGGAAGGGAAGTGCGTGCTCTTTAAGCGCTTCGGCGGCGTGGATGCCTTCCCTCTGTGTGTACGCAGCAAGGATGTGGATGAGATAGTAAATACGGTTGCCCTTCTGGCCGGATCCTTCGGCGGCGTGAACCTTGAGGATATATCGGCTCCCCGCTGCTTTGAGATAGAGAAGAAGCTTAAGGAAAGATGCGACATCCCCATCTTCCATGACGATCAGCATGGAACGGCCGTTGTGGTCCTGGCAGGTCTTATCAACGCCCTTAAGCTTGTAAATAAGAAGATGGAGGATATCTCCGTTGTGGTTAACGGCTCGGGCGCGGCAGGTATCGCCATTACCAAACTCCTTATGAAGACCGGGTTAAAGTCAGTCATCCTCTGTGATACCAAGGGCGCCATCTACGAAGGCCGTGATAACCTTAATTCGATAAAGGCTGAGATGGCTAAGATATCCAACCTTGAAAAGAAGCAGGGGAGCCTTGCGGATGTTATAAAGGGAGCGGATGCCTTCATAGGCGTGTCGGCACCCGGGGTCCTTACGGCGGATATGGTTAAGACAATGGCCGCTGACCCGATCGTGTTCGCAATGGCCAATCCGGTTCCCGAGATCCTTCCCGATGAGGCCAGGAAGGCGGGAGTTGCGGTTATGGGTACCGGCAGGAGCGATTATCCCAACCAGATAAATAACGTGCTTGCCTTCCCGGGAATCTTCAGGGGAGCCCTTGATGTACGTGCAAGGGATATAAATGATGAAATGAAGCTTGCAGCAGCCTATGCGATAGCAGGCATTATAAGTGAGGATGAGCTTAAACCCGAATACATTATACCTGATTCGTTCAATGAAAAGGTTAAGGATGCCGTGGCAAGCGCAGTGGCTGATGCGGCGAGACGGACAGGAGTTGCCAGAATATAAAGAAAGGAATCCTTGCGGATTCCTTTTGATGCATCGAAGCCGGCAGGCTCCCCCCGATATAAAATCGGGGGCAAAAGTAAAGTAGCCCGAAGGGGGAACCAACGGGCTACGATGAGGGGAGTATAAATAATTAATAAGGGGTCGTAATCGAGAATCCTTTGAAGGGTTGATTCCCGTTTACAAGTAAGATTATAGTATATATTTACAAAAAAGACAAGGCTTTTTTTAAAATAGTAGTAACTTTTTTTCAAACCACAAAATCTTGTGGAATTCAGTAAATAAGCGGTTTACATAACCGTGATGAGAGGCGGAAATGAACAGATTTGAACTTATCGCTCCGTGCCATTTCGGTATGGAGGCAGTACTTAAAAGAGAAATATATGACCTGGGTTATGACATAACCGAAGTATCCGACGGACGGGTGACTTTTCAGGGGGACGAGGAGGCTGTGGCCAGGGCCAATGTCTTCCTGAGAACAGCCGAAAGGGTCCTTATAAAGGTTGCTTCATTTAAGGCAGTGACCTTCGATGAACTGTTTGAAGGAACAAGGGCAGTGGCCTGGGAGGATTATATCCCGAAGGACGGTAGGTTCTGGGTGGCCAAGGCATCTGGGATAAAGAGTAAGCTCTTCTCATCCTCCGATATACAGTCCATTGTCAAGAAGGCCATGGTCGAACGCCTTAAGGAGACCTACGATGTCAACTGGTTTTCCGAGGATGGATCCTCATATCCCCTCAGGGTTTCCATTATGAAGGACATCGTAACCATAGGACTTGATACCACCGGAGAGTCACTCCACAAGCGGGGTTACCGCAAGAAGGTCAGTAAGGCTCCCGTGGCCGAAAACCTTGCTTCGGCCATGATCATGCTGACGCCCTGGAATAAGGACAGGGTGCTTGTGGACCCCTTCTGCGGGTGCGGAACGATCCCGATCGAAGCCGCCCTTATGGCCTGCAATATAGCGCCGGGAATGAAGAGGGGCTTTACTGCACAGGACTGGACGAATATAATTAATAGAAGAAACTGGACGGATGTCATGGATGAAGCGAAGGACCTTGTGGATATGAGTGTTGAGACCGATATCCAGGGCTACGACATAGATGATGATATTATAAGGGCAGCAAGGGATAATGCCCTGCTGGCAGGCGTGGCGGACAAGATCCATTTCCAGTGCCGCCCGGTGGCAGACCTTCATCATCCGAAGAAGTACGGCTTCCTTATAACCAATCCGCCCTACGGCGAGAGGATAGGGGATAAGGAGGAGATGAATGCCCTCTACAGGGAGCTGGCGGACGCTTACAGGGGCCTTGATTCCTGGTCGGCCTATATAATAAGCGGATACGATGAGGTCGAGAAGATCATGGGCCGTAAGGCCGATAAGAACCGTAAGATATATAATGGAATGATGAAGACATATTATTATCAGTTCATGGGTCCCAGGCCGCCTAAGAGGAGATAGGGTCTGTCATTCAGAGTGAAGTGAGGAATCTTATAAAGAGAGAAGAATATGAAAAAACGAGAAATAATATTTGCTACGGCCAATCAGGACAAACTGCATGAGATCCGGATGATCCTTGATGATCTGGGAGTGTCGGTTATTTCCCTTAAGGAGGCCGGCATCACCACGGAAATAGTCGAGGACGGTGAGACCTTCGAAGACAATGCCATCATCAAGGCCCGCACGATCATGCGCGAAACAGGGAAGATCACCCTTGCCGATGATTCCGGTCTGGAGGTTGACTTTCTGAATAAGGAGCCGGGTGTATACTCGGCAAGGTACTGCGGACGGGATACCTCATACAGGATCAAGAACAGGAATATATTGGAACGCATGACCGATGTTCCGGATGAGAAAAGGAGTGCAAGGTTCGTGTGTGCTGTGGCTCTTGCGATCCCGGCAGGCTGCATACCGGGAATCCTTAAGGAAACGGTCAGGACCGTAAGGGGCACGATGGAGGGCCGTATAGGGTATGAGGAAAAGGGCGAACACGGCTTTGGCTACGATCCCATTTTCTACCTTCCGGAGTATGGCTGCTACAGCGGAGAGCTTCTGCCTGAGAAGAAAAATGAGATAAGTCACCGGGGTAAGGCCCTTCGGCTGATGAAGGAAGTGCTTGAAGGTTACGGGCTGTGATCGCTTATGCCCGTAAGGATTTAACGAGGGTTTGCCATGAAGATTCTCATAGTCAGTGATACACATGGATACGAAGGAAATATGTGGAAGGCGATAAAAAGGGAAGAGCCTCTCGACATGTTCATCCACTGCGGGGATATTGAGCATATGCCTTACGAGCTTAAGGAGTATTTCAGCTGCCCGGTGCACGTTGTAAAGGGAAACAATGACTTTATGCTCCGCCTTCCGGAGACGGAGAGGTTTGAGATCGCAGGCTATAAGGTCCTGCTGACCCATGGCCATCACCACAATATCTACCGTAATCAGGATGCCATGTTTTATTACGGTGAGGAGAACGGGGCGGACATAGTCATGTTTGGTCATATCCATGTACCTGTTGTAGCCAGGTCAAACGGCGTGACCATAGTCAATCCGGGTTCAATATCGCTTCCCCGCCAGCAGGACGGCCGTCCAACCTACATAGTAATGACTGTGGAAGATGGCAAAGAACCGGAATATAAGATCATGTATATGTAAAAGAGACACACCGGAACGGATCCAATGTGTCTCTTCTGTGTGACAGGCATAACGATCAGCATACCATTGTGTTCGGGTCTAAAGCGCCGCCGCTCATTATCCCCTTGCCTGCCTTGGCAGTGATTGTGCCTCCGTCAGTTTCGTCAAATTGATGACCGCATAACATGCAGGTAACACGTCCGCCGGAATGAAACTTAAAATCTTTGGTATCATGGTTTCCGCATTTCGGACAGGTTACAGGTCCTCTTTTTATGGGTTCTTCAGTACCTGCTACAGATGTTCCACCGCTCACCATCTCGAGTTCACTATCGTTTATTTTATTCATATCTTCTACCTCCGCTTAAACTCCTGTCGACATCATTATAAAATAAAATCTCTTTTGTACGTCTTAACTATAGCAAAGAAAACGTCACAGAAGTGTCACAAATGAAACAGGGGACGGTTCCTCGTTTCACACGCTTATTGGAAATAGCTTATGATATCCTGAAGCTCCTTTGCAAGGTCCTGGAGATTGCTTGCGGATTCGCTTATAACACTGAAGGTGGCGTTAAGTTCCTGCATGGATGCATTGGTTTCCTCTGTGGAAGCGGCGTTTTCCTCGGATATTGCGGACAGGTCGCTTACGATTCCCACCAGTGTATCCTTGGCACCCGTAAGTCCCTCTATCTTTGCGGCGATAGCTTCCGCGCTTTCCGCCACGCTTACAACTCCGGCAGCCATTGATTCCATGTTATCCCTGGTGGTCTCCATCTGAACCGACTGATTGGCGAAGCTCTCGTTAAGCTTGGCCATTACGTCAACCGAGGCTGCTGCGTCATACATGAGCTGGTCAACGATCCTTCCTATTTCCTGAGCGCTCTGGTTGGACTGATCGGCCAGTGCCGCTATCTCCTCGGCAACTACGGCAAAGCCTCTTCCGGCTTCACCGGCCCTTGCGGCTTCTATCGAAGCGTTGAGGGAGAGGAGGTTGGTCTGGCTGGCAATGGCAGTAATGGCATTAACGAAGCCGTGTATGTCATTGGCCGATTCATTGGTGGACTGTATGGTACGGTCTATATTTTGAACAGAATCCTGAACCTCGCGGCTCTGGGCAAGCAGCCTGTTAAGGGCTTCCATGGCTTCGTCGCAGGTTGTCTTCATGGTTCCTGCGTAGCTGTCGAGCTGTTCCACATTTGAAGCGATAACTTCAATGTCATTGCCGATGTCATTGGTATTTCCGGCTGCATTCTCAACGCTTTCGGCCTGAGATACCGCGCCCTGGCTTATCTCATCTACTGCGATAGTGACCTGACCTGAGGCCTGGGAAGCCTGGTCGGAGGACGATGCAAGCTCCGAACCGGCGGTAGAGAGGCTTCTTGCCATGTCATTACTCTTGCTCATTATCTCACGAAGCTTCCTCGTCAGCATGCTGGTGGCCAGCTGCATCCTGCCTATCTCATCCTTCGCAAGGGAAGAATCATCCGGAAGGGTTATGTTGAGGTTACCGCTTGCCAGTTCGTTAAGTCCCTTGGTGGCTGCGTCTACACCGCCACGGATCGCCCTTATGATGATTATGGCTACGAAGATAAGGAAGGCTATAAGGATACCGAATACAACGGAAAGTCCTATGATCTTATTCCTTATTTCCTTTTGAAGGACCTCACGCTCCTCATGAGCCCACTGCTCGGTGATATCCGTCATCTCACTGAGGGCTTCCCTTGCCTGATCAAATTCAGCTATATAATTGGCATCATTGCCGCTTGAACCTGCGCTTAAGGCCTTCTCATAATGCTCTTCAAACCTGGCTTCAAGGTTGGCGATGCTGTTATTGGTTCCTTCAAGGACCTCATTATAGAGGGCGGGATTGGTGGAAGCTATGGCTGTACCTTCCTTAACCCTGTCGATGGTCTGCTGCATGTTCTCCTCGAAGTCCTTCTGGTTGGCCTTATATTCAGCATCCGATGCACTGACATTCTTGGCTACCTGAGCGACCCTTGCCTGATAAAAGTCACGGTCGGCATTTATAAAATTGCTTGCCATGTTATAGAGGATATCGTAATATATCCCGGTGGCCTCCTCTTCAACGGAATTCATCTCCACACCCATGACTACGCATGCTATTATCAGAGCGATCGCCAGGGGAACCGTTAAGATGAGCAGTTTGATCCTTACACTGAGGTTGTTGATTAGCTTCATGTCAATATCTCCTTTGCAAAATATTTTGTAATGTCTATTTTAACACATTTCTGTCACATTTGGAATAAAAAAAGACTCCAATTATCGGAGTCTTTATGAGACATGGGGGATTCGAACCCCCGACAACCTGATTAAAAGTCAGGTGCTCTACCTACTGAGCTAATGTCCCGAGAATATAATCCTTCCAATCGGAAAGGTACCAACTACATGGTCATAAGGAATCCCTCACTTCGTGGTCCACCCTTATGACAAATACAGGGCTAGCTGGATTCGAACCAGCGAATGCAGGGATCAAAACCCTGTGCCTTACCGCTTGGCGATAGCCCTTTGTTGCCATCGAAACCCTGCCGAAGGCAATAAAAAAAGGTGGGTAGAGGGACTCGAACCCTCGGCCTCCAGAGCCACAATCTGGCGCGCTA
>DFKQ01000023.1 GCA_002373875.1 Lachnospiraceae bacterium UBA3641
ACGAAATTATTTATTTCGTTTACTAAAGTTTATCACGATGGTTTACCTATGACAAATAAAAATGTGAGGGAGTTTTCTGTCAATTATTGTTCATTTTTATATGGATAGTATGCTATACTAACAGTGTTTTAAAAATTGATCGATCGGAGCCGGTATGAACAACAGATCCTTTAACTTCCAGCCCTTTATACTGATGACAGCCCTTGTTCTGTTCCTTGCCTTCTGCATGGATACAACAGCCGAGACCCTGAGACGGCCTCAATACCTTTTCTTTCTCATAGCCGTATTTCTCGTTTTATTCGCTTTCAGGAAAATGATCGACATAACTGAACCGGCATCCATACTCCTTCTGGGGGTCATGCTGCGGACCGCTTATGTGCTTTACACTGCCATATGGACAAGGCAGCATGATGTGATCGACTTCGGAACCGGAGAAGGGCACGCGGGATATATCGAGTATATCTTCAACAACCTGTCGCTGCCCGGAGGCGATCCAAGGTCAAAATGGGCCTTCTTCCAGCCTCCCCTTCACCATATCATAGCGGGAGTATGGATGCGGTTCTGTGCCCATTTCGGTGTGACCGCAAGACAGCTGCAGGAGAACGTACAGCTTCTTCCCCTTTTTTATATAAGCGCCGTGACCATTCTGACCTTCTTCATAGTCAGGGAGCTTAAGCTTAAGTCCTGGGGAGTCCGGATCGCACTCTGGCTCGTCTGCTTTCATCCCACGTTGATTCTGATGTCCGGAAGCATCAATAATGATGCCCTAAGCCTGGTCCTTGCCACTCTCAGTGTATATCTTGTGATCCTGTGGTATAAGGATCCGTCTTATAAACTCACCGTAATGCTTGCCCTTTCCATCGGCCTGTCCATGATGGCCAAGCTCTCGGGCGGTACCGTGGCACCTGCCGTCGCTGCGCTCTTTATATTGAAGCTTGTAAAGGACAGGGCTAATATAAAAAAATACATTCCCAAATTCCTTCTGTTCGGCGTCATCGTCTTCCCTACGGGGATCTTATGGGAAGTAAGGAACATGGTGAAATTCGGAATGCCCTTTAACTATATCCCTCCCGTAGGTGAGCAGTTGAATGCAGGCCTTGCGGCCAGGCTTTTCGACATACGCACCCGGAGTGTCTATCCCTGCCTTATTTCAAACGGGGACGACTACGATGAATACAATGTATTTCTGGGTCTGTTCAAGACTTCTCTCTTCGATGATGCCAATTTAGGGCTGGAATCGGCAAACATCAACCTTTTTGCCGTCATCCTCTTTATCTCGGCCCTTATCCTTGCCATTATATCATTTGTTGCCACGATCCTTATATTGAAGGATAGGAAGGGTATCTATGATATGGCTTTTGAACACAAGCTCCTCTTCGGAGTCCTGTATGCATCACTTATCATTTCATATTTTTCTTTCGCACTCGGGTCAGATAATTACAGCGCAATGAACTTCCGTTACATCGCGCTGTTAATAGTAGTTGAGGCTGTATTTCTCGGAGTATTTGCAGATGCCCTCAGGGACAAGCAGCACATCCGCTTCCGCCTGTTTGCCGCAACGGTACTGGCTTTTGCCGCCGCATCCGCATCCACATATATTTTGCTGGGGTTTGCCAGATGAATTCACTCTGTCATGTAATCAGCCGCATCGATCGCGTTCTGGGTATCCGGGAAGGTATCGATGACCTGCCTGTAGAGCTCATCCGCCTTTTGTATGTCACCGTCCTGCCTGTAGCAGTGGGCCAGATTCATAAGTACATCCGAATTGGTCTTGTCAAGCAGCCACGCCTTGGTATATTCTTCAATCGCAGTCTTATAATCATTGGCCTTAACGGCTGACTTGGCATTCTCGATATATTCATCCGCCGCCAGCGTTGCCGCATCGGTCTTAAGTGAATCATAGAGCTTCCTGAAGGATTCGGTAGTATTCTCAAGATACTCCTCCGGAATGTGATCCATGGCCTCCATTATGGTCAACGAATCGGTGGGGTCAGCCACATAGGCACTTGCGGCATCCATCAGATAATCCAGCTCCGTATGCCTTCCCGACTTACCGGTAATATCATCATACCGGCGCGTAAGCTCATCCATCTTGACCTTCTCATCCTCAAGGGCTTTCTCTATCTCCTGGGATCTGGCCTGTTCGGAAGCAAGCTGCTCGCTGACCTCCTTGAATTTCTCATCATTTTCCTGCGCCTTGTTGGCCATGATCGCAGGCATTACAAGGAACCTGAATATGGCAAATCCTATAATGAGGCCGATGATTATATTTATAACGCTCGAAAAGCCTGCCTTCTCCTTTTGATAAACAGGCTGAATGATAACCTCATTTCCGTTCTGATAGCTTACGGTTTCCATGGGCAGGGTACTGACCTTCTTACCGGTCTTCTCCTCCTGCTTCCTTATAAGGTCGTTAACCTCCTTAAGGTACTCAAGGGTTGTTGTATTCCCGGCATCCACCGACAGCGCACGGAAGAGGGTTCTTTTGGCATTGTCGTAGTCACCCGTGCAGATATACAAAAGTCCCAGCAGCTGATAACCGCTGATAAGCCTGGAATTAATGGATAAGACCTTCTTGAGCTGGATTATCGCAAGATCCTTGCTATCCTGATAGCAGAACTGAAGGGCCTGGTTATACTTCTTAAGGGTCTGGTCTATATTGTCAAGCTTGGCCGGAGATGAATGAAGTATTCCTATGTATTCATCGGCAATGTTATTGACGGGATCGAAGTTCTTGCTGATTATCCACTCTGAAAGGGCAAGCACGGCCTCACCCATTTCGAAGTACACAAGACCCAGGAGATTCCTTGCATCCCTGTTCTTCTTATTGTACTTAAGAGCCTGTCTTAGGGAAATTACAGCTCCCGACAGATCACGTACACCTGCCTTGCTGAGTCCGTCATTGTAATAATGATTGGACATGGCCATTATTCTCTTGTATACCGTAACATCCGCCCCACAGCTTGTACAGAAGTTCTCAGCCGACAGGGTGTTTCCGCACTGGTAACACTTCATCTTTAATCCTCTGATAAGGATCCTTCGCTACGCTCGAAATGACACAACTTTTGTCATCCCGGGAACATTATCACGAAGAATCTCCTTACATAAGCGGACCTCCGGGTCCCATCATCATCTGCCCCATCTGTGCCTGGGCCTGAGCCTGGCCTTCAACACGGGCCTGCATGGCCGCATCCGCCTTCTCCTTCATCATGGCGAGAAATATGTCCGTCATATCGGTCATATCATGATTCTGCACCGCGGCCTCAACACCCTCTATTTCCATTGAAGGGTGGAATTTCTTAAGTTCTTCTTCGAAGTTTATCATATCTGTACCTCAGCTAAGCTGCGAAAGGCGCTCCCGCACCTGATTCATCATCTGCGTGTACTTCTCAAGCTTACCCCGCTCCTCTTCTATCTTGGCAGCCGGAGCCTTGCTGACGAACT
Source organism: Lachnospiraceae bacterium UBA3641 (assembly GCA_002373875.1). GTDB lineage: Bacteria > Bacillota > Clostridia > Lachnospirales > Lachnospiraceae > UBA2868. The sequence continues at coordinate 3,445 of DFKQ01000023.1, forward strand.
TCTCGTTATTCAGCATACCGTTAACACGCTTAAGCTCGCCTTCAAGCCTTACCTCTTCCTTCTTAAGACGCTCGATCTCCTGCTTTATGTCAACCAATTCCGCAAAAGGAATATAGATATCGGCACCGGGGATCACTACGGAAACGGAATCATCCGCTATGCCCGACTTGTCTGCCTGTATCGACACCTCAGAGGCATAGGAGAGCGAAGCGAAGAAGAGCTTACCTTCTTCAAAGATTGCCTGTATATCCTTATCCTCTGTAACCACAAATACATGAGCCTTCTTAGACGGCGGAACGTTCATTCCTGTACGGGCATTACGTATGCCGCGAACAGCTTCCTTGATGGTCTCTATCGCCTTCTCTTTCTTCCCGAAGGCCCTGTCCTCATCATATACGGGCCAGCTGCTTATCATTATGGATTCTTCCTTCGTGATCTCATCAGCGCAGGCTTCCCTTAAGGTGCAGTATATCTCTTCGGTTATGAAGGGCATGTAGGGATGCAGGAGCTTAAGGGCATCAACAAGGACACTCCTTAACGTGTAGAGGGCGGCGTTTTTGGATGAAGCATCATCGGTATTATAGAGCCTCGGCTTTACCATCTCTATATACCAGTCGCAGAACTCATCCCA
>DFKQ01000050.1 GCA_002373875.1 Lachnospiraceae bacterium UBA3641
GGCGATTAGGCTGTGAATAGTAACATTTAAAGATGCCATATATTCAGTTCATCTTTATTTTGGACCGGGTTAGTGGTACAATTATTTTCATAAGCGTGAAGCACAAACACATCCGGTTATAGTAAACGAAATAAATAATTTCGTTTACTATAATAAATTGAATGGTAAATGCAATTATTTATTGCGTTTACTATAAATAAATAGCGGTCGAGAAGGAGGCTTAAATGGGAGAGGCATTATTTAACAATAACAGCATAATAGAGTGGCTGCAGTATTTTTCGCAGAACACTGACGTGGATCTTGAGCATGTGAAGATCCTTGATATCACGAAGAAGAATAAGAATCTTATACCTGCATGTGAGGTACACAAGTGTGTACTCGTATTCACGGAAGCGGGCTTTAAGGATATCTTTTACAGGATGTATAATGCCGGGCTTGGTGAATGTACGGTCATATATAACGAGGGAAGTGAGCCCAAAGGTCCCATCAAAATGAACAGGGTTTCCGAGATGATCGACCGCGGGATCAATGCATCGGCGGGGATGCTGGTACTTAATCCGGATGCCAGGTCTGCCTATAAGTTCGGAATAGATAACTCGACTCTTGCCAGGGGCACCGTTAAATACGTGGGTGAGGAGATACGTTCAGTGATCCTGTCCAAGATGAGGATCGAGGAAGGCAAGAACATATGTGTGATCTCCGGAGAATCAATCGTTGTCGAGTCAGCGATCCTTAACGGAGAAGGATCGATCATAGCGGTTGAATATAACGGAAATGACCGAAAAGCCCTTGAGGAAAACATGGAACTGTTCGGTATAAATAATGTTACGATCATAGACCATGTGGATGATGATACAATGAAGGGACTTCCGGTTCCCGATGTTACGATGCTGGTTGCGTCTGCCAGCATGGAGAAGGAAATAGAAACCATGCTTAAGCTTAATCCCAACATGGAATTCGTCATATATACGCTTGATTTTGTCCTTGCGGCATCCCTTATCGACTATTGTAAGAAGTTCTGCGAGAATGAACCGGATGTTATCCAGATCGCGGTTTCAAGGGTCAATTACAGGCACAATTACGAGCAGCAGCCCGCACCATGGATCATCACATGTAAGGCGGGAGAATAATGAAGAAAGCAAGGTATCTTATAATACTGCATATCATACTGGCTCTTTTTTCCGTAAGCGGGATATTCTCCAAGCTGGCTGCCGGAGAGGACATGCTGAGCAGAAAATGGATCCTCTATTACGGGACGGTTCTATTGTTCCTATTTATCTACGCCATTGCCTGGCAGCAGATAATTAAGAAGATGCCTATAGTGACAGCCTACGCAAATAAGGCAGCGATGGTCATATGGGGTATAATCTGGGGATATATATTCTTTGGTGAGGCTGTAACGATAAAAAAGATAATAGGCGCCATTATAATAATAGCCGGTGTATATCTTGTTGTGACCGGAGATGAATACGCGGAGGATGAAGCCTTAAATGAAAAGGAGGATGCAAAATGATAAGTCCTCTTCATGTGTTTATATATGTTTTTTCGGTGTTCATTTCATCCGTATCTCAGATAATACTTAAGAAAAGTGCTGACAGGAAGTACGACAGTAAGCTTAAGGAGTACTTAAATCCCCTGGTGATAATAGCCTACGGGATCTTTTTCCTCGCAACCCTTGTTACGATCTATGCCTATAAGGGTATACCCCTGTCTCTGGGTCCGATCCTTGAAACCACCGGATACCTGTGGGTATCCCTGCTTGGATATTTTATCTTAAAGGAGAAGATAAGCAGACGAAAGATATTGGGGCTTGCGGTAGTGATCATAGGGATCGTTATCTCCTGCGTATAAGACTTATATTATTCTGAGCGAAATGTCATTTTGCGAAAAACAAAGAATCCTGTTATATGTTCGGAGGGAAAGATGGATTGCATAGAAATAAAAAATCTTGAGATTTTTGCCAATCACGGGGTCTTCGAAGAGGAAAACAGGTTGGGGCAGAAGTTTGTTGTATGCTGCGATCTGTTTGTTGACACCAGACCTGCGGGACTCAGCGATGATCTGGAACAGTCCGTACATTACGGCGATGTATGCAAGTTCATAAATGAATTTATGAGCAATAAGACCTATTACCTTATAGAAGCGGTGGCCGAAGATATGGCCAAGTGTATACTCCTTAAATACAAAAAGGTAAAGAGCGTTAAGCTTAAGATCAAGAAGCCCTGGGCTCCGATAGGCTTACATCTTGAAGAGGTTTCCGTAACCATTGAGAGGGGATGGCATGATGCCTTTATTTCAGTGGGATCAAATATGGGTAATAAGAAGGACAATATAGAAACTGCGATCAAGCGTCTTAATGCAGATGAGGATATAGAGGTTGTTAGGGTATCCGACCTTATTATGACCGAGCCCTACGGCTTTAAGGATCAGGATGATTTCCTTAACGGCGCAATCAGGATAAAAACGCTTTATACCCCGTATGAACTCCTTAAATGTCTTAATGAAGTCGAGACCCTCGGCGGCAGGGAACGAACTGTCAAATGGGGGCCGAGAACGATAGACCTTGATATACTCATGTATGATGATCTTATAATCGATACGGAGGACCTTACAATTCCTCATGCCGACATGGAGAACAGGGAATTTGTTCTTAAACCATTAAATGAAATAGCACCGAATTTGAGGCATCCGGTGCTGAATAAAACAGTTGGAAGGATGTTGGCCGACCTTATTCCTTCTTCTTGAAAAAGGACGGCTGCCGGCCCTGCTTCTCTATAACCTCCGGCACGAAAGCTTCAGGGCGCGGACTTCCGGTGGTGCTTACGCGGAAGAGATTGGAAGGATCCTTGTAGGCATGGAAGTAGGTATAGGTATCCGTCATGTTAATATTCTGATAATTACCCATTGCAACAAGGGTTGGTGAAGAACCGTTTACGGACATCCGCATGAGAGCCGGTGAATCCTTGTCATTTCGCTGGTAGAAGATAACATTTCCAAGAACGTTAAAGGTATCGACCCTGTCCTCGGTAAGCTTCTCGACTGAGCGTGAATTTATACTGAAGCGGCACAGGGGATAATCATCCCCAATGGCTATATAGTAGATATATCCATCTGAATAAACAGGATTGTACATACGCTCGTTTAAGAAGAGTGAATCGGTAAGCGTTTCGGAATCCAGCATATTAAGAAGGAAAGCATTGTCCTGATCGGGATAGAAGATATTGCCGTCTATAACACAGCAGGGGTTGACGATCTTCTTAAGGACCTGCCCCTTATCAGTTCCGTTTATTGTACATCTGTACAGGGTCATTCCATCCTTGTCGTCATAGTGCTGATAGTACACGTAATTATCAACAACTATCACCTGACCTGCAACTGTCCTGTCAAAGCCCTTGGTCTCGTTACGGCTCCCCTTCCTGTAGCGGTAGATCCCGTGCGTCTCTGCAGCAAAGCCGTAAACCAGCTTGGTATCGGTATCTACCTGATTATAGTAGATGTAATTACCTGCAACATTTATATATTTGGCAGGCATATTGAGAACCTTTTTCTGGTTGCCTCCGTCAAGATCCATTGAGTAGAGGTTGAAATTATCATTGGGATTTGAGAAATAAACCGTATTGCCATCCTGGCAGAAGAGCCCTTCATTATTTAAGTTGCCGCCCGTATTTCCGATGGTCCCCTTGGGATTGTCGGTAACGTTCTTCTTCCTGTCAGCCAAATAGACAAGAAGTATGATAAGACATATAAGTAAAACAAAAAATATGATCGTAATGACTATCCGGCCCTTATTTTTCTTTTTTGCCATATTCAGTCCCCCTGCCGATAAACAGCTTGAAAATTATATTGTTCCCCTATCTTTATTATAACATACCGAAAGAAATATGATACAATATAATTAAAACTATTCGGAACGGCATATACATTTGTAATTGGATTTTTAAGGAGAAAATTATGTTTAGAGACGGGGAACTGATCCTGTACCATAATTTAAAAAGGGGAGATATACTGAGAGATATGTCGAAGCTCATATATGAATATGAGTTTGGATATGATGAGGAAGAGCATGTTGATTACCGTACTCTCTTGTTTGATATCGTTTCAAGACTTGTTGAGCTGGCAGCGGATCACGGATACAGGGGCAATCTGTGGCAGATGTACTTAACATATCTTCTTGTAAATAATGAGAATTCTTATTCTGTGGCAGCAGAACTCAGAGAGAGCGTACATGGAACGATAAATGAGATCGCCCTGCATGATTTTACGATATTCAAGGAAATGTTTGACTATGATTTTGGAGAAGTTGCTGAGGCTCTTAATATGGAGTGTATCGGCTCCATACTTGATTATGAAGGGATCGATGATGCCGGAAGGACATTTAACAAGCGGGTTCGCGACCGGGTGTGTGAGTTGGGTGTATTACTCGCAAAAGCTGAAAGCGTGCAGAGCTTCATGGATGCCGTGACGGATTTCTACAGATGCTTCGGCGTAGGTAAGTTCGGTCTGCATAAGGGCTTCAGGGTTGAGCATAACCGGAAGGATGAGGTGGTTATACGGCCCATTAAGAACATAGCTCATGTTTATCTTGATGATCTTGTCGGCTATGAGATAGCCAAGCAGAAGCTTATTGAGAATACAGAGGCCTTCGTTGAGGGCAGAAGGGCCAACAACTGCCTTTTGTTCGGCGATGCCGGTACCGGCAAATCAAGCGCAATAAAGGGCATCATGAACAAGTACTACGATAAGGGCCTGCGATTAATAGAGTTATATAAGCATCAGTTCAGGGATATAAATGATGTTATCAGCCAGCTTAAGACAAGGAATTACAAGTTCATCATTTATATGGATGATCTGTCATTTGAGGAATTTGAGACTGAATACAAATATCTTAAGGCAGTGATCGAGGGCGGTCTTGAGAAGAAACCGTCGAACATCCTTATATATGCCACCTCCAACAGGCGCCACCTTATCAAGGAGACCTGGTCAGACAGGGATGATATAAGGGTTGATAACGGGATACATAAATCGGATACCATGCAGGAGAAGCTGTCCCTTGCTTACAGGTTTGGAGTAACGATCTATTTCGAGAAGCCCGGGAAAAAGGAATTCCACGAGATAGTTAAAACATTAGCCTTAAAGAATGATGTGGACATACCCGAAGCGGTTCTGTTAGCCGAAGCAGACAAATGGGAGCTTGCTCACGGCGGCTTATCGGGAAGGACTGCAGTCCAATTTATCGATCATATACTGGGGACAGCACATAATATTTAAATTAAGAATCTTGTATTCGGAGGAAGAATATGAAAACATTTGCCGCGATAGATGTGGGATCATACGAAGTTGCAATGAAGATATTTGAAATATCGACAGGAAAGGGTATCAAACAGATAGATCACATAAGACACAGGATCGAGCTGGGAACCGATACCTATCATACGGGCAAGGTGAGTCCTGCCAGGATGGATGAACTGTGTGATGTCTTGAGTAAATTCGACAAGATCATGAAGTCATATAAGGTGGATGCCTACAAGGCATACGGAACATCTGCCATAAGGGAGACAGACAATACGACTGTTGTTATTGAACAGATCAAGCTGCGTACAGGGATCAGGGTTGAGGTCTTAAGTAATTCCGAACAGCGGTTTATGCATTATAAGGCGGTTGCATCAAAAGGAACCATATTTGAGGAGATGATGAAGAAAAGCTGTGCCATTGTTGATATAGGCGGCGGCAGTATCCAGATATCACTTTTTGATAAGGATACCCTTGTAACCACCCAGAATATAAGGCTTGGGGTTCTAAGGGTTAAGGATATGCTGTCATCGCTTCAGGCAAGGACGATAAATTACGTTCAGCTGTTGGGGGAACTTATTGACAACCAGTTGGAATCATTCAGAAGCCTGTATCTGGGAAACAGCAGGATATCCAATGTTATAGTTGTCGACGATTATATCTCACGGGCAATAAGCGCCGTTAAGATCAAGGATAATATTGTATCATACGACGAATTCAAAAAGCTGATAGGAAGATACAGGAGTAAATCCACCGAACAAACAGCGGCAGATATGGGGCTTGATGAAGAAAGTGCGGTCCTGCTCCCCCAGTCCATTGTCCTGCTTGCCAAGATAGCGGATATGATGAGGGCATCAACCCTGTGGGTTCCCGGGGTTTCACTTTCCGACGGTATCGCCTATGAATATGCCGAGAATAATAAGCTGTTGAGTGTGTCACATGATTTTGAAGATGATATCGTAGCAGCAGCGGAGGTTTTGTGTAAGCGCTACGGGGGGAATATCGAGAGAAACCATCTTGTGGAAAAGGTGGCTTTATCAATATATGATGACACCAGAAAGATCCATAAAATGGGTAAAAGGGAACGTCTGCTTTTGAGGATCGCGGCCCTGCTTGCGGACTGCGGAAAGTATATAAGTCTTGAGGCCGCTGCCGAATGCGGATATGAGATAATAATGGCAACCGAAATGATAGGCCTGTCCCATACGGAACGTGAGATCATCGCAAATATTGTCAGGTATAACAAGGTTGCCTTCATATATTATAAGGACAGGTCAGCCAATACCCTGCTTGATAAGGATGCTTACCTGATAGTGGCCAAGCTGACGGCCATATTCAGGGTTGCCGACGGTATATGCAGAAGCTACAGGATCAAGCTTGAGGGGATCAAGACAAGCATCAAGGATGGTGAGTTTATCATAACGATCGATTCGGATGAGGATTTCACCCTGGAGAAGGGCTTCTTCTACAGGAAGTCGGACCTCTTTGAGGAGGTGTTCGCGCTGAAGCCGGTGATAAGGATCAGGAAGGTGTTTAATGCATTGTAAAAGGGCTTACAATAGCAAAATAAGAATCACGAAGGGAAGGGTACAAGGATGGTAAAAGAAAAAAAGGCCGGAAAAGACAAGATAAAAAATCATGAGATGACAATGGATAAGATTGATCTTGCAAACAGTGAATATTATTACAACAGGGAGCTGTCATGGATCCTTTTTGATGAGCGCGTGCTTGAAGAGGCCAGGGATAAGTCCAATCCTCTTATGGAAAGACTTAAGTTCTTAAGCATAACGGCATCGAATCTTGACGAATTTTTCATGATAAGGGTTGCATCCTTAAGGGATATGGTCAATGCCGGCTATACCAAGGCAGATATAGCGGGAATGACACCACTGAAGCAGCTTGAGAAGATCAATGAGGCTACACACAGGCTTGTTGACAGGCAGTATACAACCCTTACCAGATCTCTCATGCCTCTTATGGAGCAGGCGGGTATCCATCTTGTACTCCAGCATGAGGATTTAAACAAGGCACAGCAGGAATATGTTGATGACTATTTCATGAAGAATGTCTATCCTGTACTGACGCCAATGGCCGTTGACTCTTCAAGGCCCTTCCCCCTTATAAGGAACAGGTCCTTAAATATCGGAGCTCTTGTCTCCAAGAAGAAAAAGTCGGGCGGCAAGTTAAATAATGTGGAGAAGGAATTCGCAACGGTCCAGGTGCCCTCGGGAATCCCTCGTATAATAAGGATTCCGGGCGATGGAGACAATGTGATCCTCCTTGAAGAGATCATAGAGCGCAACATGGGTAAGCTCTTCCTTAACTATGATGTCCTGTGTGCCCATCCCTTCAGGATAATGAGGAATGCCGACCTTACGATAGAGGAGGATGAGGCTGCCGACCTCCTTAAGGAGATAGAGAAGCAGCTTAAGAAAAGACAGTGGGGTGAGGTCATAAGGCTTGAGGTGTCCGATGACATAGATAAGAGGCTTATGAAGATCCTGCTTAAGGAGCTTAATTGCAGGGAGGAAGCGGTATATAAGATACAGGGTCCCCTTGACCTTACCTTTCTCATGAAGCTGTGCTCCATTGACGGATATGATGATCTCAGGGATGAGATGTTCACGCCTCAGCCGGTTCCGGAGCTTTCGTCTGATAAGGATATTTTCGAAGCCATAAGGAAAAAGGATATACTTCTCCATCATCCTTATGAGACCTTCCAGCCTATTGTTGACTTTATAAGGCAGGCAGCCAGGGATCCTGATGTCCTTGCGATCAAGCAGACCCTATACAGGGTTTCGGGACATTCGCCTATAATAGCAGCCCTTGCCCAGGCGGCTGAGAACGGCAAACAGGTCACGGTTCTTGTTGAACTTAAGGCAAGGTTCGATGAGGAGAACAATATCATCTGGGCCCGCATGCTTGAAAAGGCAGGCTGTCATGTCATATACGGCCTTGTGGGCCTTAAGACCCACTCCAAGATAACGCTTGTTGTGCGGCGCGAGGAGGAGGGTATAAGAAGATATGTCCATCTGGGGACCGGTAATTACAATGATTCAACAGCCAAGCTGTATACGGATATAGGTCTTCTTACATGCTCCGAACCGATAGGTGAGGACGCAACAGCAGTATTTAACATGCTTTCGGGTTATTCGGAGCCTCTTAACTGGAACCGCCTTAGCGTTGCACCCCTGTGGCTTAAGGACAGGTTTCTAAGCCTTATCAGAAGGGAAACAGAGAATGCCCTTAACGGTAAGAATTCAAGGATAATAGCCAAGATCAATTCCCTGTGTGACAAGGATATAATAATAGCCCTGTATGAAGCATCAATGGCAGGAGTGAAGATAGATCTTATCATACGTGGTATATGCTGCCTTAAGACGGGTATCCCCGGCGTGAGTGACAATATAACGGTACGCTCCGTTGTGGGAAGGTTCCTTGAACACAGCAGAATATTTTACTTCGAAAATGCCGGTCTTCCCGAGCTCTACTGCGGATCGGCCGACTGGATGCCCAGAAACCTTGAAAGAAGGGTTGAGATACTCTTCCCCATCGAGGAGGAAGACCTTAAGAAGAGGGTTTACCATATACTGGATGTTATGCTGAGAGATACGCTTAAGGCCCGTATAATGGATGAAAAGGGTGACTATGTAAGGATAGATAAGAGGGGGAAGGAGCTTCTGTCATGCCAGGCTGAATTCGTAAAGGAAGCACTGGCAAAAACCGAAGAGAATATCAAGAAGGTGAAGAACATAAATAATAAAAGGGTATTTACCCCGGAAACAATGACAGACTGACAGAACCTTATTGATCAAGGATATAGTCATATATGATCTCGCTGATGCCATCGTGGTCGTTGTCATGTTCGGTGACATGATCCGCGATGGCTTTTATCTGGTCAGTGGCATTGGCCATTGCAACTCCCAGACCCGCTGCCCGTATCATGGATACATCATTCTCCTCATCGCCTGCTGCCACGGCATCGGACAGGGGTATGTTGAAACGGTCGCACATATATGACACAGCCATTCCCTTGCTGGCATGCGGATCAGCGAATTCAAGAAGAGCGGGATTGGAGAATACGGTTGACAGCCGGCCTTCGCAGTAGGAGGCAAGCCGGCTTCTGAATTCATCAAGGACTTCATGTCCCGCTCTTGATATAACTATTACCTTAATGGGATCCTTCTTAAGATACGAGATGGCATCATCAACAACAACGGGAGGAACCATGATAGTATTACAGTATTCCCTGAGCTCATCCGTATCCCGCTCGGAGACTACGTTTACATCATCATAGGTGTGGGCATGCAAACCGGCATGCCTTGCCTCATCGAGGATGTGACGTACATGTTTCTTCCTGACAGGGAACCGGACAAGAGCCTTGTCTGCACTGCAGTCATAAATAAGACCGCCGTTATAGCTCGCTATATAGTATCCTTCGCCGGTCCATCCATATTTTTGGGATATCTGTATGGCACTTTGTATGGGACGGCCTGTTGCTATGACAAACTTATGCCCCTGCCTGATCATTTTATCTATTGCGTTCAGATTGCCGGGGCTTATGTTTTTGTCTGAATCAAGCAGGGTACCGTCAAGATCGGTAAAGAGTATCTTCTTGCTCATCAGTTATCGTCATCTTCCCTGTTGGCGGTATATACGGTACGCTTCCTGGCCATCTCATCATTTGCAAGGTATTCATCATAAGTTGTTATCTTATCGATAAGGCTGCCATCGGGCAGTATCTCCATGATCCTGTTAGCTGTTGTCTCGACAAACTGATGATCATGAGAGGAAAACAGGATCACACCCGGGAACTTAATAAGTCCGTTATTCAGGGCAGTTATCGATTCCATGTCAAGGTGGTTGGTGGGCTCATCAAGTATGAGAATATTGGCACCGGATATCATCATCTTGGACAGAAGACATCTAACCTTCTCGCCTCCGGACAATATCTTAACCTTCTTGACGCCATCTTCTCCGGGAAAGAGCATCCTTCCCAAAAAACCGCGGACATAGGTTACGTCCTTGACGGGAGAGTAACCCATAAGCCAGTCCGTTATGGTTAAGTCATTATCGAATTCCCTTGTTGAATCCTTGGGGAAGTAAGCCTGAGATGTCGTAACACCCCATTTGAAGCTTCCCTCATCGGGTTCTGTTTCACCCATAAGTATCTTAAAGAGAGTGGTCTTGGCAAGCTCGTTGCCTCCGACAAAGGCTACCTTATCTTCACGGCCCAGAATGAAGGATATATTATCAAGGACCTTAACACCGTCTATAGTCTTGCTTAATCCCTCCACTGTAAGTACTTCGTTTCCGATCTCCCTGTCGGGCCTGAAGTCGATATAGGGATATTTACGTGAACTTGGCTTGATCTCATCAAGCTCGATCTTTTCAAGGGCACGTTTACGGGAGGTTGCCTGTTTGCTCTTGGAGGCGTTGGCCGAGAAACGTGATATGAACTCCTGGAGCTCCTTTATCTTTTCTTCCTTCTTCTTGTTGG
>DFKQ01000107.1 GCA_002373875.1 Lachnospiraceae bacterium UBA3641
CATTACATCTCGCCGCCGATCAATCTCCCAGCCGGCCTGTCTTACCATCCTATGATTTCCTGCCGGTTGCCTGCATTCCAAAAAACCACACAATTATGCATTTAGAACATGATAACATTCTATTCCCCTCATGTTGTTTTGTCAAGTATGGGCGTATTGTTTGTATCATATATTTAGTGATACGTGATAATTCAAGGATTTGAAGGTGAATGGGAGGATAAACGGTAGTATTGACCCGGTCGGTCATCTCCACTAAATTCGATAACACCTCATTAAGTGTCGATGACTGGCTCGCACTAAGTTCGAAAATACCTCACTAAGTGCTCTGCTTGTCATATCCACTAAATTCGATAATACCTCATTAAGTGTCGATGACTGGCTCGCACTAAGCTCGAAAACACCTCACTAAGTGCTCTGCACAAAAAACAGCCATGCGTCAGTCATGGCTGTTCTGTATCTGTAATACCTGCTCTATTCCTTGCGGAAGCCTGCCCGCTTACGCAGGGTGGGATCGAGGATCTTCTTTCTTATACGCAGGTTCTCGGGTGTTATCTCCAGAAGCTCGTCCGCATCGATGAACTCAAGGGCCTGCTCAAGGCTTAATATCTTAGGAGGCGTAAGGCGGAGGGCCTCATCCGAGCCCGACGCACGGGTATTGGTAAGCTGTTTCTTCTTGCAGACATTTATCTCAACATCTTCGGGCTTGCCGTTCTGGCCGATGACCATTCCGGCATAGACCTTCTCACCCGGGCCTATGAAGAGGGTTCCCCGCTCCTGGGCATTGAAGAGACCGTAGGTAATTGACTCTCCCGTTTCGAATGAAATGAGGGACCCCTGCTTGCGGTACTGGATATCACCCTTATAGGGTGCATACTCGTCGAAGATCGTATTTATTATTCCGTTTCCCTTGGTATCGGTCATGAACTCGCCGCGGTAGCCGATGAGGCCGCGGGCGGGAATGGAGAACTCAAGTCTTGTATAGCCGCCCGTTATGGGAGTCATGTTCTGAAGCTCACCCTTACGCTGTCCCAACTTCTCAATGACAATACCCGTGAATTCCTCAGGCACATCAATGTATGCCACCTCCATGGGCTCGGTCTTCCGGCCCTTAGAGTCAGTCCGGTAAAGAACCTCCGCCTTGCTCACGGCAAATTCATAGCCTTCACGCCTCATGTTCTCGATAAGCACCGACAAGTGGAGCTCACCACGACCCGAAACCTTGAAGCAGTCGGCGGAATCGGTCTCTTCAACACGCAGGGACACATCTGTGTTAAGCTCCTTAAAGAGCCTGTCCCTTATGTGCCTTGAGGTCACATACTTACCCTCCTGGCCCGCAAAGGGAGAATCATTCACCATGAAGTTCATGGCTATCGTAGGCTCCGATATCTTCTGGAAGGGGATTGGGTCTATAGCATCGGGAGCGCACAGGGTATCTCCTATATGGATGTCCGCTATTCCCGAGATGGCAACTATGGATCCGACAGTTGCCTCCTTGACCGCAACCTTGTTAAGCCCGTCGTATTCATATAATGAAGAAACCTTAACCTTCTTCTGTTTCTCCGGCTCATGGGCATTTACGATAACAACCTCTTCATTAACGCTTATAACACCGTTCGATACCTTACCCACACCGATGCGGCCGACATACTCATTGTAATCTATGGTGCTTATAAGGACCTGGGTACCGGCCTCCTTATCGCCGACGGGCGCCGGAATGTAGTCAACTATCGCCTCAAATAAGGGCTCCATTGTGGGACCCACATTTGAAGGATCCGTTCCCGACTGGCCATTCTTGGCGGATGCATAGATAAAGGGACAGTCAAGCTGCTTATCATCCGCATCAAGATCCATAAAGAGTTCAAGAACCTCGTCAACCACCTCGCTGCATCTTGCTTCGGGCCTGTCTATCTTATTGACACATACGATAACCGGAAGCTTAAGGGCCAGGGCCTTCTTAAGCACGAACTTGGTCTGGGGCATGGTCCCCTCGAAGGCATCCACTACAAGGACAGCCCCGTCCACCATCTTAAGGACACGCTCAACCTCTCCTCCGAAATCCGCGTGTCCCGGTGTATCTATGATGTTTATCTTGGTATTCTTATAGGTTACCGCCGTATTTTTGCTGAGGATCGTTATACCGCGTTCACGCTCTATATCATTGGAGTCCATGACGCGCTCGGCCACCTCCTGATTCTCCCTGAATACCCCGCTCTGCTTAAGCAGCTCATCAACAAGGGTTGTCTTGCCGTGATCTACATGGGCTATTATTGCAATATTTCTGACGTCGTCTCTTTTAGTTAACATAGTAATACCTCATTACAAAATAATATGTAAAAAAACAGTCCGAGTTATTATAGCACAACTCGGACCGTTTAAAACATAATTTTATAATTTTCGTTGCAACCGGATGATCCTTATTTGGAAAGAGGCGTAAAATCAGGCCTTACATAGACAAGCCTTGACTTATATTCATCGAACTTCTCTTCATCGATCTTCTCCCACTCCTCATCAGACGAACCGTAATTTACAAACCAGGGATTATCCTTATCCTCGTAACCATCCTCCTTAACGCCAAGCTGGGGAAGAAGGTTGACTGTATTGGGTTCTATATCGTAGGTCTGCCAGCCGGTAAGGTCCGCACCACCCGAATACTCGTTGCAGATCATACCGTATTCAAGCGCATAATACCTGTCCCTGGCCGACCCGGACACAACATGGGCAGGCTTCCTGTCTACGATGGTATAGATATCATAGATCGTACCCTTAAGATCGCCCTCTGCGATCTCGCCGACCATGAGCTCTTCCACCCCGTCGTTGTTAAGGTCCATATAGGCGTAACCCACCTTGCTCATCGCGTCGCCGCCGTAGGCAACCGTAACCGCATTGTACTCAGGGCTCATATCCTCTTCCTCAAGCTTGTTGCTGTCCCACTTTTCCTCCATTGCGGTCTTAAACTTCTCAATAACGTCACCGTAAAGGTCCTCACCCTTACAGCCTGCACCCCATTCAAAGTCACCCTCCTCAATGGGATCAAGGGTCTTAACTATATCCTCAGCTCCGTCATAGAGCTTCTCATAAGACTCAGGCATCTTATCCGTATACTTCTGATAATCATACTGGACATCCGAAGGATACTCAACGACTATATCATAGAGGGTCTTGTCTCCATCCTTGATCTCGCCGACCTTCTCATCCATGCCGCCCGCATAGTCGGAAGGGTTCTCGTATGCATAAACCGAGAAAGCATAACCGCCAAAGCCTGCATCCTCCGCTTCCTTGTCATATACGGCATATCCGTTCTTATAGCTCTTTACATCATAGGTACCGTCAAGGTCCTCAGGCATGGTGATCTCAAATATCTTATTCTCGGCTTCTCTGTTTACCGTTACGTCATCTCCGTAAATAGTGGCGAAATCCATGGCCATGGATATGGTCTTGACCCCGTGCTCATCACACCACTTGGTAAGCGTATCGACCTTCTCCTGATTGCCGTATTCCCTCTCAAAGTCATCACACAGGACCATGTAAGCCTGACTCTCGTATTTATCATTGTTCAGGGTATACTGCTGCATGGACATATCCCCTGAGGTATTGCCGAAGGCAAGCACGGGAACCTTGCCGATCTCCTCGGATATCTTGCTGACCTTGTTCATCTTGATGGTCTTGATAACCAGATCTCCTCCCAGAATGACCTTATCCTCCGGCTGATACTGGTAATCAAGTCCGTCCTTATCCTCCTGACCCGAAGCCACCCTGGTATAGGTCATACCTATTACCCTGTTCTCCGGTATGGGAAGCAGGTCTTCAATAAGGGCACGGACTACGGTCCTGTCGGATCCCGAGACCACATAACACTGAAAATCATGGGCATCAAGATACCTGACAAGTGAAACCATAGGCTTATAGAAGGCATCACCCCTCTTAAGATTGTTAAATCCCTCAGCCTCTGATTTCATAAATTCCCTCGTATATTCCTTAAGCTCATCCGGCGTCATGCCCTTGTAGGAAAGTCCGGCGAATTTAGCATGAAGCCTCTCGGAATTATCCGGCATATCTCCTTCCTTATGCACGGCCATGTTAAGAGCCTGAGCGAATTCCTTCATATCCTCCGGTGCTTCATAGCTTTCATCATCCAGCGCCCTGTGGATAAACATCATATACTCGAAATAAGACGGATACAGTTCACCCATAAGGGTGCCGTCAAGATCGAAAACCGCGATACGGTCTTCAACAGGTATAAAGGCATCCGAATCCTCATCCGTTACCTTCTCAACATAATCCCTTATTGAAGCGGCCGCTTCGGAGCCCTCGCTCCAGTACTCAAGCGCTACTTCCGCTTCATCAGTCTGGTTCAGGCTGGCATCCTTAAGCTCATCGGTGATCATTCCCGCAAGCTTTTCCGGATCATTTATGTTTATGTTCATGCCATCCATGCCCGCACATCCCGATAGGGTTCCCATAACCACCGCAGCCGCCAAAAAGCCTGTCATTAATTTCTTTATCATTATACTTTACCTCCTTAAGATCAAGTAAAAAACATCCTGTCACATTCGCTTCATTATAACACGTCGTGCAGAATTTAGTATATAGATTTTTTCCTGTTTCCGTTAATGAAGAGCAGACCGGCCGCAAGAAGAAGGGACTTGCAGATATTATCGGCGATCATGCAATACCAGTATTCCCTGATACCGGCCCCGTAACAGTTGATGAGGATACTGGCTATCAGTATCCTTATCCCCCAATGCCCGATAAGCTCAATGAACATAGGAATCTTAGTCCTGCCAAGCCCCACATATATACCGTCCATGACTATATAGGCTCCGTACATGGGCTCGGTAAAGGCCACTATCTTAAGCAGCGACGTTCCTGTCTGTATCACCTCAGTATTCACCGTAAAGATGCTCATGAGCGGACCTGCGAAGATATACAGAAGTATACCGGCTGCCAGCATCAGA
The DNA here is from genome assembly GCA_002373875.1 of Lachnospiraceae bacterium UBA3641. Lineage (GTDB taxonomy): Bacteria > Bacillota > Clostridia > Lachnospirales > Lachnospiraceae > UBA2868. The sequence goes on from DFKQ01000107.1 coordinate 4,956, forward strand.
CTTATGACAAACCATAAGGATATCTTCGCCACCTTTATTTCCTTATCCCTGTCCCTTTCACCCACCGCGTTTCCGATAAGGGTCGAGGTTGCCGCCTGCATCCCGTAGCCCGGTATATAGAATAACTGCTCCGCGGTTATTGCGATGGAATGGGCCGCGAACACCACCGTCCCCATTGCCGAAACGAAGCTCGTTGCCACTATATGGCCAAGGCAGGATATCATTCTGGTTATCATGGCCGGTATACCTATGGCAAGCGCATCGGCAAGGACCCTCTTCTCAGGTCTTAAATATTCCTTCTTAATACATACGTAGGGATTCCGGGCAAAAGCAAAAAGGATCAGGATACCGCCGATACCGTAAGATATGGCAGTCGCGATACCGGCTCCCACGGCTCCGTATGAAAGCACATAGATAAACAGGTAATTAAGAAATATATTCAGTACATTCACCGACAGGTTTATCTTCATAGGGGTCCGGGAATCCCCGGTAGAACGAAGTACACATGCCAGTATAAAGAGACAGGACCTTAAGATCATGGTTGTATTGATGATCCGAAAATACAGGGTTCCCGTATATCTTATCGCCTCATCCGCTCCCATCCATACCGGGATAAAGGGCGCGATGGCTTCAGTTACCAGGGTAAGTACAAGACCTAATGCAAGGGCAGTCACAAGAGACATCCCAAGGGCATGGCGGATATTGTACTCATTCTTCTCACCTATCGCCCTGGCGATATAGGATAAAAATCCCATTCCTATACCGCCCATGATGCTGCCGAAGAACCAACTGTAGGTTGTGCTCAAAGAAATGGAGGCAGTTGCTTCTGCCCCCAGATGTCCCACCATTGCCGTATCAACGTATTGGAGCAGGGTCGAAAGGAACTGCTCTATCACCGTCGGAAGGGCCAGGGTGAGGTAGGTTTTTATAAGTTTGTTGTTATTATGTTTCATTTTCTCCGATTTACTGCCTTATTTTACAGGGCATTTTCGGCGATGTCCTTCCTCATATCTATAACGGCGGCACGGGATGCATCGGCATAGCCCGCTTCACCGTATTTATAATATCTGTCATTCGTATAGGCAGCAATGATCCCTCTTGATGAATTGATTATTGCACCCAGCCCATCCTTATTAAAGAAGTGCTTAAGATCGGCACCCTTACCGCCCTGAGCTCCGTAGCCCGGTACCAGTATGTAGGTTTTGGGCATGAGTTCCCTCAATATCTTACCCTGCTCGGGATAGGTCGCACCCACGACCGCACCCACGTAGGAATACTCATCACCCATTAAGCTCTCACCCCATCTTGCCACCTGCTCGCCCACTATCTCATAGAGGGGACGGTCATCCGCATCCTTAAGCTTCCTGTCCTGGAACTCACCGGAACTCGGATTGGAAGTCTTAACGAGAACAAATATACCCTTCTTCTCTTCCCGGCATACATTGATAAAGGGCTTGACACCGTCAGAGCCCAGATACGGATTGACCGTAACGAAGTCCTCATCAAAGCCGTAGTATGATTCTGACCCGACAGTTACCTTACCCAGATGGCCCACGGCATAGGCTTCACTGGTAGAGCCTATGTCACCGCGCTTGATGTCTCCTATGACCACCAGATCCCTCTCCTTACAGTATTCAACCGTCTTCTTAAATGCAATAAGACCGGGAATCCCGAACTGCTCATACATGGCTATCTGAGGCTTCACCGCCGGGATAAGATCGTATACGGCGTCTATTATTCCCTTGTTAAACTGCCATATGGCTTCTCCTGCGCCCTCAAGCGTTTCGCCGTATTCCTTAAAAGCCGCTTCCTTAATATGCCCCGGTATGAACTCCATCTTAGGATCCAGACCCACTACTATAGGGGCGTTGGTCTGCTTGATGTTTTCTATAAGTTTGTTGATCATCCTGTCCTCCTTATAGTGAACGAATCTGTTTCGTTTACTATAATATTTATATTATCACTGACCCAGTGTATCACATCACAAGATTTCCTTCAAGAAACTCCTTGCCGAACAGGGCTGCAGCTAATGCCGCAGCCCTCCTTATAAATATTTAATGCACATATCAATATGGAACAACAACCAGAGGTGAATGCTCTTCAGCGTATTTGGTTATATTGGATAGATTAGCGTATTTCTTGTATTCACTGCCATTTACAACAACCAGCGTGGGGGCCTGCATCACTCCGTACTTCCTCGCAAGCTCCATGTTCTCCTCGGCATCTATGAGAACATACTTCTCATTCTTAAGAACCTCCCTTGCCTGAGAGCAGTTGGGGCATGTCCTGGTCGTGAAGAGGTACTTGATATTGGCTGCCGGTTCGAAGCTTACTTCCTTCTTATCATCCTGGGTGCTTAAGGTTACAACCGTTGACAGAGGCCGCTTAAGGGATGAATTCTCGATATCGTAAACAACCCTGTTCTTGTACTCCTGAGCCTTACCGTCATTCCAGTTCTGTACCGGCCTGTAATAGCCCGTTATGCGGGAGTAAACCTCCGTAACCGCACCGCAGTGAGGGCAGGTCTTCTGCTCACCCGCAAGATAACCATGATCCTTACATACAGAATAGGTAGGAGACATCGTATAATAAGGAAGCTTGTAATTCTGGGCTATCTTACGAACCAAAGATGCCGCTGCCTTCCAGTCGGGAAGCTTCTCGCCGAGAAAGGCATGGAATACGGTTCCCGATGTATACAGAGTCTGAAGATCATCCTGTATATCCAGAGCATCGAAGATATCGGTAGTATAATCAACAGGAAGATGCGAACTGTTTGTGTAATAAGGCGTATCCCCGGGATTGCCGGCTGTCTTGATATTGGGCCAGCGCTTCTTATCATGCTTGGCCAGCCTGTAGGTCGTTGACTCAGCAGGTGTGGCCTCAAGGTTATACAGATCGCCGTACTGCTCCTGGTAGTCGGCAAGACGGTTACGCATGTGATTAAGAACTTCCTTGGTAAACTCCTGGGTTCTTCTGTCAGTCATGTCGGCACGGAGCCAGTTGGCATTAAGGCCGACCTCATTCATACCGATAAGACCGATGGTTGAGAAGTGATTGTCGAAGTTACCCAGATACCTCTTGGTGTAGGGATACAAGCCTTCATCAAGGAGCTTGCTTATAACGCCCCTCTTTATCTTAAGGCTGCGGGCCGAAATATCCATGAGCCTGTTGAGCCTCTTGTAGAAGTCATCCTTATTGGCCGCAAGATAAGCGATCCTGGGCATGTTTATGGTAACGACACCAACCGATCCGGTTGACTCGCCCGAGCCAAAGAAACCACCTGTCTTCTTGCGGAGCTCACGAAGGTCAAGACGGAGACGGCAGCACATGGAACGAACGTCACTGGGCTCCATATCGCTGTTTATGTAATTCGAGAAATAAGGCGTACCGTACTTCGCGGTCATCTCGAAGAGAAGCCTGTTGTTCTCGGTATCCGACCAGTCGAAATCACTGGTTATGGAATAGGTGGGAATAGGGTACTGGAAGCCACGGCCGTTGGCATCACCCTCGATCATGATCTCAATGAATGCCTTATTGACCATGTCCATTTCGGCCTTGCAGTCCTTATACTTAAAATCCATCTCCTTACCGCCTACGATAGCGGGAAGCTCGGCAAGGTCATTCGGAACCGTCCAGTCCAAGGTTATATTCGAGAAAGGAGCCTGGGTTCCCCAGCGGCTGGGTGTATTCACACCGTATACAAATGCCTCGATGCATTTCTTGACCTCCCTGTAGCTTAGGTTGTCCACCTTAACAAAGGGTGCAAGATATGTATCAAATGAAGAGAATGCCTGGGCTCCTGCCCACTCATTCTGCATTATTCCAAGGAAATTGACCATCTGGTTGCACAGAACCGACAGATGGGAAGCAGGTGCGGAAGTGATCTTGCCGTTAATGCCTCCAAGGCCCTCCTGTATAAGCTGCTTAAGGGACCAGCCTGCGCAGTAGCCCGTAAGCATGGACAGATCATGGATATGGATGTCCGCATTGCGATGGGCATCGGCTATCTCCTGGTCATAGATCTCGGAAAGCCAGTAATTGGCGGTAACAGCCCCGGAATTACTTAATATAAGTCCGCCTACCGAATAGGTAACGGTCGAGTTCTCCTTAACCCTCCAGTCCTCAACCTTAACATAGCTGTTTACCACATCCTTATAGTCAAGGATGGTAGACTTCATGTTCCTCATCTTCTCACGCTGCTTGCGATATAAGATGTAGGCCTTCGCCACCTCGGTGTAGCCTGCCTGCTCAAGAACCGTCTCAACAGAGTCCTGGACATCCTCGATACATATCCTGTCCCCTTCCATCTTCTTCTGGAAATCGGAAGTAACACGGAGTGAGAGCAGGTCGATCATATCATTATTATACTGCTTCTCACAGGCATCAAAAGCCTTCATGATCGCGCTGCTGATCTTGCTTATATTAAAGTCAGCGATCTCTCCATCCCTCTTCACAACACTTAACATCCCTTAAACTCCTCCCCTTTTTCTCTTTCTTTCATTATCATCATCCCATTGTATTTATTTATAAAAACTGACAAAAAATCCGCGGCTTAGTCCGAAACAGTCAAAACCGCGACTGGACTCAGTATAGCATCGGGGTATTTAAAAGTCAACGTCAAAGCACAAGATATTATGTGGCTTTTTTGATACATACACTATATATTGTGGTTCTTATGTCAACCTTATTATGCACTTTTTTCAAGTCAAAAAAATCCCTCCACACACCTTAACAGTGGGGGAGGGAGTCAATAATTTTCAGTCAAAATTATATTGACCGATTGGGTCATTTGTATAATTCTAACAAAATTACACTATCTCGTGCTCAGGAAAATATATTCCCGCTGAGCTTCTTCATCGTCCGGATATTTCTCGAGGTATTCCTTCATCAGAACGGCAGCCTTTTTGAAGTCAAGCAGGTACTCGTAGGTGACTGCCTCATTGAACATAAGGCTCTGATTGTAGGAAGGATCGTTCAGGGCCTTGCCGTTTTCGAATGCCGTCAGAGCCTTCATGTATTCCTCCTGCTTAAGGTACATAAGCCCCTCTTCATTGTAGATGGATGCGCAATCAGGGTCCTTCTCAAGATATTCCCTGTACAGGGTGGCGGCGTAATTCATATCCCCCAGGGCTTCGTAGGACCTTCCCAGATAAAGGATGAGCCTGTCATTGTCATCCTCCCCCTTCCTGGCCGCCTCCAGGGACTGCCTGGCCTCTTCATACTTCCCCAGGTAATAGGAAAACAGGCCCGACTGGTAATCGGTCATCTTACCGTTCTTCTCAAGAGCCATGTTTATGTAGTTCTCACCGTCCTGCTTATCCCCTGCCTCATCAAGGGCTTCATAAATATTTATATAGAGGTCGTAATCGGATGGCTTAAGCTCAACTGCCCTGTCAAAATCAGCAAGGGCCGCGTCCTTATCGTTTTTAAGAAGCTCTATGCGGCCGCGGAGAAAATGCGCCTCAGCCTGCCCATCATCCAGTCCCAGGATGGCATCGTAGGTATCAAGGGCCGCATCCAGATCTCCGGACTTATACTGGGCCATGGCCATATAGTAGTTAATGTCGTAATCCATCCTGTCAACAAGACCGTTGCTTCCATTTAAGGATTTCATAAAGTCATCCACGGCCTCATCATATTCGGAAAGACCCATGTGCGCGATTCCAAGACCCCTGTATACAAGGCGTTCGCTTTCACCCTCCGCAAGAGCCCTGTTTAAGCAGGTGATCGCTTCACCGTATTCCTGAGCCTCAATGGCATCCATACCCAGATCAAGGTTTGAGGCAGACCCTCCCTTTAAACTGCATCCGGTCAGCAGAGCCGTCATGCCCAGTCCCAATATTGTAAGCCTTAAAAAGCGTTTCTTCATCAGCAGATACCTCACACTCTGACAGTATATCAATCTTAATGGGCAGGCGCAAGCGCAACAGATGGAAATGGCAGATCAAAAAAAGATGATTTATACCTTTAATTTTACTATATGATTGGTTATAATCACTATGCATGAATGATATAAATACTTACGACAATATCATGAAGAAAACCGGGCTCTTGTCAGGATCCACCCTGAAGATCATAGCCTGTATCAGTATGTTCACGGATCACGCCGCTCTTATACTGTGGCATAAGTACCGGGATTACCTGAGTACGCTTGATTACGGCAGCATCATGCACTGGCAGGGATTATACCGGCTGGGCCGGAACATCGGCCGTATGGCCTTCCCCATCTTCTGCTTCCTCCTTGTCGAAGGCTTCTTCCATACAAGAAACCGGTTGAAATACCTGCTGCGTCTTACAGTCATGTGCCTGTTGTCGGAGCACGCCTTCAACCTTCTGGCATCAAGCAGGCATCTTGATCCCGGGCATCAGAACGTCTTCATGACCCTTGCCATATCCCTGCTCACCATTACAGCCGTCTCGCAGATCAAGATCCGTTTCAATGCCAGGCCCGATATCATATCCGTACTTACCATTGCCGCAGTATCACTCGGTTGTCTTCTCGCCCATATGCTTAAGACCGACTACGGCTACAAGGGCGTACTGGCTATCGTCATCATCTACCTGTTACATAGCAGCAAGATCCTCACCTGTCTGGGAACGGCCCTCGCCTTTTTGTGGGAGCCCTGGGCGATAACCGCTGTTGTCCCGATCTTTCTCTACAACGGAAAACGCGGGCTTAAGCGCAAATACATCTTCTACGCCTTCTACCCGCTCCATATCTACCTTATTTATTTTATCACCTATTACATTCTGCCGGATCTTACTTGAACCTATAAAACTACTCTTTTATATGGTGTTGACAGGATTTTAACCCTTTGATCATATTATAACATCCTCATAGTACAGCTTAACAAGCCTGTGCTTTGTCTTTACCCGCCGGCCCGTTCCGCCCTCAAACAGCCGTTTCAACTCCCGGACCGCCGAGGATGCGATATTATAGAAGTCCTGACGGACCGTATTCATCTGCTTGCCCACGTAGCCCATAAGGGTGATCCCGTCGAAGCCGCACACCGGCCTGAATATATCCATTTCTATGAGCGCGTTCATGGCCCCTATGGCCATAAGATCGGAGGCCGCCACTACGGCATCCTTCTTCCTGGCGTACCTGAAGGCAAGCTCTCTGGCCTTACGCTCCGAGAATTCCCCACATCTTACAAACAGCCTGATCCCTGTCTCATCAGCCAGCCTCTTCATGCCTGCCAGTCTCTCGGTCGTCACAAAGGCATCCTGTTTACCGGCTATATACAGGACACTCTTCACCTTATTTTCGGTCACGGTCTTCTTCGCCACATCATATTGGGCTTTTTCATTATCAACACCGATACAGGAGGTGGTCTCATTAACATAAGGAACATCCACAAGAACACACTTGAAAACCATGCTGTCTACAAGCTCCTTAAGGTATTTATCCTCCCTTGTCATTCCGCATATGATAAGGCCCGATATTCCCTGGGACTGGAGGTATCTTGTGATCTCCTCGGGCGTCATATGCGCGATCATGGACAGGAAGATGGTGATTATCTCAATATCGGCCTCTCTGGCCGCATACAGGGCCCCGTGGATATACTGGAGGGTTATCTCATCAATAACCTGGGTTCCCGTGTTTAAATTGATCAGCAGGGCCGTGCGGGCCGTCTGCTTGGATGACAGAGCGGCCGCAATGGTATTGGGTATGTAGTTGAGCTCATGTATGGCTTCACGTACCCTGCGCCTGGTCTCCTCACTGACATAGGGATAATTATTGAGCACCTTGGATACCGTTGATATTGCCACTCCCGACCTCTCGGCCACATCTTTTATCGTGATCATTGGTTTCGTCCCTCCTCCTGCTTACCAGCCTGTCCGGAAGATGCTTCTCCATAAGCCTCTCTATCTGCTCACCCGACAGGGGCTTCATAACAACATCCGCAAATCCTTCGCTTAAATACATCTCCCTTACGTAATCCCGGTTGCCGCCGGTGCATGCGATAACAGGCTTGTCCGTATTAACGCTGTTCCCCGTCTTGATCCTTCTTATCAACTGGACCGCGCTCATATCCGGCAGGACCCCGTCAAGCACGATAAGGTTGTAATAATTATAGCTTATCTTCTTAAGGGCCTCCGCCCCCGTAACAGCCGTATCTATCTTCATGCCGGTTCTTGACAGCAGGGCCCGCACAAGGTTGAGGGCTTCCGCAGAGTCATCCACCACCAGCACACATGCTCCCGGAGCATACAGATAGGTCCCGTCATCAGGGGGTTCCCTTTCCCCCTCCTCCCTTGGCCTTTCCAAGAGCTTATTCATCCACAAAAGCTCAGCCCTGGAGGTTTCAAGGATCATGTCTACCCGCTCCACGATCCTGTCACAGGCCTCCATGACCCGCATCACGTAAGAAGCACCGGCGGATGAAACATTATTGCGCAGGATCAGTTCACCAGTAGCCTTCACATTATGAACTGCCTTGCAGACATCCTGATTCTTCCTTTGGAGAAAGTCCCCGTAGGTTTTCAGCTTAAGCTCACTCTCATACTTCTTTTTAAAGGAGTAGGCATAGACATCCTTTGTTGCCCATAATAAGTACATGATGCAGGCAGATACACAGATACCGAATATCATCTGAGCCATGGGCGTAAGACTCACGGCAGGCTCGCCCCTCATAAGATCGGGCAAAAACTGCATGCACTCGTAGAAGGCTATCAGGATAAGAACATGGGAAACACTTCTGACATTCCTGTGTTCGAGCAAAAGCATTATGACGGGAAGGACCATGATCAGGAAGGACAGGTCAAACCTGCGAAGGAGTACATAATTGGCGCAGCATATACCGACATATATAAAGGCCATTGCCATTTCATATATTTCCTCCTTAAGCCTTCCCTTCTTCCTGAGTCCGTTCATGACCACAGAAACAAAAAGCGCAAGATCATGTGTCAACACCGGACATACCACATACCAGACAAAGGCAAGTGAAGGGTCCGCAGTATTGTTTTTTATACAGATGAACCAAAGGACCGGCATGCCTATCGTATGAACAAGACTGCCGCTGACCATACCTGAGAAAATGCGATTTTCACTGTTTGCCTTCACCGACAGCCTCCTTAAGTACCTGCGCCGCATGAGCAAGCTTACCCGCGTATTCATGGACTGCCTCTTCCTCATCAGCCTCAAGTATGGCCGAAGCCGCCGCAGTGATCGTATCAAGATAGGGCTGGCAGTCATTACTCAGATTGGCTTCAAAAACCCTCCTTGCCTCCATTCCCGCTTCTCTTTTCGAGATGCCGGCATATACCCTGCGCTTAAGGAAATCCTGACCGAACAGGGCATGGGAGAACTGGAGCATTACCATGGCGAAGAATACGCCCCTTGCAAAGTGTGAGGGTTCATCTATGTCATACGGCAAGCTGATATCCCCGGTTAAAAACATAAAAGCAAGAAACATGCACTGAAGCAGGGACTGAACCTTAAACCAGCGGGTTCCCCTGTAATAACATGCGAGCAGAACAGGTATGAAGCTTATGATCCACACCTGCGGGATCGACCTGTATATAACAACTATATAGGAATACGCGAAGAGATAAATATGTGCGCCCGGAATAATGTATCTGTAGCTTTCATAATATTCGGGATTTCTGTTACGGGTCCTTCTGCTGAATATCCTGTAAAAGGTAACGGATAAGACGTTAAACAGGCCCGGCAGGACAACATACCACAAAAAACAACCGATCATGTTATCGAACCGGTCCTTAAAAAGATAATACCCGATCATAAATCCTGCCAGATTTATAAGAATGGGGGCATAGCTTAACTGCATCGTTCCCTCCGGCATGGCCAAAAGCTCATCCCGTATGCCCACTTCCTGCGGATCGGTCAGTTTACTGATCAGTCCCCTCTTCATCCTTCCCTTGCCTTCGCCACGAGATCATCAACTCCGTTCTGTCTGGGAGCAAGAATGGATGCAAGAAGTTCCTCTTCATCGGAGGCAGCAGAAGACCTGGCAGGCTCTGCGGTTCCATCCTCCTGTGCCTGTGCAGCCATCATCGCAAAAACATCATCCACGTCGTTCTGCTTGGCTCCCGAAAAGGCTGCCATTATACGGGCAACCTCATCATCAAGCTCGGAACCCGTTAACGGGGCGTCCTCCCCGCCTGCTGCTTCCACAGCATCTGTCAGGGACCCGTTATCATCCGCCGGCACGGCTTCCTCAGCCTTAGCCTCTCCGGCAGGGTCCTCGGATTCGGCAGTCTTATAGAGCTTGCTCGCATCATATTCGTACCATTTGATTATAGGTTTATGACGATCGTACATTTTCTGCCTTTCGACTTCTCCCCACCCAAGTTATATTTTATCACAAGTCGAAACTTTTGTCACAAAAGATTCTTCGCTTTGCCCGGCATGGCACGAACAATTATTGAAAAAGCTTTTTACAGTATGCTATACTATTCTGTGTATCTTCTGATACAGACCAGATAATAAGGAGATAAATGATGGAAATAGTATGTCTTGACCTTGAAGGGGTACTTGTCCCCGAAATATGGATAGCATTCTCGGAAGCGACCGGGATCCCGGAGCTTCGCCGGACAACAAGGGACGAGCCTGATTATGACAAGCTCATGAAGTACAGGATAGGTATCTTAAACGAACACGGTCTCTTGCTTAAACAGATACAGGATACCATAGCCACCATAGATCCCTTCCCGGGTGCCGGGGAATTCCTTGATGAATTGAGAAGCCTTACTCAGGTCATAATCATAAGCGACACCTTCACCCAGTTCGCCGGCCCCCTTATGAAGAAGCTCGGATGGCCCACCATATTCTGCAACACACTTGAAGTAGCACAGGACGGTAAGATAACCGGCTACAGGATGAGGTGCGAAAAGAGCAAGCTCACAACGGTAAAGGCCCTTCAGTCGATGGGATTTGACACCATCGCTGCCGGTGATTCCTTCAATGATCTCGGAATGATAGAAGCCGGCAAGGCAGGCTTCCTGTTTCGAAGCACCGAACAGATAATAAAGGATCATCCGCAGTATCCGGCGTTTACCGAATATTCAGACCTTCTTGATGCGATAAAAAAGGAGCTGGTTTAAGCATGCGGCGATATGTTCAGATGCTCACGAGCACATGGGACAACAGGTATCTTACCACCCTGGTAAAGGGGATAAACCGGCGGTCAACGGATGTGCTCTAATATCCTGTCGTACTGGTCGTACATTTTCTGGGTCTCATTCTCCAACAGGTAATAGTGCATTATGTAGGGGATAAGAAGGACAAGAAGTATTCCGATAAGGGCCAGAACATATATTGCACCGCTTATTATATAGGTGGAAACACATATAAATTCAAGGATCGCAAAAAGCACGGTCACTATAAGATGTATGAGCCTCTCATGCTGGAAGAAGCTCACCTGGGTAAGATGCTCTTCAAGCACGGCCTGCCAGTCGGTATTCTCATCATTGTCCGCAAGGAGCTTATCTATTCCTGTTCTGTATTTAAGTATTCTCTCTTTCATGATCGTCCCCGTAAATCGGTATGTAACCGCATTGCTGTGTATGAGTCTGTCTTATTGCAGCGGCATGTGATAGCGGTGCATGATGACCCCGTCTATGTCCGCATCCTCCATATAGGTAAAGCCCAGCTTCTTACATATGTGAAGGGATATATCGTTTCCCGGCATTATAAAGCAGTTAAGGCTGTCAAGATACAGTTCCTCCCTCGCATACTCAATGACGGCCCTGAGGGCTTCCTGGGCGTAGCCCCTGCCCTGTTTCTCCTTCTCTATGACATAGGCCAGCTCCGCTTCAAGGTAGCCTGCCCTGTTGGTAAGGCCGGCCCTGCCCACTATCCTTCCGGTATCATTCTCAACCACGATCCATAGGCCATACCCGTAAAAGCCGTACTGGTATTTAATGTAATCTTCGGTATAGGCGATCTCTTCGTCCCTGTCTTCATAGAGGGGTTCAATATAATCGGTTATACCGGGAGCCGCATATATCTCATATAACCTGTCAACATCTTCAACCGTTATCCTGCGTAACGTCAGGCGGTCCGTCTTAAGGACCGTAAGCTCTTCATCCATCATCCGTTGTGCTCCAGCATAAACTTAATAAATTCCTTCTCGGGCAGGGGCCTTGAAAAATAATAACCCTGTATGTATTCGCAGCCAAGGTTTAAGAACCGGTTCAGGGTCTTCTCCTCTTCAACTCCCTCCACGAGTATATCCTTCTTCATCTCATGGAGCATATTGACCGTATTCTTTATGACTATCCACATCTGAGGATCGTCCATCTCGTCAACGAAGCTCTTATCCAGCTTGACAAGATCAATGGGAAGGGCTGTCACCCTCTTAATGTTTGAATAACCGGTACCGTAGTCATCAAGAGAGAACTTTATCCCCTTCTGCGACAGCCTGTTAACATTCCTGTCAACCATTGTCGGATCGAAATCAGCCGCCGTCTCGGTTATCTCGAAATTAACCCTGCTTACGTCAATGTCATATTTATCAAGTGTATCCAGTATCTTGGACACAAGATCCGATTCCACGCACTGGGCCACAGAAAGGTTGATCTCAACGCACTCAAGTCCCATCTTCTTAAGATCCTGACCTGCCATGAACCTGCACACCGCATCAAGGACATAGTCACCTATCTGATGTATGGCTCCCGAGGCTTCGGCCGCAGGGATAAAGAGTCCCGGTGATACGAAGCCGTACTTATCATCGATAAGACGTATAAGAGCTTCGGCCGATACGAACTTCATCCTCTTAGCCGAATATATGGGCTGATAATACATCTGAAAGTTCCTGTGCTCTATTGCGGACGCGATGACGTCATCAATCTCACTCTTAAGCTTAAAATCATCACTGTTTATCACTTCGGACAAAAGAACCGAAGGCTTATCCCTGTCAAAGGCCTGCTTAAGCGTTCTCTCGAAATTAACGATGCCCTCATAGTCATCAATATCCTCGGGACATCTTACAACACAGCTCTTACATTCAGGCTCGATCTTAAAATGCTGAAGCTCAAAGGGCCTGTTAAGACCGTCAACAATCGAAGCTGCCGCCGTTGAAACGACTTCCATGTCGAGCTCGCCCGTTATTATCGCAAAGGTTCCGTTCTGAAGATAGTATACATCGCTCTTAAGCCTGTAGATATTGCAGGTCCTTGTTATCCTGGTCCCTACATCCTTAAGCATGATGTTGAACCTGTCCATTCCCAGATAAGTCCTGAGGTTGCCGCTGTTTATGATACTTATGTATATGACCCGGAATGACCTGCCCGTGTTGAAGGATTTCTTAAGGGCATCAAGGGAAGCATTGTAGGACTGCACACCGCTTAAGGGATCCAGTATCTCCTCACCCCTCTGAAGGATGGTTGATATGATAAGAACGACGATCGCGGAACCGAACATCTCAACAAAAAGCCCGGGTATAAGAAGCTGCAGAAATACGGTTATAAGGCTTACCGGAAGCTGGCTCATAAGGGCAAGGAACTTATCCCTTGTGAGCAGACGGCGAAACCTTATCATGATCACACTGCTGGCTATGATGTAGCTTATTGCGATCAGATATATGATCACGCTCCCGCTGCCCCTGCAGTAATTCTGCTTCTCATCAAAATAAAAGATAAGGCCCGTAAGAGGATTGCTCAGAATAAAGATCAGACTGAAGATACAGGGTATCAGAATGGCAATGAACTTCTGCCTGTTCCTTACATAGATATGCCATACACCGGTATAGGATATCACATACAGGATATATATAAGCGGGCTTATGTTCCGTGCCACAAAGTACACATAGTCGATCAATGCGCGTATCGCGGTGTTATCACTTCGGATCTTAAAGACAGGACCGAACATTCCGGCCAGAAGGTCCGTTATTGTCGAAACGGCAATGCTTATCAGCAGGATAACAAACAGACGGTTGGACCGTCCCAGATACATCTTCCTTGAAACTATGGAAACTGCCAGAATGGTAAGAATTATCAGCGCGCATATGTCAAAATTAAGTATTCCCAAAGCTTCTCTCCCTGATCACTAATTGGCCGGCTTGACTGTAACAGTCTTTACGATCTCAAGACCGTTAGACAGGATCGATCTTATCGCAAGCGTATATTTACTTCCGGCGATAAGTTCCGCTTCATCTGCCGCCCTTACGATGATAACGCCCCCGCTGCCGGTGACCGTCTTCCCATTCGGAAGAAGTTCCCCCTTCTTAATAAGCTCTGCCGTGAACAGACCGGCATTGTCACCTTCAAGGATGACCTCTTCAACCGTCAGGGACGGGAAGGAGGACATTTTGGGGGTGTACTTAATGTAAGAATCATCAGGCCTTGACAGCCTTATCTTACCGCCGGTGCTGAAGGTATAGGCAGCTGCAGGATTCCCTACATACTTGATGGTAACCGACCTTGTCACAGGTGCCCTCCATGCATCCGACATAAAGGTAAGCTTACGGCTCCCGCTCTTAAAGGGCCCCGCCGCTTCAACATCTATGGCAGTCCTGTCATCATTTAAGGCTGCGGTCAATAAGGCATGATTTACGGAGACGGTTGTATCCCCCGGAAGCCCCGCATGAGCCAGTGCCAGCCTGCCGTTAAAGGCGCCGTTATACAGGGTGGCCCCACTGACCTTTATGGAAGGAGCCTTGTTTATTACGGGAACGGTCAGCTTACAGGTTATCTGCCCGTAATCCTTAAAGGTGATATTCAGAGTCACCTTCTTTTGGATCTTCGTATAATTCTTATTGGTCAAAAGGACCGGCTTAAGCTTCAAAAGGCCCGTCATATCATCATATGAATCAACCGTATAATAGGGCTTCGTGCCTGCGGCAAGGGTTTCCTCGACAGCAGGATCAAGACATATCTGTATTATTTCCTCGGAAGCCTCGATCGTGTAAAGGGCTGCCGCCTCATCCGTATCCATCGTGTAATACAGGTTCGACTTCTGCGAATTCTTTATCTTATAAGCAGGCTTAATGGGGGGCGCCGGTGATATCGTATCTCCCTTGTATACGGGTATCTTGAATACGAAGGGATTATTAAGGGCACCGGAGTTCTTATACATGGAATAAACCTTCTGAGCTTCCGTAAGGGGAGCCGAGGCATTCTGCATATACTGGTGCCAGTAGGTTTTCTTGACTACATTGTACTTCTCAAGATAGGGGGTATCCTGTCCCGCAAGTATATAGTTCTTAGAGTCGAACTTCGCTCCTCCTTCAAGTGACTTATACCTTGTGTTCCACCCCTGACCCTTAGCATAGGACAGACCGTTTCTGTATATATCCGAAGTGCCTGACCCTGTCGCCTGTATATTAAAGTAATTATAATATCCTTCGTATCCCGGATAGGTTCCGGAAATGAGGGGCGAGGTACCCTTTCCCTGCTCCTGATATACCCTGGCCGCAAGATGGTAGGGACTTACCTTCAGCTTACTTCCTATCTCGGCGAAGGCCCCGGAATAGGTCTTCCCCTCTCCCGGAATATCACCGCTCATGAAGGTTCCATTAAGCACACTCCTGACGCCTGATTCTGTCTGGTAGGAAGCATTGTAGGTAAGCTGCTCGAACATGAAGATATTCTGCTCGGAGCCCACGAAATTGGCCGGATTCATGTAGTAATTAAGACCGGTCTTGCTGGCATAATACCAGGTGTTGTTTATCTTGCCTCCCTTATAGGCATCCTTGACCGTATAGTAAACCCAGTTCCTGTTCTTATCCGCATACTGGGCATTTACCGCTTCCTCAAGGCTTAAGTCAACCGTCTGGGGTACAAAGACCCAGTTGGGATGGGATGAAAGTATCTTAAGGAGGCTGTCCCTGTAGCTGTCGGGAAAACGATAGACCGACTCTCTGGCCTTACCGGGAATGCCTGCCTCTCCCGCCCCGTCACGACCTATCCCGCCGCCGTTATCGTAAGCGGTCGAAATGGTCTGTTCCCATTCAAGATAAGCCTCATTAAGGCATATAAGCTTATCCTTCGGAATATAACCGGTAACTTCCGTTTCCGTCAGGTAGGCACCTGCATAAAACCAGTAAGTTCCCCCTTCATATGTAAGGCTCTTAAGGTAGAGGGTTGTACCGCTCGGGAGCATGGCTATGTTTTCCGCGCTGACTGAAGGCGAATTTTTCAAGGGATATTCGTCGCACAGATAAAGGACTGCCATCATCTCCCCTTCGCCTAGTGCCGTATTCAGCTTCTCGCAGGCTTCATCACTTCCCGGATACGGTGTGACCCCACTCCCTTCATCCTCTTCGGAATACAGGATATCATCCGCCGCCTCATCTGCGATCAGCTCTGCATCCCCTGAGAGCTCCACGTCCGTAATGTCCGAAGCCTCCTGTGTGATCACTATATCCCGCGAGGGTTCTGCCGGCCCGATATCTCCTGACTCCTGCAGGATGAACATATCCCCGGCAGAGGGATCATAAGCAGCAAAAACAGGGCCGGAATGTACCAGGCCCGTTACCATACTTACCGCAAGCAGTGCGGCTATTCGCTTCCTTATTTTCATACCGTTACCCCCTAAACGTCTTTATCCATACTCCTCTTGCGCCCGTGAGCATAAGCTTATACCGATTGAGCGCAAAGTGAACGAATTAAATTCGTTCACTATAAATTCGTTCACTATACATATATATATCGGCATCATCTTATATTTTCTTCACCCTTGATGGCCTTTTTATGCTCATACATCATCGCGTCGGCCCGCTTGAACACATCATCGCAGTCCTTATCGACACCGGGCATGAATTCCGCCATACCTATGGCGAAGGATACATTTGCCGAATCCTCAGGATCGTAATTCTCGGCGGTCATGATCCCGGCCAGGTCGCTTATATAACCATTTCTGGACGCATAATCATCATTTCTTAAAATGACCACGAACTCATCGCCGCCTATCCTGAATACGGGGCTTCTCTTAAAGGTGGTACATATGAGCCGGCAGGCGTTTATCAGGAGCTTGTTGCCCTCATCGTGACCGATATTGTCATTTATATGCTTAAGGCCGTTAACATCGCATACAACAATGGCGAATTCGGGAGCGCCGTCTGATTCTATCTCGACATTTATCCTGTTCTTGGCCAGCTCGAAGGCATTCCTGTTCTTAACCCCGGTCAGGGCATCGGTGTTGGCATCCTTAAGGGCCTTGTCAAGCCTCTGAGCCAGCTCCGTTGTCTGCTTCTTGATAACCGTAAGCAGGGTCTTGACAAGCTGGTTTACGTCAACAGGCTTACTTATGTAGTCATTCATTCCCGCATCAAGCAATACGCTTATATCTCCGGCATCGGACCCTGCCACCATGGCGATTATGGGTACGGTTCTTGCGTCATTACGGACTTTCGCCCTTATCTCCTTAGTCACGGTTATACCGTCAAGGACGGGCATGGCCACATCCATAAGGATGGCATCGAAGGTATTCTCCTTGGAAGAATCAAACAGGGACAGGGCCACAAGCCCGTTCTCGGCAGGCGTTACCACAGCCCCCTCATTTATCAGCATGGTACGGGCGATCTCCATATTAAGCTCATTGTCCTCGGCAACAAGGATATTGGTCCCGGCAAGCCTGGCACCGCTTTCTTCTCTCTCACTCTGTCCAGCCGAATTGTATATCTCAAAGGGAAGGGATATAAGGAACCTGGTCCCTTTCTTCAGTTCACTCTGAACCTCCACGGTCCCGCCCATAAGCTCGATATAGCTCTTGGTGATGCTCATTCCTATACCCAGTCCTTCACCCTCGCCCAGGCCTTCATTCGCTGTCGTAAAATCTTCGAAGATATGGGACAGGTATTGTTCACTCATACCCACACCATTATCCTCTATTTCAATATTGTATCTGACCCCCTTCTCCTTATCGTAGGAGCCGATATCCTCATATATCCTGAAGGTCACGCTTCCGCCCGCAGGCGTGAACTTAACAGCATTGTCGGTAATGTTAAGGATGGCCTGCCTTAAGTGAAGCTCGTCACCGATAAGATTGGGATGAATGATTATACCCACATCCTTAATGAAATTAAGCCCCGCTTCACCTGCCAGCCTCGATACTATACCCGTAAGACTCTCCACGAAATTATTCATGTTAAACTGGGCCTTCTGTATCTTGATCATCTTATTCTCGGTACGGTCAAGATCAAGCACATCATTTACCAGCTCCAGCAGGATCTTGGCCGTGGAATCTATCTCATCGAGATATCCTCCTGTCCTCTCCTCATCGGACAGGGATGACTTGGCCCGCTCGGAAACATTGATTATGGTATTGATGGGATTGCGTACCGAATTGGACATCTTGGCCAGGAACTGATTCTTCGCCGCAAGGGCATGCTCGGCTTCTCCTGTCTTTTCAATCAGCTCATCCGTCTTGCGGGTAAGCTTCTCATTAAGCGCCATAAGCTCCTTACCCCTCTCAACGTTCACGGCGTTAAGCCTTCTTAAGAGGATCATGGTGGTAAGAAGGAGTACCACAAAGGCATAGGTTAAAAGCCTCTGGTACTTTATCGAAACGGTGAGACGTTTATAGATGCTGTTGTAGTTTTTATCCACAGCCGCTATCTCTTCATCAAGGAACTCATCCGAATTATTGTGTATCTTGGTTTTTGATTTTTCGTAGGCATTGGAAAATACAAGCTCTCTGGCCATCTGAATCTGGTCTTCGGCCGACAGGGACTTCTCATAGGAGGTAAGTTCGTAATACAGTATCTCATCGGGCAGATCAGCGGAGTCATACAGCCCCCATCCCAGACATGCCAGAGCCATGGCATGGTATTCGGTCTGCATGAGCTCATCCGATTCCTTCTTGGCCCTGGCAAGCTTGCTGTCCGCAGTGATCCTGATTCCCGTCTCCTCAAGAAGGTTAATGGCATTGTCCCTGTGGGCGTCCCCGTTGTATTCCTTGAAATAGCCATTAAGATCATTTATATCTCCGGTGATCGTGAAGCGTCTGCAATGCTCGGTAAGTATATCGGACCCTGCCCGCAGGAGTCTGGCTGCCTGAACATATATGATATGATCATCCTGCAGCTCAATGAGCTGCTTATTATAGGTTGAGATATTAAGGGTCTGCTTAGCCAGCAGTCCGCCTACCAGAAGGCACACCATTCCGCAGAAGAGAGCAAATATCCTTATTATTATTCCGCTTTCGTTTTTGCTGCCCATTATTTCCTTTCCGCTTAAGATCCTTCACTTACTTATTCATTAATCATCCAAATTCCAACACGATAGCGCTCCTTGGCCCCATCTTATACTTAGGTCCATTCACCCTGCGCTTCTTAATCACCGGGTCGGCACAGGTATCAAGCACACACAGCCAGCTGCCCCTGCCCGGTATATCGGGAAGGGTTATCTCGATCTCCTCCCAGTAGGCATTGAAGCAGGCATATACGACATCGTCCCTGCCCATGACCCTGCCTGCATACATGACCCCCACCTGCTTACTCTCCCAGCTGTATTCATTCATCCAGGCCGTGTAGCCATGGGTGCTCACCTTGGGAATGGCATATGTGCTCTTACTCTGATTCCTTCTTATGATAACATGACTGTTCCTGAAGGCTATCATAAACTTAAAGACCTCGAAGATATCCCTGTTCCTCGCAAGGTCATTCCAGTCAAGCCAGGCTATCCCGTTGTCCTGACAATAGGCATTGTTGTTACCCGACTGACTGTTGCCGAACTCATCACCCGCGTAAAACATGGGAGTTCCCCGGCTCATCATAAGGGCGACGCAGGCATTCATGATCATACGCTTACGGAGCTTATTAACGGCCGGATCATCCGACTCCCCTTCCGCCCCGCAGTTCCAGCCGTGATTGTCGTCCGCCCCGTCCGTATTGTTCCAGCCGTTTGCTTCATTGTGTTTATCGTTATAGGCGTACAGGTCGTATAAGGTAAAGCCGTCATGGCAAGAAAGGAAGTTAACCGACGCATTCCGGCTTCCGATATCATCGGGATACAGATCCTTCGATCCCGTCATTCTGGTGGCTGCAAGGCCAGCCATTCCGTCATCTCCCTTTAAGAACCGCCTCATATCGTCCCTGTACATCCCGTTCCACTCCGAGAACCTGTTCCATGAGGGGAACTTGCCCACCTGATAGAGACCGCCCGCATCCCAGGCCTCCGCAATAAGCTTAACATCACCGAGAACAGGATCGAAGGCGAGACTCTGGATCAGGGGAGGCTTGCTCATGGGTGATCCGTCCTCATTGCGTCCAAGGATCGTCGCCAGATCGAACCTGAAGCCGTCAACCCTGTAATTGATGGTCCAGTATCTTAAGCACTCGCGGACCATATGCTGGACAACCGGATGATTGCAGTTAAGCGTATTGCCGCAGCCCGAAAAATTGTAGTACTTCCCATCGGGAGTCAGCATATAATATATGTTGTTATCAAGGCCCTTGAAAGAGAAGAAGGGGCCGTTCTCATTGCCCTCGCCGGTATGGTTGAATACAACGTCCAGTATGACCTCGATCCCGCAGGCATGAAGCTCCTTGATAAGCTCCTTAAGCTCCGTGCCCTCATGGTTGTATTCATCGGTTGTGGCATATACGGTGTTGGGGGCGAAGAAGCAGGTGGAATTGTAGCCCCAGCACTCAAGCAGCTGCCTGCCGTCAACCTCACGGGCATTGAGCATCTCATTAAATTCGAAGACCGGCATAAGCTCAACGCAATTGATGCCAAGCTCCTTAAGATAAGGGATCTTCTCCCTGATGCCGTTAAAGGTTCCGGGGCTCCTTACTCCCGACGACTTATCAATGGTGAAATTGCGGACATGAAGCTCATAGATCACAAGATCCTGCATCTTGTGACGGGGGGCCTTCTCATCGCCCCAGTCAAAATCAGAATGGACCACCCTGGCCTTGAAGAACCGGGCATCATCCATCTTCCTGCCCCAGGTCGACTGGGCTGCCACAGCCTTCGCATAGGGATCAAGTATATATTTACCGGCATTAAAAAGCAGACCCTTCTTCGGTTCATAAGGCCCCTCGAAGCAGTAGGCGTACTCTATATCCTTGATGTCAAGGTCGAAGACAAACATGGAAAAAACCTTGCCTATTCTGTAATTCTCCGGGTATTTAAGGCGGGCAAAGGGCTCCTCCTCCCTGTGTCTGAAAAGACATAGGGTGCAGGATGTCGCTCCCACCGAATAGATCGTGAAGCTTACACCTCCGGACATATAATTGGCACCCACCCTGTCGAAGAGACCCGGCCTTACCCTAAAACCGTCAATGACATCAATGGGTTCCCACCTCTGTACTGTAGCTGTCTGCTGGTGATACATGTTTTTCCTTTCCGTCATACCACGGACACCTCTTTAAAACATTAATGTAATGCCCCCTCACCTTCGTTCGGCGGCCAGTCGTCGTCGCCATCCTGAATCATGCTTCGCATGATGGCTCCTCCTATTCACCTACTACGCGGTTTCTGCCGCCTTCCTTGGCTTCATACAGCCTGCCGTCCGCCACGTTTATATTCTCATCGATGGACAAAAGAGGGCTGGCCTCTGCCACACCGAAGGACATGGTAACCGACAGAAGCTGACCGTCGTACTCAACCAGCTTCTCACGCACAAGATCGAGTACCTTCTCGCAGGCCAGGGTCGCGGACATCCCGCTTATGTTCTCAAATACAAGAAGGAATTCCTCACCGCCCCATCTTGCCGCGAACCCGTTCCCTCTCATATATTCGCTTATGGTCCTGGCTACTTCTATAAGGACAGCGTCTCCGCATTCATGACCGTAATTGTCGTTGAACTTCTTAAAGAAGTCGATATCGCCTATTGCTACCGAGAAGGGGACAGCCCTGTCCTTAAGGTTATCAAGCTTACCCGTCGCATATCTTCTGTTGTATATTCCGGTAAGAGGATCATGCTCGATAAGCTTACGCAGGGACCCCCTCAGAACATTGGCCAGCCTTCCCATCTCACCCAGCTCGTCCTTTCGTTCCGTAAGGACGGGATCAGGTTCCGTATCAAGCCTGCCGTTCGATATTTCCTTGAGGAAACGCATGATCCTGCTTATCACGTTGATTATTCCCGAGGTAAAGTGCATGATGAACCATCCTGTAAGCAGAAGGGCCACCAGCATGATCAGGATATTTTTCATGAGAGACTGCCATATCAGCTTCGATACGCAGTCTGCGGGTGTAGCCATTCCTATCATGCCAAGACAGGTCAGTCCGTCCTTACTGATAATGGGCATATAATAAGCAAAGTACTTACCGTTTCCGATATAGACATTGCTGTAGAAGGATTCCTGTCTTAAGCCGACCACAGTGTTAAGTATCGTGGCATTGACACCGGAACCCACAAACCTGTTCCCCTCTGCATCGGTTATGGTCGTCAGTACACGGGTATCGTAGAAAAACATGGTGATATCGACGTTAGTATTATTCTTTATACTATCAAGAAGCCGGTTATCATCGGATAAGTAACGGTCACCCTTGTAGAACTCGATCTTGCCGTCCACTATCATTACGTTATAGTCACCCTCATAGGCGGCGTCATATGATGCAAGGACCGCAACGCCCACATCACGAAGCTCCTTGCTTACCTGCGTCCTTATATTCTGCATAAGAGTGTATGAGCTGTAGATCATCATTACCAGCCCGAAGATCGTAAGCGGAACCAGAGTTATATAAAGAAATGTTCCGTACAGACTGCGAGAGCCCCTGACCGAATTAATGCGCGTAAACTTCATAATGATCCCCCGAAAAGATATAGCTGGTTACAGTATACCACATCGGGGGCCTTGTCGCATATGTTTTATAAAAGAGTCACGGGGACAGGTTCTCTGACTCTAATTAGCACTCACCCTTGACGAGTGCTAACAATCGGTGTATAATAGGCTACAGTTAGAGGAGGAAAGGCAGGTGAGGTTTTATGGATATCAATTTATTCACACAAAAAAGCCGTGAGGCGTTAAACGACATTGAGCAGATAGCCATGGAGAACGGCAACCAGGAGATGGTGCAGGCGCACCTGTTGCTTGCACTGCTTAAACAGGAGGACGGGCTTATTCCCAAGATGATCGAGAAGATGGAAATAAACCTCCCCTATTTTACAGGTGCGGTACAGAAGATAATCGACGGCCGGCCCAAGGTTTCCGGCGGTAAGAGGTATTGGAGCCAGGCACTTAATGATGCGGTATTGTCCGCCGAGAAGGAGCTTAAGGTCTTCGGGGATGAATATGTGTCGGTTGAGCACATCATGTTATCACTTATTGCCCATCCGGATAAGGAGCTTAAGGCCCTCTTTACCGAGTTCGGGATAAAGAGGGAGCGCTTCCTTCAGGCCCTGCAGGCAGTCAGGGGCAATCAGAGGGTTGTAAGCGACAATCCCGAAGCCACTTATGATACCCTTGAGAAATACGGTGTTGAGCTGGTGGCCCGGGCAAGGGATCAGAAGATGGATCCCGTCATCGGCAGGGATGAGGAGATAAGAAATGTTATAAGGATCCTCTCAAGAAAGACCAAGAACAATCCTGTCCTCATCGGTGAACCCGGTGTCGGCAAGACGGCCGTTGTAGAGGGACTGGCCCAGCGTATAGCAGGAGGCGATGTTCCCGAGAACCTTAAGGATAAGAAGATATTCTCGCTCGATATGGGTGCTCTTGTGGCCGGAGCCAAGTACAGGGGCGAGTTCGAGGAACGTCTTAAGGCGGTCCTTGAGGATGTAAGGCAGTCGGACGGTGAGATCATCCTCTTTATAGATGAGCTCCACCTTATCGTGGGTGCCGGCAAGACGGACGGAGCCATGGATGCAGGCAACATGTTAAAGCCCATGTTAGCCCGCGGCGAGCTTCACTGCATAGGAGCCACCACGCTTAATGAGTACCGTCAGTATATCGAGAAGGATGCGGCCCTTGAACGTCGTTTCCAGCCCGTACTTGTTGATGAGCCTACCGTGGAAGAGACCATATCCATACTAAGGGGACTTAAGGAGCGGTATGAGAACTTCCATAAGGTCAAGATAAGTGATTCTGCCCTTGTGGCGGCAGCCCAGCTGTCCCACAGGTATATCTCGGACAGTTTCCTGCCCGATAAGGCCATCGATCTTGTGGATGAAGCATGCGCCCTTATAAAGACCGAGCTTAATTCCATGCCGACGGAGCTTGATGAGCTTAACCGCAAGGTCACACAATTAAAGATCGAAGCGGAAGCCCTCAAAAAAGAGAATGACCGGATCAGCGGGGAGAGGCTGGAAGCCCTTAACAAGGAGCTTGCGGAGAAAAACGAGGAGCTTACCAACAGGATGGCCCAGTGGGAGAATGAGAAGGCCTCGGTCGGCAGGCTGCAGGAGTTAAGGCAGGAAATAGAGGATAAGAAAACAGAGCTTGCGATAGCCCAGAGAGACGGCGATTATACAAGGGCCGGTGAGCTCCAGTACGATATAATCCCAAGGCTTACACGGACGCTTGAGAATGAGGAGCAGAACGTACAGTCAGGTGAAGGAAGCCTGCTTCATGAGAATGTCTCCGACGAAGAGATCGCCAGGATCATATCCCGCTGGACAGGGATCCCGGTCGCTAAGCTGACCGAATCCGAGCGCAGCAAGACCCTCCACCTTGACGACGAACTCCACAAGCGGGTGATCGGCCAAGATGAAGCCGTAACTAAGGTTTCTGAGGCTATCATAAGGAGCAAGGCAGGCATCAAGGACCCGACCAAGCCGATCGGTTCCTTCCTATTCCTCGGCCCTACCGGTGTGGGTAAGACAGAGCTTGCCAAGTCACTCGCAGCCAGTCTTTTTGATGATGAGAACAATATGATCCGCATAGATATGTCGGAATACATGGAGAAGTTCTCCGTATCCCGTCTCATAGGAGCACCTCCCGGATATGTGGGCTATGAGGAGGGCGGACAGCTTACCGAGGCGGTAAGGCGTAAGCCGTATTCCGTAGTCCTCTTTGATGAGATCGAGAAGGCCCATCCCGATGTCTTCAATGTCCTTCTGCAGGTGCTTGACGACGGCCGTATCACGGATTCTCAGGGGCGGACGGTTGACTTTAAAAATACGATCCTGATAATGACATCCAATATCGGATCCCAGTACCTGCTTGACGGGATAGATGATGACGGAAATATTAAGAGCGATGCCGAGGATGCGGTCATGGAGGACCTTCGGGCCCACTTCAGGCCGGAATTCCTGAACCGTCTTGATGAGACGATCATGTTCAAGCCTCTTACCAGGGGCAATATAAGCGGTATCGTCAACCTGCTCATCGAAGACCTTAATAAGCGGCTTAAGGACAGGAACTTAAGCGTAAGCCTGACCGATGAGGCCATGGCTTCGGTGATCGAAGGCGGCTACGATCCCGTATACGGTGCAAGGCCGCTTAAGCGTTACCTGCAGAGATATGTCGAGACCTTAAGCGCCAAGCTTATCCTTTCGGGTGACCTTGCGGAAGGTGATGAGATCCTTATTGATCTTGTTGACGGGAAGCTTGTTGCCATGAAGCGATAATAAACGAAAGATTCACGGGGACAGGTTCCCTGGTTCACCTGACGAAAATGAACCGAGGAACCGTCCCCCTGTTTCATTTTATAAGTCTTCGGGCATTATCTGCATAAGGGTATTGCTGGCCGATGTTCCGTCCTCACCGATCTCTAAGATGAGGCGGTTGGCCTGATTGGATATGACCTGTTCAAAATAATTGCGCACAGAACGGGCATTACCGAAGTTCTCACCCTCGTAATACCTAAGCTGTGAAATGCGGTTAAGAATATACGGATAGAGGTTTTGGTCCACGTAGTAATCCTGCTTCGCACAGTTGATAAGGAATATCCGGGCCAGTTCCTCATCCGAATAATCATTAAAAAATAAGTACTTGGAAAAGCGTGACTTCAACCCTGGATTGGAATTGATGAACTTCTCCATAAGGTCGGGATAGCCTGCGACTATGACAACAAGCCTGTCACGATAATCCTCCATGAGCTTAAGCAGGGTGTCTATGGCTTCCTGGCCGTAGTCACCCTCCCTGTCGCTTACGAGAGTGTAGGCTTCGTCTATAAAAAGGACACCGTCAAGGGCCGATTCCACAAGTTCATGAACCTTCCCGGCCGTCTGACCCATATAACCGGCCACGAGACCCGAACGGTCCGTCTCAACAAGGTGACCCTTGTTAAGGATACCCAGCGAATGGTAGGCTTCACCCATCTTACGGGCGATCGTAGTCTTGCCGGTACCGGGATTACCCGTAAATACCATGTGACGGGATATCTCGGTCGACTTAAGGCCCTTCATCCTGCGCAGCTTCTGCACCATCATAAGGTTGACCATATCATGGACTTCCTTCTTAACGGCATAAAGGCCGATCAGAGAATCAATCTCCTCAAGAACCTGACTCACATCCTTCTTAACTTCATTGCTCTCCTTGGCAAAGAGGGTTGCATTATCTTCCTCCACCTGCTCACGAAGGGTACGGCTGTGCCTTTCCTGACCCTGATAGGGTACGCCGGTTATGATCCCCGCTCCGCCTGTCGCGCGTGACTCTTCCCTCTTGTACACGGTATCCCCGTTTATCAGCTCGTCATTCTCTTCTATCTGCTCTATATACTGGGTACACAGATTGGAAAAATGCTGAAGGAGCATGACCGGATACTGGAGCCGCATGCAGTCGCAGTTGATCACGAGATTCCCCACAAGCACAAAGGTATCGATGACCTCCCTGGCACTTACCAGATAACACTTGCCGCCCATGTTGGCATCCTTCTCACCGTGGGCAATGATCTGCAGGCACTTGGGAACCCGCCGAAGTATTGAATCCTCACCGATGATGTTGTCGCCGAAGTTCTTCTTCAATATATCCTCATCGATAAGTATCTGGAATATGACATTTATGGTCATGACTTCCGGCTCCGACATCCTGCCGTCGCTGCGCGCAAGGAAATAAGCTATATTCAACGCCTCATCCCTGAACATGTTATACAGCTCATCCTTATCCTTCTTATTCACTTCACCGCCGTACATGGAGCATATGTCCCTGCACTTCTTAAGCGCCGCAAAAGCCGGATTCATCTATCATATCCTTTCCTGAAACATTCACTCAAGCTTCAAGCTTACCCATGAAGGCCATAAGCCTCTCATCATTCGAATTAAAGAGCTCTTCCGGCGTTCCCTGGGAATGAACGACCCCATTCTCCATAAAGAGGATCCGGTCGGAAACCTCCCTGGCGAACTTCATCTCATGGGTTACTATTACCATAGTCATGTTAAGGGCCGCAAGTTCCTTGATGACCTTTAATACCTCACCCGTAAGCTCAGGGTCAAGGGCCGAAGTGGGCTCGTCGAAAAAGAGTATCTGAGGCTTAAGTGCAAGCGCTCTTGCGATGGAAACACGCTGCTTCTGCCCTCCTGACAGGCTGCCCGGATACGCCTCCGCCTTATCCGCAAGACCCAGCTTGGCAAGAAGGTCCATTGCCCGCGTTCTTGCCTCCTCCCTGCCTGCTCCGGAGAGGATGACCGGCTCAGTGATGTTCTTAAGGACCGTATAATGCGGGAAGAGATTGAAGGACTGAAATACAAGCCCGAAGCAGCGGCTTATCTCCCTCAGTTCCTTCTTGTCCGCATAGACTACGGTGCCGCTCTCATCGGTGAATGCGACACGTCCGTTATAACTAATGGTTCCGCCGTCCGTTTTTTCAAGAAGGGTGGCAATGCGGAGTGCCGTGGACTTGCCCGATCCCGAGGGACCTATGATCGAAACCACCTCACCCTTATTAACGGTCAGGGATATGTCCTTAAGGACTTCCTCGCCATCGAATGACTTGCTTATGTTTTTTATCTCCAGAAGATGATTATCCATATTACTCCTAATGTAACAATTCAGAAGCGAAGCAGGTTGTCAGGTCCAGTAATCAAGCTTCTTCTCAACCCTGTCCATTACAAAGGCCACAATAAAGTTAAAGACGAAATAGAAAAGGCCGGCCACCATGAGGGGACCCACGCTTGCTTCCTTGGCCGCTATCTGCTTGGCTATCGTAAACATCTCCGCCTGGGCGAGTACGAATGCAAGGGATGTATCCTTGACAAGGGTTATGGTCTCATTGGTAACGGAAGGCATAATGATCCTTAAGACCTGGGGCAGTATTATACGGAAGAAGGTACCCGCCTTGGAGTAGCCCAGTACCTTGGCCGCTTCGTACTGGCCCTTGTCGATGGCCTCGATACCGCCCCTGTAGATCTCGGCGAAATAGGCTGCGTAATTAACGGAAAATGCAATGATTATCGCGGGAAAACGGAATCCCGACAGGTTCATCCCGAAAATGTAAAAAGGGGCAAAATAGACTACTATAAGCTGGAGCATAAGGGGAGTACCCCTCATGACCGCTATATATATCTTGACTATCCCGGACAGGACCTTATTCTTACTCATCCTGCCGAAGGCAACCAAAAGGCCCAGTGGCAGGGAGAAGATAAGCGTCAGCAGAAATATCTCCACTGACGTGACCATGCCGTAAGTCAATTGTGTAAGCATTACGCTGAGTCTCATATTATCTCTTTACTCCTGATTCCTGCCGGGTGAAGGATCTTCCTCACAGATCACTTCCCGATACAGATCGATTCCTCCATCCCGAAATTGGAGTAATCCTTAGCTATCTTCATAATTGTTCCGTCATCTGCCATCTCCTTAAGGACTGCCTCAACCTCATCACGGAGGGCTGTATTACCCTTAAGGAAACCGACACCGTACTGCTCACTGGCCAGCTGCTCATCAAGTATCTTATAGCCGTCGCCCTTCTGTGCGATCTGGTAATTGGCAACGCCTATATCAATGGCAATGGCATCAATGGCACCGGCTTCAAGATCCATAAAGCCCGTATTGTAATCGGCATACTGGGTGAGCTCCCCAAAGGTTCCCGCAAGATCGGCGGCATCACCTTCCAGGGCGGCAAGGGCCGATGAATCCTTCTGGACGCCCACCTTCTTACCGCTCAGATCGGCAAGAGCGTTTATGCCCGAATCATTCTTTACAACGAATACCTGGGAATTGTCAACGTAAGGAATGGTCCACTCGTAGGCATCCTCTCTGCCCTGAATGGTAAAACCGTTCCAGATACAATCAATGGAACCTGATGATAATTCCATATCCTTGGCATCCCAGTCGATAGGCTGCTTCTTAAGCTCCCACCCCTTGCGGTTGCACACTTCCTGCGCAAGATCAAGGTCAAAGCCCACATATTCACCCTTGTCATCCATGTAACCGTAGGGCGGGAATTCCGCATCGAATCCAACGGTAAAGGTCTTGTCTGACTTACCCTTGCCGCCGCAGCCTGCAAGCACCGTAAAGGCAGTGATCGCAAGGATCATCGTCAATATTCTCTTCCTCATAATATCCTCCTCTTAATTCACTTTACTCTGCCATTTTTACACAGCATCAATTTACTATAGTAAAAACAACACCTTGGATTCTACCATACATCACGAAACGAAACAAGGTATCTTCAGCCTACATTATTTATTATACCTATTGAAATATGATTCTCCATGAGGGCCCTGAAATCGGTGTCTTCTTCACACTCCTCGTTATGCTCACCCTCCACCATGTACCTTATCCCGCCGTCCTCAAGCTTCTCAATCACATTATAGTGGTCCTTAAAGACGGAGCATCCGGATGTCCTGCAGTTCCTTCTGATGCCCCTGAAATCACTGATGCTGCAGCCCGGGAAGTTGACATTGATCACCTGATTGCCTAAAACCTTCATCTCAAGGCATTCCTTAAGTACCTCCTTAAGGTAAGCATCCGTCACTTCCCTCGGAGCCCCGAACTTCTCGGACAGGGCTATGGACAAAAAGCCCTGAAATGCTCCCTCGAAGGCCGCGCCTACCGTAGCCGAGTACTGAAGGTCCGTCCCCATATTGAAGCCGTCATTTATCCCCGACAAAACCACGTCCGGCTTATAGGGCATCACACCGAGACTCCCGACCCTTACGCAGTCGGCCGGCATCCCGGAGCAGGAATAAGCCCTGACGCCCTTAACGGGAAAGTCATGGGGATATACATCTACTGGCTCCCTTATGGTTATGGAATGGGATGCCGCACTCCTCTGCCGGATGGGAGCAATGACCCACACCTCCCCGAAATCCTCAGCTGCAAAAGCCAGCCTTACTATCCCTTCCGAATCGATCCCGTCGTCATTTGTAATAAGAATTTTTCTCATGTTTATAAACTCCGCTTACTGCTATTGTTTTCAACTCCTTAAGCTGTTATTGTCCGACATAGTGGCACAATATCTGCACATCATCTATATACTCATCCTCGCCGCCAAAGTCAATGGCCAGCTTAACATTTTCCTCACCAGTGTAATCGGTGATCTCCACACCAATATAGAATTCCTCCCTAAGCTCCTGACTGGCCGGTATCCTTACTGAGGTATTAAGCTCTCCATCAGTTTTAAGCTCCTTAAGATCGATATCAAGCCCCTTCCAGAACACCTCCTTCTTCGTCCCGTCATATACGTGAACATTTACGGGCCAGTCAAAAAAGAAACCCGCATTACCGGCATTTCTGAAGGTAAGGTTAAGCACGATATCATTGGTGGAGTAATCGTATTCCGTTTTAAGACTCGATACATAGATCCTGTAGCCGGTCCTCCGGATGACAGACATTGCAGGCAGGGCGAACTCCTCCTTGGAAAAATCGGGAACCTTGGGACCGATAAAGGTCATGCTCGAGTCCGTTACCTGCGAAAGGGTCTCGCTCATACCCTCCGTAAGCAGGTATTCCATGGGTTCATCGGATGTGAACTCACCCCCTATGGGCCTTGACTTCATAAGGTCCCCGGCCGGTGCCAGCACAAGAGTTCCGTCCCCGGTTTCCTGTTCTCCGCCCTTATCTATCCATGCAAGCCACTCTTCAGTACCCGGCTTCGAACCCACCATATCATTATAGAAGCCCATGTTTCCCTTTACGGCCACCTCATAATTACGCCTCATAAGAAGCCTTGAATTGATAAATTCATCGGAATACCATCCGGCGTAGGTTTCGCATACCTGCGGGGATGGCATAAGGGATATGCCGTCATTATCCGTTGCATGCCATTCACCCCAGTGTCCCAGGCTTCCCAGTTCGACAAAGGCAACAAAATGGTCCCTGTTGCAGTAATCGGCCAGGGCCTTAAGCGCCCTTTGGTGACTCTCCATAAATACGCTGTCCGAGTAGTCGGGGCTGTAGCCCTTGCCGAGCTCCGTATCGTAATGGGTACCGTTACCTGTCTTGTCATAGAGCCAGCCCGGTATATCCATGACATGGTCTTCATTCCCCGGTACATCGCACATGAAGCGCAACACCGCATGCTTGCGGGCATTCTTGTATTTTACTATATGACACCTCTTCTCCAGGGCTGCGATATCGTATACTCCCTCCCTTGGCTCCCACTGGGCCCAGGTTAAGGGTATATAAACAAGAGAACTCTCCTCGCACAGCTTAACATTCCTTGCATCGGGAGCATAGCCCATAAGGGGATTATCGGCAAGGGTCAGATCTGGAGCGAATTCAAGCTCCAGATTCATGTCCGATCTTGTTTTTATATATCCTATAAGAGTCCCTATCGCCACAGCCATCACAATCAGAAGAATAT
Source organism: Lachnospiraceae bacterium UBA3641 (assembly GCA_002373875.1). Lineage (GTDB taxonomy): Bacteria > Bacillota > Clostridia > Lachnospirales > Lachnospiraceae > UBA2868. The sequence goes on from DFKQ01000107.1 coordinate 36,498, forward strand.
ACTGGATCAGTATGCTTCTTTTCTTATCCATTGTACTCCCCATTGTACTGTATCAGGTTAACATCCTCAACACCTTCCAGGGCATCGATCCTTGAAACAAAGGCTGAATTGTCCTGCCTTGCCGCCAGCTGGAGGGTCATCTCCGTCCGTCCTTTTCTTACGCTCTTCTGCCTTATCTCGTATTTACGGTTGCCAAGGCTTCTTAATATTTCCGCCTCGGTGTCCTCTCCCGTGAAATGCACGACCATCATATAGACAGCCCCCTTCTTCTTCCGCCTGTCGTATATATAGACAATAAGGGTCATGACCACCATGGTAAGGACGGCAAGCGGGTATATGGAGGCGGCCACTATTATCCCTATGGATATGGACCAGAAGATATACAGAAGATCCATGGGATCCTTTATGGCGGTCCTGTATCGCACGATGGACAGGGCACCTACCATACCAAGGGATATCACTATGTTGGAGCTTATCGCCAGGGTCAGGGCGCAGGTCAGCACGGTCATACCCACAAGGGTTATGGCAAAGGACGAGGAATAGACCACTCCCGAATAGAATCTCCTGTAGATAAGGTAGATAAGAAAGCCGAAGACGATAGCCACCGCCATTGCAATAAGGGCCTTAATGATAAAGTCCGCTGTAATGCCGTTTCCCGCGCTGAAGGATTCCAGCACCGATTTCTTAAAATAATCATTTGTGTTCATAAAAGGGTTCCTCCATTCTGTCCTGTCAGATAACCGGCTGCTTCAAAGCATGCCACATATTTTGAAAAGGCAACATATTCCCTGCTGCCGGGCCTTATGCAGTCCCTGACCTTATCAGACAGATACTGCGTGTACTTAACCTCCATAACCTGTATTCCCTCTGAGATGGCTGGAAGCGATGAAAGGGCCCTGTCAAATATATCGTATCCCCCAACGGATGCCGCAATATAAGAATCAAATGTTATCCTTACATTCCCCTCCTCAGCTATGAAGGGAAGCCGGTCGTAGTCAACAATGACCCGGGGCCTTAATATATTGCAGTTAAGCTCTGTATAGAATTCCTTACACAGGTTTTCCTCCTTCTTAAGGAGAAAGTCGTACCTGCCCTCCATTATCATGTCATATTCATCCCTTGTGATAAGGGCAGCTTCCTTGTATATATAATTACCCCTTTTCAGCTTTCTTTCAAGGGCGATCCTTTTATCGTCAAGATCGTATATCCTTATCCGCCACTTCTTTCTTGCATACACTCCCATTATCTTCTGCTCATAGGCGGAATTATTTATATCATCAAAATACAGGCTGCGGATCATGTAGCCGTTTCCTCCCGCATGGGGGTCGGTATTCATGAAATACGAAAGCCGGCTTTTTAACATATCCGCCTCCGGATCAGAGATCACATACTTAAGTTCATTTCTGAATACTTTTTTATTTTCCGGCATAATGGGGTTACTCCTCATAAACAGACTGCTTAACCGTTCCGTCCTCAAAAACATAGAAGCACATTACACCGTGCACCCTTGTTTTCAGCTCCGTGTTGTAGAACTCGTAGGCCTCCTGGGCCACCCCATCGGGGGACACGGCTCTCACCCTTAAGAAATACTGGCCGGGCTTTAAATCCCCTGCATCATACCGGGTCGTATTAAGTCCCTTTTCCGAAATAATGGTATGTGTAAAATCCCATGAATCGGACAGATCTATATCGTAGGTAACGTCCCTTTCGGGAAGGAAGGACTCATCCCATGTAAGCTTCACACCTGTGCCCTCTCTCTCAGGCTCCCGTATATGGAAGGGCCAGGGCGTATCCATGGTGTCATAATAGGCGTAGAAATTCCTGTCCATCTGGGTCTTAAGCATCTCAACCAGAGCATCGTGATCACTCTTAGAAACCCTTGCAAAGGTCATGTCGGGCAGGGTGTATAAATAAGGCTTGATCGTCAGCGCAAGATCTCTTGCCTTTCTCACCACATTTTCACCGGACAGACAGGTTTCATGGAGTAAGCTTATCCTCTCACTCAGCTCGTTTAAGCAGGATTTCGACCGTATGATCCTTCCAAAGAGCTTCGAATCGGTATAGAGGTATATCCCCCTCTCCCATCCGTCCAAATAGGAGGGATCCCTAAGATGCTCGTAATCGCTGCGCAGGGCCCCGTCCATATCCCAGGGGATCACATAGAACTTCTCGGTTCCCGTGGGCGAATACAGGTAGAAATTCTCCGTATCCGTATCCTTGTTGTCAAGAAGGATATTAAAGGCCATATAGTTGTACAGGCTGTCCTTGTCGAAGTATCTTTCGACGACCTCCTCTATGGACAGGGAATCGTCGGCAAGGGCATCGAGCATGTTTATAAGCTTGGTGTAATCATCGCTCCCCTTGGCCTTAAGCAGCTTCTCGAACTTCTCCCTGTCATAGGAGGGGTCCGTAGGCTGCTTGATAACATCCGGATGCCTGTCAAAATCAAACTCCTCAGCCCCGTAAAGCTCACCCGAGCTGTCAAGGCTTCTGTTTGTCAGATACCGGTTGTTTATGGTCTCGGTCATGGTATATAAACCATAGTCAACAAAAAGAGCATCACTGCCTTCACTCTCATCCCTCACGTAAAGATGGACAAAGCCCGTTCTTACGGACATAAATCCGTCAGTCCCCGCTATAAGGTCAAAAGAGAGCTTATTGGTAAACCTGAAGGGATCGGAGAAGCTCTTGTTCAGTATGAAGTTCTTCATACCGTATACGTTACCGCTGCCCTGGTCTATTTTTATCCTGTAATTCTTCTGCTGCCTTTCCGAGGCCCGCTTCCCGGACAGCCTTACCGTAGCATTGTTGGACATCATGTCAAATCCGAAGCTTCCGGACGTGGGCCCCTCTTCCGACCCAAACTGGACCAGGGCCTTGCATTCGTATATATCGGTATCATTCGACTCGTACCATGACAGGTCATGGGAATTGATCTCCTGCCAGGTGTGGTCACCCTCTGCCATTCCCCTGCCGACCGTAAGATACAGAACCTGGGTAAGGGGCATGAAGGAATACAGGGATTCCTTGTCCTTAACCACTAAGGAATCCTTCTTATCAGCCTTCCTGTAGGAATCCTTCTCCGGCTCCCCGGATGTCACATAGCACCCGGTCAGCATGCTAAGGCACAAAAGAGCTGCCACTGCTTTGAAATATATGGTTTTCTTTTTAAACATGGTTACCATGGTTACTCCTCATAATAAATATCCACCGACATATCTGTGTTAAGCTTAAAACCGTAGCAGCCGTACTTCTTCCCGTAATCGTCGATCGAGAAATAGTCGAAACAGTCCGTCGTATATCCCGAGGCGTTCGTGGCCCTGACCTTAAGATAATAGATACCAGGGTCCGGCACATCAACGGAAGCAAGCGGAGTAAGCAGGTCCTCTCCCCGGCTTACCACATCGGTAAAGTCGTAATCCCTTGCAAGTATATAATCATAAGTCACATCCTCCTCGTTTATGTCATAGGATATGCCCCAGCTTAAGATAAGCTTGTCCGTTTCCTTGTGAACCCTGGGAAGATCCACATAAAAGGGCCAGGGATTTCTCATGCTCTCAAGGAAATACTTATAATTCTCATCTATCTCCGCTCCCAGATCATCCGTCATCTTATCATAAAGCTCCATATCCTCAAGCTGCAGATGGTTAACATCCGGAGCCCTGTAAAGATACTGCTCCATCATGTCCCTGTAGGACCTTACCTTCTCACCCACAATTTCGGGCGTGACATAATTTTTGTACAGATCATCCACAGCCGCCTCGAGCATATCCCTGTACCTTTCCTCCTTCATCATCCTGTTAATAAGGGTGACCACAAGGAACTGGGTCATGCCCCTTTCCCAGGAGAGTCCGTCACTGTAATTCTCCCACCTGTTGAAGCCGTTCTTAAAGGAAACATCCATGTCCCAGCATATCATATAGAATCTCTGCGAGTTAAGAGGGCTGTAGAGATACATATTACGGGCCCCCACATCATAATTACCCACCAGAATGTTAAAGGCCATGAAGTAGCAGATGTTCTCGGCATCAAAATGCTCTTCCACTATCGTTTCTATGGGAATGGTATAGTTATGGAGCTCATTTATCACGTTCTGGAGCTTAGACGGATCCTCATTACCCTTTATCTCAAGATAATCCTCAAAGGCTCCCTTGGAGAACTCGGGATCGTCAAGGGGCCTCATGACCTCTTCATATTTATTCCATTCGAAAAAGGATACCTTGTATAGATGACCGTTCTCATCGAGCCCGTGACTCTTAAGATAGGTCCTGTTCACCTGCTCCACCATGGTAAAGAGTCCGTAATCGACATAGCCGTCGACAACCTCGGGCACTGCCTCCCATTCTTCCCTTTCCTCCTCTTCATCTCCCGATGCCGTATCATCCTTAACATAGAGGTGGACAAACCTTGTTCTGCCTCCCACAAGCTGGGGAATCGGTTCAAGGAGGTCGTAGCAGAGCTTATTTAAGAACCGGTAGGGCTCGGTCCTGTGCTTGTTAAGATTCAGGGTTCTCATCCCGTGGAACCTCTCCTTACCGTCCTTGATCCTTATCTTGTAATTCTTCTGGTCGGCCCTTGTTGATGTCTGGCCCCTTATCTGCACGGAAACGTTCGGAGTCACCTCATCATAGCCATAGTCACCCGGCTTAAGCCCCTCCCCCGTCTCGTCTATCTTAAGGAGTCCCTCGGCCTTGTAGCGGTCAACTCCCATTTTCTTATAGTCCTCATCCGAATAGGTGTTTATTTCCTTCCATGTATGATCGGAGCCGTCAGCCTTATTGCCCGGGCTTACCGTCAGATACATGGTTGTCACCTTATTATCATCCCATGTATCGTACAGTTCATTGTTCTCCGAAATATTAACCTCGCCCTTATCCGCCTTTTTGGCTTTAATGACAGTGGGCTTGTCAGGAGCCCTGACCTCGTCTGCCTTAGCCTGACCCCTGTCGTTACTGTCATTAAGGCTTCCCGCATCATGGGCCTTACAGCCCTCAAGTCCCGACAGACCGAGGGCAGCTATCAGCAAAAGGGCAAGCAGGCGCTTTAACAGGGCATGCTTTAAAACAAAACGCCTAAGCGTAACAAACAATCCCTTCTGCGTGTCCGGCACAAGGCTCTGTCTTGAAAGGAGAAAGTAAGGAAGCCTGCCGGTATACCAGTTAAGCCTTATAAGAGCTATGAAAAAGAAGGCAATGGTACCCGCGAAGAATCCGACTCCGAAATATTTACTGTCCCCCTTAAGTATCTGCCAGAGCGTCGATACCGTACTAAGGAGAGCGAAGGCACCGCTTCCCATAAGGGCTCCGGTGTAATCCTCGAAATAAAGGGCAATGAGCATGAGGGAATTGGCTATGGCGTAGGATCCGTAACCGACACACAAAAACCGGAATATGGCCATCGACAGCGATGATATTCCCGGAATAAGATAATTGATAACGGTCGGCCCCACCACAACGTAAAGAATGGTGGTGAATATCTGCTTGCAGGCAAGATATACAAGCTCCCTCCTTAACATGTCAAGCATTTCCTTACCGGCAAGCTTAATGTCACCTATGGCCCCCCTGTCCCCGAAGAGGCCGTAATAATTGGAATACTTGGGATAGAAATTAACCTCCACCGAAACCACAAAGCTTACGGTGGTTATAAGCAGGGATGTAAAGGCTATGAGGGCGGGAACATCATATTCGGGAGCCCCGTAAAAAAGCCCTTCAACCTGAACCCTTAAGGGTCCGAAATACATGATCACGATATGGGAAAAAAGCCCGATACCCATAAGTCCTCCTGAAAGGGCAAGGGATGGGTATTTGTCAAACCACAGAAGAAAGGAATAGATACTCCCTTCACTCTCGGGGAAGTAATCAAGCATGAGCTTATACTGTCTTACCGCCAGTATGGTATAGCCCAGTATGACACACAAAAGGCAGGTCTCAAGGCTTATAAGCCCTGCCACCACCAGTATGAGAGCCACCAGAAAGCCTGCCATAAGGGAGAGGGCAAAGGAAAGGACTATGGCCTGGAAGTCCTTAAGCGCCGTCATATATATCATTTCCGTCCATACGACTATAAGGATCATGGCAAGCCACAGGCATAACACACCCCGGATAAGGGTGGTCTTACTCAAAAAAAGAAAGATGCCGTAACCGGCAAGACATATGACAGCCTCTATCGCCACCGCCCCGTGGAAGGACGGCATAACATGCCTCTCCTTCTCTTCAAATATCATATCGGACACATATCTTGTCACTATCATGTTGAACCAGTTGGTGACAAAAAGGGCAATAAGAAGACTGTAGGTGAGCATACAGTTAAGAAGCTCCCTTTCATGGTCGCTCATCCCGCCCATCCTCGCAACAAAGGCCATGCCCACAAGCAGGCAGACCCCCAGTATCATGGGCCCTATGGTGACTATGCCCGAATACCCGTAGGCCTTGCACAGGTTCAGTATTCCCTTTTTCTTAAAAAGCTTTTTAAGGCTGAAGCCTATCCCTGCCATCTTCTGAAAACCTCATCATATACTTCCTGATACCTTCGGATCATATCACCGTGCATGAAATATTTAGCCACCCGGTTCCTTGCGGCTATTCCCATCTCGTACCGCTTCTTCGGTCTGTTGCACATGGTCACCATGGCGTTGGTCAGCTGCTCCACATCCATGGGCGGAACGCATATACCCGCGCTTCCCAGATCATCATCATCCGCCACCTTAAAGAGCAGCTCCTTGCAGTTACCCACATCGGTGGTTATGCAGGGCCTTCCGGCGGCAAATGATTCAAGGACCGATAAGGGCATTCCCTCGGATATTGAGGATAAGACCGTAAAGTCAAAGTCACCCATATGCTCCACAACATTGATAGAGCCCATAAAGTTAATATCCTGTACCCCAAGGCGCCTTACAAGATCATAGCACTCCTTCGCATAATCCTTATCATCCTCGGGACCCGCGATAAAGAGCCTTGCGTTAGGCACCCTCTTCCTGGCCCCGGCGAAGGCGTATATCATGGTCTTGACATCCTTGATGGGCGCTATCCTTAAGACCGCGCCGATATCGATATAACCGTTGGCCTTCTTGGGACCTATATCGCAGAAGCGCTCATAATGGATACCGTTGCCAATATATACGCATTTATCCGGATCGCACCCCATATCCGTCTGGATCTTGCGGGCTCCCGCATAAAGACTCGTGATCATGGTCGCCTTCTCGTAGGCGCCCTCGGAAAGCATGTAGAAAAACCTGACCCAGAAGCGCTTGAAGGCAGGCAGGACCCACTTGGCCCTTATGATCTCCTCCTCCCGCTCCCTGGTATATATGCCATGCTCGGTTATCATATAGGGAACCTTGTATTTATAGCTTCCAAGCCGGGCCAGTATACCGCTGTAGCCCGTTGCTATCGAATGATAAATATCGGCCTTGGGAACCTCGGTATGAAGTATGTAGAGTACCGGCAGGAACATTGACCGTATGGTGTGGAAAAAGTCGGAAAATGCGGTATAGGTATACTCCTGCTCGCATATATCCGTAAGTATATCAAGAAAATCCCTGCTCATAAGGAAGGAGAGGGGATCTATCCTGTTATCGGCATACATTGAAAAGAGCATCTCCCAGTCGGGGGATTTACAGTCGATAAGCTCGTGAAGAGTTGCTATCTCCCGGTCGTTGAACCTGTATTTTTTAATATGTCCCCGCTTCTTCAGGGCATCGTTTAAGAAGAGCTCATGTATTTCCGTAACATTCTCCGGCAGCTCGTATTTAAACTTCCCCCTCTGGGAGGAATCCGCCCCGATGGCCCAGATGACGAATTCATGCTGCGGCATTGCCTTCATATATTGATGTATCCAGGTTGAAACCCCTCCCGTAACATAGGGGTAACAGCCCTCCAGAATAACACAGATCCTCATATTTCCTCATTCATACAGTTCAACTTCCACATCCGCATCATCACATTTGATGAGCCAGAGCCCGTCAAGTATCTCCTTTTGGGAACCGCCCCTGACCCTTAATACCTTCCTGTCGTCATTCATACGAAGAAGCATATAGCATTCATCATTGAAGTTCTTAAGCTTAAGGTTAAGATACCTATCCGACATGTCCCTGCTGACCCCGATAAGGTCATAACGCCATACGGCGCCGGCAAGCTCGGTCCCGGTCATATTCCTGATATCGGGACATATTTCGTATATCCAGTCAAAGTAGCCCGTAAGGTTACCGTACAGCCTTCTCCATCCAAGGCTCGCTCCCCTGTCCTCATCAAGCACGTCGTCAGGATGAAGGAAGTGGGTGTTTACCATATGCAGGTTAAGCTCCGACATCGCCGCAAGCTCCATATACTCATCAATGACACATCCCGAGGTGATCCTGGGTACATTTATTATTCCGTCCTCTTTTGATATCCCGAATTCCTGCTCAAAGGCCATATCGGAAGAAAGGTAGACCGCCGCTACGGATGTGATGGGAGTCTGTGCCAGAAGCCTCCTTCCCTCCTCGGATAAAACATTGGAGGGCGGTACATAAACCTGAAGGGTCTCGTCCCTGAAAAGCGTATTTCCGAAATCGAAGACCTCATCAAGGGATGCCCTCATGTCATCCGTTGAGGGCCACTGGATGTATGAATCGTACTGGTCCTTATAATCGAAATTCTCAAGCACAAGGGGCATGTGATTGTAGCCGTGTATGCCTATCTCACCGCCCATCCGAAGGAGCATGTTGCCGAAATACTGGAACCTGCCCACCTCACGGTTTCTGGCAAATTCACCGCTAACCTGATTGTTGTAATCCTCTATTATAAGTCCCGTATAATATATTCCGTGCCTGTCCGCCAGCTCACTTATATCATTCCACCATACCTGGGAATAGAAGTCGCTTACGGACATATTGTAATCCCTGGTCACATAGGTGGCGTTGCCGCCGGGAACGGGAGAGGGGAAATCATCAATGTAAAATGCGCCGCCGTTTATCACGGGATATATACAATAATCGCCCAGCAGGCTGTAGGCACTTGAGTGGATACCCCTGTAGGCCTTCTCAAGTATACCGAAGTTGTCAACTACGACACTGCCTTCTCCCACCTTTCTTCTGAAGATAAGGGGGACGGGGTATTTATCCGTTGACTCCATGTATACCTCGCAGTCATCCGCAAGGGAGAGGCCAAGAGCGCAATCGTATGCGTCTATTATGGGATAATCCCTTGAGCTTCCACCTATCATGAAGTCATCCTTAAAGTGCAGTCCCTCAACGAAGGTGGTATCGCCGCTGTCCTTTATCCCCAGTATTTCATACATGGACTGGAAGCTTCCCGAAACCTCCGGGGGATATGCTATCATAAGGTTGCCGCCGCCCCTGACCCAGTTCTTAATATCCGCTATCGTATCCGCAAGGTCGGGATAATGGGTTATGGCAAGGACTATCTTATCATATTTATCTATATCCGAAGGCTTAAGCTCGGTTACATTGCATTCTTTGAAGGGCTCCTTCATCTGGGACAGAACGGGGACAAAAATATTACGCGCCTTAATGCTTGAAGGGTCCATTTCCTCGGTTATGAGCAGGGTTGCGGGCTCTTCCCCGGGAGCATCCTCAGCCCTTTCCTTAAGGGCCTTAAGCTCCTCACGCGGCTTAAGCTCCAGCCTGTCATCCCTTATCGTGTAACGGACGTTGGCCTGTACGGCTATAAGCACCACCATAAGAAGGCAGTATATCACCCCAAGTATATATAGCCCCGACAGGTTTATATGACCCGATCCGTTTATTTTTTCTTTTACGGTTTTTTTGTTCATGCTTTATTTTTGCTGCCGGCAGGAGCGGGCTCAAGGTACTGCACCTGACTTCTCAACTCTGCCGATAAATATATATTCTTTTCCTTTATCTCGTTTATTATTCCCCTTACAAGGTTCCTGTCCCTTTTGAGCATTGCGCTCTTAAGCTTATAGAGATAGACGTTTTCATGCTCAGGCCACCGCTCTGTCATAAGGGCTATATCCTCATCAAGGGCCGCGATGTCCTTAAGCCTTAAATCGGCATCCGCCTTCTTGTTAAGCAGGGTCCACCTTCCCTTGACCTTCTTTCTTTTAAGCTTCCTTTTAAGTATTTCCCTGTACTGTTTAAGCTGGCCGTCAAGGGCATCTCCGCTCAGCAGGCCGCTTAGGATGTAGCTTTCAAGAAGGCCCTGATATTCATTCTCGGTCTCCTCATCGTCAGGGTCCTTAGCCCTTCTCTCTTCAAGCTCCTGAAATTTAAGGTCGAATTCCTTCTGGATCTCTGCAAGGGCCGTGGCCGCATAATGGACAACCTCGGTATCGGTATTCTCCCTGGCATCATGAAGCTGCGAGACGTAATCATTGGGGCCCGAATAGAGCACATCGATTATCAGGTTTCTTCTCGTTGCCGTATCATTGACAACAAGGGCTTCCTCTATGGGAACCACCTTCTCCTTGAGCTCGTCATTTTCCACAACGATACTCTTATTGACGCCGTAGAGAATGTCCATCATGATCTCTCTTCTTGTTTTGGCATCATTTACCGCAAGCGCCTCCCCAAGCGGCACCACATCCTTATCACTGCTTTCTACGATAACGCTCCTTTTCCCTTCATCCGCCGTGGGCCTCCCCACCGTGATCTCATCCGCAATGCGGTCACTGTTCTTATCGGACAGGTCCTTTAATACCAGCATGATGAATCCTGCCACCGGCACCAGAAAGGTGATGAAGATGCTCACCCGGTCGCATTTAAGTATCCTGAAGAACCTGAATACCGCAAGAGCCAGACATATCAGAATATGCAGAACCATAAGGAAGATAAACAAACGCACCGTCTACATTCCCTCCATTACCGTATAGCCAATACCCTTACCCTTAAACCTTTTCCCGACGATATCAAGGATATCGGCAGTGGTCTGGGTAAGAAGGAGATAATTGCAGCCATCCTCACCCCTTCCCAGCAGGTCGCTGTGTCTTATAAGGCCGCGCATCTTTTCGTCAACCTCTCCTATTTCGTCATCATCAAGCTTAAGAAGGATGCAGCTGGCGACTCCCGCTTCAGCCATCTTACGTTGAGCCAAAAGCTCGGTCTTGAAGAATTCCGGAATAAGGATCTGTGTCCCGGGATAGTACTTCTCATCCTCTATAGCTTCCTGATATTCAAGGGCCCTCATAAAGGACACCCTGATAAGACTGCATAATATGGTGAAAAGGTTCATGTAATAGAGGTTCATCTGTTCGGTGTCCGCATCAAACAGGGTGATCATGAGCCTTATCTTGCCGCCCTCCGTTACCGCATAGGCATACATGGGCAGTTCATCGTTGAATTCCGTGTTCTTGAAGGTCTCGCCCGACAGGAGGGTATCATATATTGCCCTGAAATCCTCTATGCTGACCGAGTTGGTCAACTTAACCGCCATCTCCTTGGAGCAGGCCGTAAGGCGGAGATATTTCTGGTATTCATCCATGGAATAGATGGCAACACTGTGATTCTCTAGGATGCGCTCAAGGGTGCTTATACCGTTTACGAAGATATCCGAAGGCACGGAGCTGTCAAGCTTCTGTACCGCATCAAATATTTTGCCGAAGCTGTCCTGATAACCAAGGATCTGTTTCTTATATTCCTCCTTGTTGTCTATGACCGACATATAGACACTGTTTAAGAACATGTATTTTTCCTGAAGGGTTGCCACCTCCTCCTCGGCAAAGGCCTGCTTCTGGTCCTTGGTGGATGTCATATAGCCGGTTATGGCTCCTGTCATGATATAAATAGCAAAGGGCAGCCAGAAATCCACGTTGTAAAAGAGCATGGTGGAGCTGACTCCCGTATTCCAATAGGAAACAGCCAGCGATGCGCACTCCAAAAGGCCGGCCAGCACTCCGGGTACCATTCCATGGGCGACACCCATGATCACCACATAAAACAGCCTCAGATCCACGTATTTGAAGAAAACCGTATCGGTAGTATACCTTAAAAGATACTGAACCACGACAAAAAGCAGGATAAGCTCCGTAAGCTTTAAAAGCTTTTGCGAGAACCTGCCCGCAAGCTCCTTAAGCCTCTCCTGAACGCTCTTTTTCCTTATCTGCTTCTTTCTGTACCTGCCGTATGAGCTGTCAAGATCGGCCACAACATCATCGGCGGCTATAAATCCGTAATTCTCCCTTATCCTTCTCTCTTCTTCTTTCCTGTTTATGGCATAATCAAGCAGGCCCTGTTTATCATAGGTCACGTTAAGGCCTTCTATGCTTTTCTTAAGCTCCTCGCCGAATTCCCCATAGGTATGCCTGTAGCCGCTCAAGGCGGTATAGGAGCCGCTTACGTCCATGGTCTCCTCGGTCACGGATATGAGAAGCTCACACAGATCCCTTACGGTCATAAAATCAACAAGCTGATTCTCATTATAGGGAAAATCAACCTTGCGGGTGTTGAGGGCTGTGTTATACAGGTTCCCGAGATATGTTGCTTCATTGGCCCTGTTGGCTATATGGGAGGTCCTCAGGATAACGGTCTTGACGTTCTTTCTTATGCTGTTGTATCTTATGAGATCCTCAAGAGCGCCGCAATCATAAGCCCTCTCATTTTTATAATCCTTAAAGAAGCCGGTTTTCCTGCCGTCTGCGGATTTATAAAGAAGAGAATTTACCGAGGAAATGACCACCAGCTTCGATACCTCATTCACCGAGCATGCTTCGAAGAGGGCCTCAAGCATCTTGTTCTCATTGGTAAGCCCCTCCCCTCCGTCTATATAACCGGTAAAATACCAGACGGTATCCGGTGAATAGGAATACATTATCCTGGCAAAATTCTCCTGCGTGGGATCTTCGTTAAAGACATGGATCTTCTTCGAGGGCTTCCTGACCAAAACCTCGTCATCGACCACATTGCCCGATATGATAACATTGTAATATTGAGCTATCTGCTTAAGCGTGTCATAATCAAACAGATCAACCCGTCCGCATAAAAGGACACAGGAGGGCTGATCCGGATTGGAGCTCTTATGATTCATAACCTGTCATACCTCTATAAATACAGTGCGGACGAAGGGACTTGAACCCTCACGCCTTGCGGCACAGGAACCTAAATCCTGCGCGTCTGCCAATTCCGCCACGTCCGCGCTTACTCCGGCTTTATGTCACCGGATCCCGCCGGCTTTCACACATCAAAAACAATCCGCAAGGATTATTTACTGCATTTGCCCCGGTAGATACTTGAATTTCCCGATACATATGATATAATATACATAGGTGGCAACGATGCCCCTTGGTTGAACAGATAAAAAACCGCTCAAACTTCAGGAGGTCGGAGCGGTTTTTTAATGTCTGCTTTTTACATATCCTGTAGACAAGCCCTATAACTTGTACAATAAGCAGTAACAAGGTTAATACTTCTTGTATTGTCACAGGCATTGCCCCTTTCCTATATTCCAAGGAACACCGCTGCCACAATGTATTATAACACAGTATTATACAACTTGCCACATTAAATTTAAGTAATTTTATTATTAATTTTCTTTAATATTTTAAGTAATTAATAAATATTCAGTCCAGCGCCTCCTTAACGGGTACCTGCACCCTCTTATCGAAGCATTCAAACATCTCATCAACCACCTTCTCATCCTCCCCGGCCGACAGCTTACTTACAAGAGGAACAACGATGAGTCCTCCAACCATGGCCACAACACCGGAATTAATGGATGACTTGAAGATATAACCGAGCACGGGTCCCCATGAGCTTACATCAACACCGCCGAGAGTGACTATGAGCTGGATGATGGCAATGCCGCAGCCCCAGATGTAGCAGGCGGCGACCGAAGCCCTGGTTGCCTTCTTCCAGTAGAGGCCGTAGAGGAAGGGTGCAAGGAATGCTCCTGCCAGTGCTCCCCATGAAACACCCATCATCTGGGCGATGAAGGTAATGCCGGGGAAGGAATCCTTGATGATGGCGATCACCGCGGATACCAGAATGAAGAAGACGATAAATACCCTCATGATGAAAACCTGCTTCTTCTCATCCATGCCCTGCTTGCTGGCAGGCTTTATCACATCAAGCGTAAAGGTGGAGCTGGAGGTCAGTACAAGGGATGAAAGTGTTGACATCGAAGCCGAAAGAACCAGTACTATGACTACAGCTATTATTATTGAAGGAAGGGTTGAGAGCATGGCGGGAACTATCGTATCGAAAAGAGGCTTGCCGTTAGCCGGATTGTAGCTTATCCTGTCGGCGTAGAGTCTTCCGAAGCCGCCTAAGAAGTAGCATCCGCCTGCCACTATTATCGCGAAGAATGTGGATATTATGGTTCCCTTGTGAATATCCTTCTCACTCTTGATGGCGTAGAACTTACCCACCATCTGGGGAAGTCCCCAGGTG
>DFKQ01000040.1 GCA_002373875.1 Lachnospiraceae bacterium UBA3641
ATGATCATTAATACAGGACAAAGAACAGATATACCGGCGTTTTATGCCAAGTGGTTTTTTAATAGAATAAAGGAAGGATTTGTCTGTGTTCGCAATCCTTACGATCAGAGCCGGGTGAGCAGGTACAGACTGGATCCATCCGTAGTAGATGTGATAGGATTCTGCACTAAAAATCCCGCACCGATGTTTCCGGATATGGATTTAATAAAGGATTTCGGACAGTACTGGTTCGTAACACTTACCCCTTATGGACGGGATATCGAGCCGAATGTTCCCGACAAACATCGTTTGATAGAGGATTTTAAAATACTATCCGGTATTGTGGGAGTGGATGCTGTAGCATGGAGATATGACCCTGTTTTTTTATCGGATAAATATACAATGGAGTACCATTTACATGCCTTTGGGCAGATAGCCGAAGGCTTGAAGGGATATACGAAGACCGTGGTGATCAGTTTTATCGATCTGTATCCAAAAGTGAGGAAGAATTTTCCCAAGGCAAGAGAAGTATCACAAAATGACAGGATAAAGCTCGGGCAGGAGATGATTAAGATCGCGAATGAATGCGGCATGACCGTTAAGCCATGTGCAGAGGGAGATGAACTGGCTGAGTACGGAGCTGACTGCAGCGGGTGTATGAAGGTCAGTGATTATGAGAAGGCTATCGGTAAAAGGTTGATCGTACCAAAGAAGAAGGGAGCCAGGGCAGAATGTGCCTGCTATCTGTCTTGTGACATAGGCGCATATAATACCTGCCTTCACCTGTGTAAATATTGCTACGCAAATGCCGAACCGGCAGTGATATATGCACAGAACAGATTACATGACCCGGCTTCGCCATTCCTGATCGGGAATTATAGGGATGGAGATAAGATACATGAAGTGCCGCAGAAATCCTGGATAGATATGCAGGAAAGAATGGTTTTGATCTAAAGAAACAAGCTGATCCCATATATTCTGTCATAAATCATTCCCGTATTATCACACGAATCGTATTGGACAGGTCGTCCTCCTCATGATAGGCATAGGACAGGTCATCCACAGTCCCCTTCAAAACCGAATAGGACAGGTTGTCCTCATCCGCTGAAGGGTCATAGCGTCCTCCTCCGTAGCCGGCTATGACGATGGCCTGTGACTCTGCCTCGGAATACTCTACAGTTATCATGACGGGCGTATGATTTAACACAGGGAAAAGCATCTGCTGGGTCAGTTCTTCAAAGGCCAGGCGGATGCGGTACTTTATTCTTGACGGAATGTTGTTTTGCAGGCTGTAGCGGTCGATCTCACTTCCTGCACCAATGAAGTCAAAATCGGGACTGTCGATCTTAAGTTCCAGTACCTTCAGCCTGCGGATAAAACGGCGGGTCAGATCCTTCACGGGATTGTCAAAGATCTGGTCCGGTGTTCCGTCCTCGCAGATACCACCCTGATCAAGGAAGAACACACGGTTACAGATGGCGCGGGCAAAGTTCATTTCATGAGTCACGATCATCATTGTCTTGCCCATTCCGGCCATATCGCGGATCACTGCCTGCACCTCCCCCACCATGGTGGGATCAAGGGCACTGGTAGGCTCGTCCAACAGGATCACGGACGGATCCATTGCAAGGGCTCTGGCGATGGCGACACGTTGTTTTTGTCCGCCGGAGAGTTGGTCGGGATATTGGTGTTCACATCCCGTAAGATTAACGCGCCTCAAAAGAGCAATGCCGGTTTCATAGGCTTCCTGCTTCGGCTTTTTCAGAATATCCATCGGAGCCAGCATGAGGTTTTCAATAACCGTCAGATGGCCGAACAGATTGAAGGACTGAAACACCATGCCCATTCTGCGACGTGCCAGCGTTGCGTTGTATTTCGGATCGGTGATGTCAACTCCGTCAAACAGTATATGACCTCCCGTAGGCCGCTCCAGCATATTGATGCAGCGCAGCAGGGTTGATTTCCCTGTTCCCGAGGGACCGATCACCGAAATCACATCACCATCGTTAATAACAGCATTCACATCATTAAGCGGTGTGACAGCTCCATACTTTTTTTGAAGATGCTTAAGTTCTATCATTTATTTCCATTCCTTTTGACAGATTATTTCTTTTTTTAGGGTCGATACACAGCTCAAGTTTATTAACAAAAAACGTCAGGACCGCCGCCAGAACAAAATAGATAACTGCCACGGCGATCAGCGGGAAAAATGCTTCATAGGTGCGGCTTCTGACAATATCGCCCATTTTGGTCAGGTCCTGAACTGCCACATAGCCCACAATGGCAGTGGCCTTTAAAAGGGCTTTGATCTGTCCTCTATAGGCGGGCATGATGTGTGGAAGCGCCTGGGGCAGCACTATCCGGAAAAAGGCTTTTCTGTCCGTGTATCCCAGTGAATAGGCCGCTTCAACCTGTCCCCTGTCCACGGTGGCAACGCCTCCCTTTACCATGGTGTATATCTGAGCGCCAAACAGGAGGGTAAAACCGATAACCGATACAAATGTGCCGGAAATGGACACATTACCGAAGATGATATAATAAAGGATCATAAGCAAAACCACCACCGGCATGCCTTCCACCAGCCATACCAGAAACCGGGTGATAGTATTGGCAACAGGGTTACCGTTTCGGCAGAGCATAAATACGATAAATCCGAGTATCGTACCGAATATGATGGATAATACAGTGATCAGCAGCGTAGTGCCGATACCCATAAGGAAAAGCTCCCAGCGGTTTTCGCGTATGAAGGTCTTCTCGAAGCTGTCTTTTACAGGTGCAAATAAGCCGGTGTTTCCTGATCCGGTGTCGTCCTTTAGGACTACGATCGCGGTCCCGCCCTCGTAGGTAAACTCAGAGTACAGTATGCTTTCCGCTCTTTCTTTCGTGTAAGCGATGCCGCCTCCGGCAAAATCAACCTTACCAGTGGCAACAGCAGGAATTATCGCCGCAAAATCCATTGGAACGATTTCCAGACCGTACCCCTGTTCCTTGCAGAAGCGGACCACAGTATCAACATCAATTCCTACGGGTTTACCGTCCTTGATGTAAACAAAGGGAACCAGTGTGGTGTCTACCCCCATTCTGAGTGTCCCGTTTGTTGCGGGCAGATCATATAGGTCAGGAACAACACGTTTGCTTTCATCAGAGCCAAACCATGTTTCCTGAATCTCATTGAATACACCGTTTTGTTTGATCTTTCGTATAAAAGCGCTAAATTCATCACAAAGAGCCTGACCACGTTCGGATTTTTCAAAAACAGCTCCCACCTGCATTCCTTCAGCCAGTTTTTCATCCAGCATAGTCATATCCGGATTTTGCGCCATCATATATCGGGCAATTGCCTCGGCATCGACATAGGCATCGATCTTATCGGCCCGCAATGCGGCAAGCATATCCACATCGTTACTGAAGTAATAGAACTGTGCGTCAGGGAAACGTTCCTCAGCCTGAATAGCCTGAACACTTCCGGTATTAAGGCCTATCCTTGCCTGTTCAAGATCGGTAAGACCGTTAATTTGTTTGTGCGTCGCATTCTCCGGATGTGTTGCCCGCACGATAAGTACAAAAGCAGCCGGATAGTATTCTACGAAGTCCACAGCCTGTTTTCTCTCATCGGTAACGATTATGGAACCCGCTCCCAGCAGCGCTTTTCCCGACTGCACGTAGGAAAGGATCGCGGCGAATTCCATTGCTTTGAATTCCACATGTACGTCAAGCTCTTTGGCCATCAGCAAGATCATTTCCACGTCAAAGCCCTTCACCTCTCCGCCTTCTCCGGTGTAGGACATGGGCTCCAGTGTATCACATACCGCTGCTGTTACCGTACCGTTTTTACCGGGCCAGTCCTGGGCAGGCAGAACCTTGGCACTTTCATCAGAGCCTGTCCACTTATCCCAGATAGCCTGTTTTGTTTCTTCGGAAATCGTATCATATGCAGCCTGCCACCTCTCCCTGTCCTTAGATCCCTTTTCAAAGGCAATGCCGAACACACCATCCTTGAGACTTTGCGGGAACAGTTCAAGATCGGGATCCCGATTGACTGCCAAAGAAGCAATGGCATTATTGTTAAGAACTGCGTCGGTTTTTTGGGATTTTAAAGCAAGGATCATATCCGGCATACCGGTAAAAAAGGTGAATTCACCAACGTCCGGTGCCTTACTTAAAACCAGTTCTTCAAAGGGTGCTCCGGTGAGCATTGAAACGGTTTTTCCGTTAAGATCAGTGTATTCAGTGTATTCGGGCCCGTAAGCGCCGGCCGCTGCACTTTGGGACGGGTTAACTTCCGATCCTTCAGTATCGCACGATACCAGCAGGATCATAATGACAGAGAGTAAGACCGAAACTATAAACGGTCTGTATGCCGGACGAAGCTGCGGCGAAAAATGCCGGGGGGTTCTTTGCATAGTAGTTAAGCCCTTTCTGTTAAAATAACTATTGGTAAAACTAATTATAGGCTAACACACGGAAACTTTCCACACTCTTTTGTTCCTGCATTTACAAAAAGCTTCGATAACAGGATCAGGCAAAGATCGAATTTGACACAACTATCTCTGCGGGTATAAATTATATAGAAGCAAAAGCGTGATTTTTACTTGGAAGGACAGAGAGATGTTTTATTCCAGTGTAAGTATAATGGCAATTATACTTAGTTTTATAATAAACCGTGAAGCCTTAAAGAGGGTGAAGGCGCAGTCTGGGCAGAGTGAAGCCGATATAAGGGAAGCGGTCTGCTACAGGTATTTTCTTATAACTGTGAACTGTTATTATGTTGTGGACATAGCCTGGGGTCTGTTATATGACCACCATGATGTTCCTGCGCTGTATCCGATAATCTATTCCGATACGGTCTTTTACTTTATTTTAATGTTTCTGACAACATTGACCTGGGTACATTATCTGGTGGCTTATCTGAACAAAAGGCACCATCGCTATAAAGCTTTATTGTATGCGGTATGGTTAATGTTCGCCACAGGTATCATATCCCTGATGGTCAACCGTTTTTATCCCTTTATATTTTCATTCAACCAAAATCATGAGTACGTTCCGGAACATGGCAGATATATAGCATTTATTCTTCAGATCATCCTGTACATGCTGTCTTCATCATATGTACTTTATCTTGCCCATACCACTACCGGACCGGAAAGGATCCGTTACAGAGCCGTGGGGATCGCTTCTCTTGCAATGGAAGTATTTCAGATACTCCAGATCCTTAATCCGGTATTTCCCTTCTATGCCATGGGACTCATTATAGGAACCTGTGTGATCCATTCCTTTGTGGAAGAGGGAGAGAGGCAGGAAAAGGAGATATATGACAATATCGCCAGGGGTCTTGCGGAGGATTACGAAGCAATTTATTACATTGATATAGAGACCGGAGAATATCGTGAGTTTTCCACGAGTCAGGAATACGATTCCATGAAGGTGCCCATGAAGGGTAAGGATTTTTATGTTGAAACAAGAGAGAACGCAGCAAGGTACGCACATCCTGACGATGTGGAATTTGCGAAAAGCCTGTATTATAAGGATACCATGATAAAGAATCTTGAAAACAGGAAGTCGTATTCATACAAATACAGGATCATGGTAGGAAGCAGGTCCAGATATTTCCGCTTTACGGTGA
This sequence comes from Lachnospiraceae bacterium UBA3641, assembly GCA_002373875.1. Classification (GTDB taxonomy): domain Bacteria; phylum Bacillota; class Clostridia; order Lachnospirales; family Lachnospiraceae; genus UBA2868. Next base: position 5,603 of record DFKQ01000040.1, read on the forward strand.
TGCGCGCCGGTGATGAGCGGCATTTCGTTCTGTACGAAAAGGATATAGATGACGAGATAACCGCTGAATCCATGCGTCTTAAGGATCAGAAGAAGCATATAACCTTCGGGCAGATCGCTGAGAGCCTGGCGTCTAACTACAATGTGATCTACTATGTGGATGTATATGATGCAAGCTATATCAGTTATGAATCCGATCACACTTATGGCCGGTTGGAGATAAGAAACTCCGGCGATGACTTTTTCGGCGAGACCGAAAAAAATATTTCCGGGATGGTTCATAGAAACGACAGGGAACGGGTGAGTGAGTTCCTCAACAGGGACCGTATGATCTCCAACATGGGAAACCGAAAAAGAAGCAGTATCGATTATCGGGTTATGGTCAGCGGCAGATCACAGTATTACAGAATGACCGTGCGAAAATCCAGTGACGAAACCCACTTTATCATCGGAGTTGAGAACATAGATGCTGAGATAAGAAAAGAGAAGCAGACTCTTAAGGCCCTGAACACGGAGAAGGAGCTGGCAAGACGCGACGAACTTACCGGAACGAAAAATAAGACAGCATATATGGAACTGGAGCAGTCGGTTCAGGCAAACATTGATAATGGAATGGATTATCTGACATTTGCCATCATAGTATGTGATGCAAACAATCTGAAACAGATCAACGACAATGTTGGTCATGTGGCAGGTGATGAATATATCAAGGCGTCAGCGGCACTCCTGTGCGAGATATTTGTCCACAGTCCGGTATTCAGGGTGGGAGGAGATGAGTTTGTGGTATTTCTTCGAGGCAGTGATTTTGCAATAAGAGATGAACTGATGGATAAGCTGCGCAATCAGGTCAGGGAAAACCAGAGAACGGACAAGGGCCCCATTCTGGCTGCGGGTATGGCAGATTATATGCCGGAGACAGACAGTATTGTTTCGGAAATATTCGACCGGGCAGACAGGGAAATGTATAATGATAAGCAGAGGCTTAAGGATAACTTATAATAAATAAAGGGAAGATATTTTATAAAAGTGGAGAGTGATGATATGAACATACCCAAAGATCCGATGATGCTAATGAGCTATATCAATACCCAGTTAAGGGACAATTACCCCTCATTGACTGAGCTTGCCGGAAGCCTTGGAATTGATGAAGGGGAGATAAAGGATAAGCTTAAGTCAGTCGGGATGGAGTATGATCCCGGATTAAATAAGTTTATGGCGAAGGATTGACGGATGGGCCATAAAGAAAAGGAAATAAGAAATATGACTCTTAGGGAATTAAAGATCGGACAGAGCGCCGTGATCGAGAGTGTAGGGGGTGAGGGAGCGACCAGACAGCACTTTCTTGATATGGGAGTGATACCTGGAGCAGAAGTCACCCTTATTAAATATGCCCCTATGGGGGATCCCATGGAGCTTCGGATACACGGTTATGAACTGACTCTGAGGCTGTCTGAGGCGGAAAAGATCGGAATAGTGTATCCGGATGCCGTAACGAAGGACGGGGCGGGAGTAAGGGATCCGATAATAGAGGATGATAAATTTAAGACAGGCAAGGGAGTACACGGTAAGAACAGGTCTCAAAAACGTCACCATCCCGGTCTTGGCGAGGGTGGTATCTTCCATGAAAAGTCAACCGAGAAACCTCTTCCGGAGAATACCGTAATTACCTTTGCTCTTGCAGGCAATCAGAACAGCGGTAAGACAACGTTGTTCAACCAGTTGACAGGTTCCAACCAGCATGTGGGTAATTTCCCGGGTGTTACCGTTGACAGAAAAAGCGGAGCCATAAAGGGTAAGCCGCTTACTGAGGTCGTGGACCTTCCGGGCATATATTCACTGTCTCCTTATACGGATGAAGAGATAGTGTCCCGTCAGTACATAATCGATGAGAAGCCAAAGGGAATAATAAACATAGTAGATGCCACCAATATAGAGAGAAATCTTTATCTTACCATGCAACTCATAGAGCTTGATGTGCCCATGGTGCTTGCCCTTAACATGATGGATGAGATGAGGGGTAACGGAGGATCCGTCAAGATAAATGAGATGGAAGACCTTCTGGGTATCCCGGTGGTACCTATTTCGGCGTCGAAGAATGAAGGCGTGGATGAGCTTATAAACCATGCCCTTCACGTTGCCAGATATCAGGAGAGCCCCGGTAAGAAGGACTTCTGCGATGAGACGGATAACGGGGGAGCGGTCCATCGTTGTATACATGGCATCATGCACCTTATCGGGGATCATGCCGGACGTGCCGGTATACCGGTAAGGTTTGCGGCAAACAAGGTGATAGAGGGTGACAGCAGGATAATAAACCTGCTGGAGCTGTCGGATAATGAGAAGGAAATGGTCGAGCACATAATAATCCAGATGGAGGAGGAAAGGGGTCTTGACCGGTCGGCGGCTATGGCCGACATGCGCTTTAACTTTATCGACAGGCTGGTAAAGGAAACGGTCATTAAACCCGAAGTGAGTAAGGAAAGAGAGAGAAGCGAAAGGATAGACAGGGTCCTGACAGGAAGGTTCACCGCTGTTCCTGCCTTTATAATCATAATAGGTATTATTTTCTGGCTCACCTTCAATGTTGTGGGTGCCTGGCTTCAGGATATCCTGGAACAGGGTATAAAGCTGATATCATCAAGGGTTGATGCGCTCATGACCGCGGCGGGTGTTAACGATGTCATCCACTCTCTTGTAACCGAGGGTATATTTAACGGAGTCGGGAGTGTACTGTCCTTCCTCCCTATAATAATACTGTTGTTCTTTTTCCTGTCACTGCTTGAAGACACGGGCTATATGGCAAGGATAGCCTTCGTTATGGACAGGCCATTAAGAAAAATAGGTCTGTCGGGCCGTAGCATAGTCCCGATGCTTATAGGCTTCGGCTGTTCGGTTCCCGGAGTCATGGCGTCAAGAACCCTGCCCTCCGAACGGGACAGGAAGCTTACGATCCTGCTGATACCCTTCATGAGCTGTACGGCCAAGCTTCCGGTATACGGACTATTTATTGCCGCCTTTTTCCCGGGAAAGGGAGCCCTTATAATGATCGGACTGTATATTGCTGGAATTATCACAGGTATTGTCTTTGCCCTTATCAGCAAGGCTACGGTGTTTAAGGGTGAAGCGGTTCCCTTTGTCATGGAGCTGCCCAATTACAGGATGCCCGGGGTAAAAAATGTTTTACAGCTTTTATGGGAGAAGGCCAAGGACTTCCTTATGAGAGCCTTTACAATAATTTTTATCGCTACGATCGTAATATGGTTCCTTAGAACCTTCAGTCCCGGTCTGGCACTTGCCGGGGATATATCGGACAGTATACTTGCAAGGGTTTCGGGTCTGGTCGCGCCGTTATTCGCACCCCTTGGTTTCGGCGACTTCCGCTATGCCACAGCCCTTATAACGGGCTTTATAGCCAAGGAGAGTGTGGTTGCCACGCTTACGGTCCTCTTCGGAAGCACCGAGGCACTGGGACAGTCACTCACCACGGCGGCAGCAGGCGCCCTCCTGGTGTTCAGCCTTCTCTATACCCCATGTGTTGCAGCCATAGCATCGGTAAAGAGAGAGCTCGGCGGTAAATGGGCCATACTTATGGTGCTGGTTCAGTGCGGCATAGCCTGGATAGTGGCGGCAGCAGTCCATCTTATATTGATGTCGGTGGGACTGTAGGATCATTACATTGGGGCGGCCGGAAATATAAGTTGAGATTGAGCGGTGTTTGTAGTAGAATAATACGGTTAGAGAAAACTAACCACATTTGGCATAAACAGTCACAATCATCAAAGGAGAATTATTATGAGACAAAAACCGGTAGTACTGATGGTCCTGGACGGATACGGACTGTCAGACAATCATAACGCAAACGCAGTTTACATGGCCAATACTCCGGTCATGGATAAGCTGATGGCAGAATACCCCTTTCAGAAGGGATACGCATCGGGTCTTGCCGTAGGTCTTCCGGACGGACAGATGGGCAACTCGGAGGTTGGCCATATGAACATCGGATCGGGAAGGATCATCTATCAGGATCTTACGCTTATAACGAAGTATATCGAGGATGGTGATTTCTTCAAGAATGAAGAGCTCCTTCGTGCCATAAACAACTGTAAGGAGAAGGGAAGTGATCTTCATCTGTGGGGACTGCTTTCGGACGGCGGGGTTCACAGCCACAACACCCACCTCTATGCGATCCTTGAACTGTGTAAGAGAGAAAACTTCAAGAATGTTTACATCCACCCCTTCTTCGATGGCAGGGACACACCTCCCGCATCGGGCAAGGATTATTTACAGGAGCTTATAGATAAGACGAAGGAGATCGGAGTCGGTACGGTGGCATCTCTTTCCGGCCGTTATTATGCAATGGACAGGGATAACAACTGGGATCGTATCCAGAAGGCTTATGATTCCCTGGTTCTGGGTGAAGGTGTTAAGGCTGTCGACCCTATTAAGGCAATGCAGGATTCCTATGATAACGAGGTGACGGATGAGTTCGTACTTCCCACAGTCATTACCGATGAAGCAGGCAAGCCTCTCTCGGTAGTTAAACCGGGTGATTCGGTCATCTTCTTCAACTTCCGTCCCGACAGGGCCCGTGAGATCACCAAGGCCTTCTGCTTTACGGATGAAGACATAGCGGCTCAGGAGGGTGATGCATCAGACAGCAAGTGCATCAAGTTCCTTAAGAGGGCTAAGGGTTTCATGCCCATAACATATGTGTGCTTTAAGGACTATGATGAGACCATTCCCAATAAATTTGTTGCCTTTAAGAAGCAGGAGATCGTAAATACCTTCGGCGAGTATCTTGCCAGGAAGGGACTTAAGCAGCTGCGTATAGCGGAGACCGAGAAGTACGCGCATGTAACCTTCTTCTTCAACGGCGGTATCGAGGAGCCTAACAAGGATGAGGATCGTACCCTTGTTAATTCTCCCGCTGTGGCAACTTACGATCTTAAACCTGAAATGAGTGCACCGGAGGTTTCCGAGAAGCTTGATGCAGCCATTACTTCAGGTAAGTATGATGTCATAATCATTAACTTCGCTAATCCGGATATGGTTGGGCATACCGGAGTACTTGAGGCTGCCATCAAGGCCGTTGAGAGGATAGATCAGTGTGTTGGCGCTGCAGTGGATGCCGTTAAGAAGATGGACGGTGTTCTCTTCATCTGCGCCGATCACGGAAATGCAGAGCAGATGATAAACGAGGAAACAGGTGAACCGCATACGGCTCATACGACCAATCCTGTTCCCTTCATCCTGTATAACTATGATCCGGCATATACGCTGGCTGAAGGCGGTAAGCTGTGCGACATAGTTCCTACTCTGCTTGAAGTGATGGAGCTTGAGCAGCCTGCCGAGATGACCGGACATTCACTTCTTGTTAAGAAAAACTAAGTAAATCGATCATGGTTTTTAAGAAAGGTGCTGCCGCGATATCTATTGTGGCAGCACCGGTTTTATACTTATGAATACCTTTAACTGCCGGTTTATATTGAAGTGTTATGCAGGATGCCGTAACAGTGGTATAATATACGTCAGACGCAAGTTTGTTTCGAAATTATATAGCGGAGTGTATAAATGATCAAAGTCAGAAATAACGGATTGAATAAAACAGGAGTGTTCCTTGCGGCCATCGCATTGGCAGCAGGTATGACGGGCTGCGGGCAGGCTTCGGGATATGCAGGCAATGAGCAGCTGTATCCTCAGATAACCGAAGAGATGATTGAGGGTATCGCAGAGATTGAAATGCAGGAAGAGGAAGGCAGCCTGAGCGGAAATGAAACAGGGGATGAAGAAGTTCTAAGCGATAACGGGATCGCGGAGGAAGAGCCTGAGCCGGTAAATGAATATGCCGATAAGCATATAAGGCTTACCGTAACAGATGAGGGAAGGGATGTATTTACCCCTTCAACAACCTGCCTTCCGGATTACAGGTACGGACCTTCCATGATCCTTAATGAAGACGGGAGCATAGATGCATGGTTCTCGGCGCCCGGTGACGGATCAAGGGAATTCGACTGGATAACCTACAGACACTCGGATGATGACGGAGTAACATGGACCGACGAGAAGGCTGCGATATCGCCCTCGCCGGCTTCGCCGGATGCCCTGTCAACCTGCGATCCGGATGTGTTCTACTATGAAGGATATTATTACCTCGGTTATACGGCAACCATAAACCGTCGCGCCAAGGGACTGTGTAACAGTGTTTTTCTTGCAAGGAGCATAGATCCTGCCGGCCCTTACGAAAAATGGAACGGACATGGCTGGGGAGGTTCTCCGGTTCCCATAATTTATTATGACGGTATTGAAATAGGCTGGGGTTCGGGTGAGCCGAGCTTTGTTGTGGTGGATGATATCATCTATGTTTATTCGACCAAGGACGGCTATTCCGGAGTGCCCGACAGGATAAGGGTAACGGAGGTAAGAACGGCCGACATAACAAAGGAGGACTGGCCGAATAATCTTGAATTCAGAGGATATGCGGTGATAAGAAACGATACAGTGGGGGAGTCAAGCGGTTACAAATACAGGGACTCCGATTCCTGGGATGTGGCTTATCTTGAGGAAAGCCGGAAGTTCGTGGCTGTATCGACCAACCGAAGGTTTAAGAATAATTCCTGCATCCTTTACTTCGAATCAAATGACGGAATACATTTTGAGAGGGTGTCGGAGCTTAATACCAATGTAATAGCAAGATGCCATAACTGCGCGATCATGGCAGACAGTCTGGGACATATAAAGGAAGACGATCCCATGATGATAGGATATGCCTACGCAGGTGCGGCCGGTTCAAGATGGGGAGTCTGGGCAACGCGGTTCGCACCGCTTGACCTTGATTATACCGATGAACCCGACAGGTCCGATGAAGAGAATTCAAACCTTAAGCTGTCGATCAGCTACAGGAATTCATCTGAGGATGCAGCCCCCATGATGCTTAACACCGACAGCCTTGTATACAGTAAAGCGGCAGGGACGGGAGCCTTCAATATAGGCTATTACTGGCAGGATAATTATAAGAGAAGACATTATATAAATCATTCGGATATAGTTATAATCGATTACGACCCAGAGATCCTGTCGGTAGATGATGATAACTGGATATCGCCCAAGGTACCCGGTGTCTCGCGGGTGATCGTGGGTTATAACGGACTGTGGCGAGAGATATGCCTGAACGTGCTTCCGTCCGGCGGCAAACAGGATAAGGAGCTTACGGGCTTCTATCCCATGGCAAAAAAATACGATATGTCGGTTATACAGCCTTATATCATAAAGATAAGGCCGATGGGAATATATTCCGACAATACGATACATGAGCTCACCGGCCGGGAACTGTTAAATTACGGGATCAAGTTCGAATGCGAGGATGACAGCATATGCGAGGTAAGGGATGACGGATCAGTGATCCCGCTCTCTGTCGGGGATACGGTGATAAGGGTGTCCTCCGAGGTGGGACTGTCCTACAGCATAGATATCCATGTAACAGATGTTTGGTAAATATCATAAGGGGGACCATGAATACAGACATAAGATCATTACTTGAAGAGGTAAGCAGGGGAAGCATATCTGTGGATGAGGCTGTTCTTAAGTTGAAAATGCAGCCCTTTGAGGACATTGATTTTGCAAAGGTCGATCTGCACAGGAAGTTAAGACAGGGTAATGCCGAGGTTATATACGGTGCCGGTAAGAGTGCTGACCAGATAAGATCCATAACCGAAACATTGATGAACAACGGTCAGTCACCTGTACTCATAACAAGGATCGACAGGGATAAGGCGGAATCACTCAAGACATATATGGATATTGATTATCATGAGGATGCGAATATAGCGATAGCCGGGGAAATACCAAAACCCACGGGTAAAGGAAGAATCGTGGTTGCCACCGGCGGAACCAGCGATATTCCGGTGGCTGAGGAGGCGGCCCTTACGGCGGAAGCACTGGGAAATGAAGTGGTACGTTTATATGATGTCGGTGTAGCCGGCCTTCACAGGCTCATGGCCCATAAGGAAGAGATAATGAGCGCGAACGTGATCATTGCCATTGCAGGCATGGAGGGAGCGCTGGCCAGTGTGATAGGAGGTCTTGCTGACTGTCCCGTCATTGCGGTTCCAACAAGCGTAGGGTACGGTGCGTCCTTTAACGGCCTTTCGGCGCTGCTGTCCATGCTCAATTCCTGCGCTGCCGGTGTCAGTGTTGTAAATATCGATAACGGATTCGGAGCGGGTTATACGGCAAGTATGATAAATCATTGTTGATCATAGGTATTTCCGACATTATAGATCATAAGGAGGGGCAATTATGAAAACTTTGTACCTTGACTGTTCTATGGGTGCTGCAGGGGATATGTTGACGGCGGCCCTTTACGAAATTCTTGATGATGATAAGAAGAAGGAATTTCTTGATACTGTAAATGGTGCCGGTCTGGATGGCGTTACAAGCACGCCCGAACCCTCAGTAAAGTGTGGAATAAAAGGGACACATATAAAGGTACTGGTCGACGGCCGCGAGGAGGGAGAGCATCATCATGATCACGGCCACAGCCATGACCATGAACACAGTCAAGAACACGGTCACGAACATGGCCATGAACATAGTCATGAACACGGATATGATCACGGCCACGACCATGACCATGAGAATTATCACGAGCATGGGCATGAACATGAGCATGCTCACGGCCATGAGAACAGGGATCACGGACCGCATCACGACCACAGCAGTATGCATGATATCGAACACCTTATTGACAGCCTGAGCCTTCCGGACAAGGTTAAGCAGGACGCCGTAAGCGTATACAGACTGATCGCGGATGCCGAGGCCCATGCCCATGACAAGCCTGTGACGGATATACATTTCCATGAAGTGGGTACTAAGGATGCGGTCATGGATGTTATCTCCGCATGTCTTCTCATGAACATGATAAAGCCCGATAGGATACTGGCTTCCGAGATAAACACGGGGAGCGGTCATGTTCACTGCGCGCATGGTATTTTGCCGGTTCCAGCACCCGCAACCGCTTATATACTCAGGAACGTGCCTGCCTATCAGGGAAATATAAAGTGTGAACTCTGCACGCCTACAGGAGCTGCTCTTATTAAATATTTCGTATCTGATTACGGAACAATGCCGGTGATGAGAACGGAAATCATAGGATACGGAATGGGTAAGAAGGACCTGGAGCAGGCTAATTGTGTCAGAGCCTTCCTTGGGGAACAGGGCAGCGGTGAAGAAAGAGTTGTTGAATTCAAATGCAATGTTGATGATATGACGCCTGAGATGACAGGACATGCGATGGAAGTGCTCTTTAAGGAAGGAGCCCTTGAGGTTTATACCATTCAGGCAGGAATGAAGAAATCGAGGCCGGGTATTGAATTTAATGTCATGTGCAGGGAAGGTGACCGTGATAAGATCCTTAAGCTTATCTTCAAACATACCACAACACTCGGGGTGCGCGAGTATACAAGCAGGAGATATGCCCTTTCAAGAAGGATAGAGGAGAGGGATACGGATTATGGCAGGATAAGGCTTAAGGTATCTGAAGGATTTGGGGTAAAGAGGCAGAAATGGGAGTATGATGATATTTCACGGGTAGCGGATGAAAAGGGACTGTCCGTGGAAGAGGTAATGGCAGGGTTAACGGGTAATGCAGAAGATTGATAACATTATTTCAATAATCATGGTATTTGTGACAGCCATAGGTCTTGCGCAGGCAATCCGTTTGAATCCTGCCACCACGGTTATACTGGTGGTTGTTGCATTTGTGTTGTATGAGCTTATCCTGAATGCGGCAAATAACAATCCGTCCATACGCACGATGCTCTTTGTTACAAACGGGTTCATATTCGGCTTGTCACTTGCGGTGATCATTGATTTTAACAGGGGATGGCTGTCTGCGATAATATGCCTTTTGAGTATGGGTTATAAATATATGATAGCCGAGGCAACAGTCACGCAGCATTCCCGTTCAAGGAACATATTTGTCATTCTGGTCAACGGATTTTTCTATTCGGCTATGTTTACAGTGGTTGAATGTCTGGCCTTTCAGGAGAATACGGTTGTTTTTGTAATGATCTATGTCGTAAGCTTTGCATTCTTTATGTGTTCGTATACGGCCTATAAGACCATGGGACCTGCCAAACGCAGATATCCCGCTTACGGAAGCACAGACGGAACAGGACATGATATGGGAAGCGACTGGAGACATATCGTCAAGAGGACAGTGAATTACGGAAGGCTTCTTAAGGATGAATTCGGCGATGCCCTGGATAAGTCGGGGGATACCTTCTCGGGTCTTATCAGGGAGCTTCGTAAGAAGATAGTTCCCGATTATGTGGATGAGAAGGACGGCAATGACGATATCAGGAAGGAACTGGATAAGTACAGATATAAGATCACTGAAATAGCAAGCCGTAACGAGCTTACGGAAAACGAACTGTCAATACTGGAGGGTATGATAGAGAAGCTTGATCAAATATATCATGATTATTACACGGACAGTACGGCAAAGCTTGAATATGAGATGCGGATAAACGATCTTAACGGTGATATAGAGATGCTTAAGAATACTATAAGCGTCAGAAAAGAACGTGAGATGGAAGACAGGATGAAGGAGGCCACACAGAACAGGAGAAGTCAGGCCCAGCAGGCAAGGCGCAAGAGAGAGCGCGAGGAGAGGGAGAAGAAGGAAGAGGAAGAGAGACGGGCCAGAGAAGAAAGCGAAAGAGCACAGTGGGAGGAAGAAGAGAGAAGATCGGCCGAGGAAGAGAAAAGAAGACGTGAAGAAGAAAAGCAGCGCCAGGAAAAGAGGAGGCGTGAGAGGAACGCAAGGTCAACCGGTAATACTTCGGGCAGCGGGAAGGAAAGTGCCAGGGTTGCAGGTGTTACCACCAAATATTTCAAAGGTTGTACTTCGATAGATGATCTGTCATTAAGATATAAGAAGCTGTGTCTTATCTATCATCCCGATTCGGGAAATGGAGATGTGGATACCTACATAGAACTCAAGGATGAGTACGAGATGCTTAAAAAGAGGCTTTCATAGAGCAGCTGTTGTGGTATGCGCATGGTCCCGGCACAAGGGATTGTAGTTGTGACCGTTAAGGTAAGTATGGTATACTTTATTGGTTGGAAATAATATAGTGAATGAAATTTTTATTTCGTGTAACTATTCAGAGCAGGCTCAAAATACTCCGTATTTTTCGCTGGTTTGGGATTCATCTACCGTGGTCTTACGGATGAACGAGGAAGCATCATGAGCAGAAATATGGGATTTAAGGGTCAGGTGCGTAGTTATGTACTGTGGCCTTTACTGTTTTCCGTATTGTTGATCCTATTTAATGTTATCATATATTTTGTTGATCGCAGGTCAGGTTTTGTTACCACGATCTTCGTTATCATTTATCTTGCGGTCGCACTGATCTTCTATTTCAGAAGCCGTACCCTTGTATTAAATGAGTTTGTCAGTTTTGCAACAAGATACGGGCAGGTTCAACGTCAGCTGCTGAGGGATCTGGAGGTGCCCTATGCACTCCTTGATGATTCCGGCAAGATAATATGGACCAATGAAGCCTTTGAAGAGACCCTTGGGATACGGCGCGACTTAAGGAAGTCAATATCCTCCGTCATACCGGCCATTACCAAAAATCAGTTGCCGGGTATGGAGAGTGAGACCGAGATGATGATAAAGCATGATGACAGGGATTTCAGGATCAGTATGAAGAAGGTCTCCCTGTTATCGATCATGGCCGAGTCGGAAATAGTGGAATCATTTGACAGTGACTCCTATATCATTGCTCTCTTTATGTTTGACGAGACCCTGATCAACCGGCTGCAGATCGAGAATGACGAGCAGAAGCTGTCCGTAACCCTTATATACATCGACAATTTCGATGAGGCTCTGTCAAGTATAGAGGAGGTCAGGCGTTCGCTTCTTGTGGCCCTCATTGACAGGAAGATCAATAAATATATGTCTTCCTATGACGGACTGGTCAAGAAGCTTGAGAAGGATAAATATCTGGTCCTTCTTAAGAAGAAATACTTAAAGAATCTGTGTGAGAACAGGTTCGGGCTGCTGGAGGACGTTAAGACCGTAAACATCGGGAATGAGATGTCTGTTACACTCAGTATCGGAGTCGGTACCGAGGCGGGCTCTTATCTTAAAAATTATGAATATGCCAGGACTGCCATAGATCTTGCCCTTGGCCGCGGAGGAGACCAGGCGGTGGTCAAGACTCCCGAGAACATCACCTATTACGGCGGCAAGAGTCAGGTGTCTGAGAAGAATACCCGTGTTAAGGCCCGTGTTAAGGCACACGCACTTCGTGAGATAATAGAGGGTGCCGATAAGATAATCGTTATGGGCCATAAGATGCCTGATGTCGATGCCTTCGGATCTGCAGTGGGAGTGTTCCGTGCAGCCAAATCATTCGGCAAGAAGGTACATATTGTCGTGAATGAGGTAACGACCTCGATAAGGCCGATCTACGAATCCATGATAAGCTCGGGGGAATATGATGATGATCTGATATTTAACAGTATGCAGGCACTGGAGGCGGTGGATCCTCATACCGCACTTGTTGTGGTCGATGTAAACAGGCCCAGCCGTACCGAATGCGCCGACCTTATAAGCAGATGTAAGACAATAGTGGTATTGGATCACCACAGGCAGGGATCGGAAAGGATAGACAATGCGACCCTTTCGTATATCGAACCCTATGCCTCGTCGGCATCGGAAATGGTTGCGGAGATCCTCCAGTACATAAGTGAGGATATCAAGCTTAAGCCCATAGAGGCTGATGCGCTTTATTCCGGTATGATGGTGGATACAAATAACTTCCTCTCTAAGACCGGTGTACGTACCTTTGAGGCGGCTGCGTATCTTAGAAGGAACGGAGCGGATGTGACCCGTGTACGTAAGCTTTTCCGAACGGATATGGATTCCTACAGGGCACGTACCGATGCCGTAAGGAACTTCGAGGTGTTTGATAATAAATATGCAATTTCCCTCTTTGACGGAGAGGGTATTGATTCTCCGACAGTCATCGGGGCGCAGGCTGCCAATGAGCTTCTTAATATCAACGGAGTCAAGGCATCCTTTGTACTTACCGATTACAATAATATGATCTATATTTCGGCCAGATCGATAGATGAAGTCAATGTCCAGATAATAATGGAGCGTCTGGGTGGGGGAGGCCATCTTAATATTGCAGGGGCCCAGCTTGAGAATATGGGACTGGCAGATGCAAGAAACCTGCTTATGGAGACGCTGGAAAACATGCAGAAGGAAGGTGCTATATAAATGAAGGTGATTTTGCTTGAAGATGTTAAGTCCCTTGGAAAAAAGGGAGATGTTGTGGATGTCAGTGACGGATACGCCAAGAACTTCCTGCTGACCAGGAAAAAGGGAGTGGAGGCAAACAGTAAAAACTTAAACGATCTTAAGCTTAAAAAGGCCAATGACGAGAAGATTGCCGCAAAGAACTTACAGGATGCCAAAGACCTGGCGGCATTACTTGAAGAGAAGACGGTTGTTGTGAAGCTTAAGGCCGGTGAAGGCGGTAAGACCTTCGGCTCCGTATCCAGTAAGGAAATAGCCGAGGAGGCAAAGCTTCAGCATGGTCTCGATATAGATAAGAAGAAGATCGTGATAAATGATCCCATCAAAAGTCTGGGTACTTATGAAGTTACGATTAAGCTGCATCCCAAGGTATCGGGCAGGCTTAAGGTTAAGGTTATGGAAGAATAAGTTTTAAAATGGAGGCTGCACGGTGAGTGATGCAGTAATAAAGAGGATAATGCCTCATGATGCGGAAGCGGAGCAGTCGGTCATAGGCAGCATGCTCATGGATAAGGATGCGATCGCGGTCGCATCCGGAATACTTAATAAGGATGATTTCTACGAGAAACAGTATGGCATTTTGTTCGGTGCCATGGTTGACCTCTATAACAGCTCAAGACCCGTCGATCTTGTTACCCTTAAGGCCAGGCTTCAGGAAATGGATGTTCCCGAGGAAATAAGCAATATGGAGTATATGGTGGACATAGTCAATAACACATATACTTCGGCGAATATCAGGGAATATGCGGGTATCGTGAGTGATAAGGCCATACTCCGCAAGCTTATCAGGTTTAATGAGGAGATCAGCAACGAATGCTATAATCCCAAGGAATCTACGGACGAGATACTGGCCGAGGCCGAGAAAAAGATATTCAATATCGTATCAAGGCGCGGCGGTGATGACTTTGTACCCATACGTAAGATAGTGCTGGACGCGCTGGATCATATAAGCATAGTATCGAAGAATAAGGGCAATGTAACCGGTGTGGCGACGGGATTTACCGACCTTGATTATAAGACGGCCGGGCTTCAGCCCTCGGATCTTGTGCTGATCGCTGCACGTCCTTCCATGGGTAAAACGGCATTTGTGTTAAACATAGCCCAGCATATATGCTTTAAGGACAATAAGTGTGCGGCTGTTTTCTCCCTTGAGATGAGTAAGGAGCAGCTTATCAACAGGCTTCTGTCCCTTGAGTCAAGGGTCGATTCCCAGGCTATAAGAACGGGATCGATGAAGGACGGTGATTGGGAGAGTATAATCGAGGGCGCCGAGACCATCGCAAAGTCAAAACTTATAATTGACGATACACCGGGTATCTCCATAGGTGAGCTCAGGTCCAAATGCAGGAAATACCATCAGGAAAATGAACTGTCGATCGTTATAATAGATTATCTGCAGCTTATGACAGGTAACGGCAGGGCAGATTCAAGACAGCAGGAGATATCTGAGATATCGAGATCATTAAAGGCGTTGGCAAGGGAGCTTAATGTTCCGGTGGTTGCCCTGTCCCAGCTGTCGCGTGCGGTTGAAAAGAGAGACGATCATCGTCCCATGCTGTCCGATCTTCGTGAGTCGGGAGCCATAGAACAGGATGCGGATGTGGTCATGTTCCTCTACAGGGACGATTACTATAATAAGGAGTCGGATAAGAGGGGAATAGCGGAGGTCATAATAGCCAAGCAGCGTAACGGCCCGATAGGAACCGTGGAGCTGGTATGGCTGCCGGATTATACCAAATTCGCAAACATGGCGAAAAAGTGAGAAAAACCCTCAGCACCACAAGAAGAAAAAACAGACCCTCATGCTTGCATGAAAGGGTCTGTTTTTTCTTCTTGTGAAGTAGGCGAGTGCTTGACGAGCCTACGCATCGAAAGTGCGGAGCACTTGAGATGGTGCTTATTTCACTATCAGTCTGCCTCGATAGCTCCAACAGGACATGCTCCTGCGCAAGCACCACAGCTGACACACTTATCGGGATCGATCTCGAACTTGCCATCACCTGCCGAGATAGCGCCTACAGGGCACTGAGCCTCACAAGTACCGCAGCTGATACAAGAATCACCTATACAATAAGCCATAGCATTACCCTCCTTTATATAATCCGTTGTAAGAATTATAACCCAAGGGTCCGCTGTTAGTACACGCTAAAATTCATTTAAGTGATGCCCGTCTCTTTCTTATTCCGTTAAGAATGACCTCTTTTTTCTTGATCACCTCATTCTTGTCCATGGCAGGTACACCCTTAAGAGGATAGTCATATCCCAGCTTCTCGTACTTGACAACACCCATTGTATGATAGGGCAGGACATCGAGAGCCTTAAGGTTATGAAGACCTCCTATAAAGAAGCCAAGCTTATAGAGATATTCGTCATCATCGGTATACCCCGGAACGACAACATGCCTTATCCAGATGTCCACATCCTTGGTATCAAGGTATTCGGCAAAGGCTAAGATACCGTCGTTTGGCTGGGAAGTAAGTTCCTTGTGCTTCTCGGGATCGATATGCTTGATATCGAGCATCACGAGATTTGTAAGCTCCATGAGTTTATCAAGCTTCTCGATCAAGGGAGCATTGCCGGGCTTAAAGGCAATGCCTGAGGAATCGATACAGGTATGTACATTATCCTTCTTGGCCAGAGTAAAGAGGTCGATAAGAAAGTCAATCTGCATGAGTGGTTCACCGCCCGTTACGGTGATACCGCCTGTCTTATAGAAGGGTTCATTTCTCTTATACTGGGCATAAACCTCTTCGGGTGTCATCTCAGTCCCGCCAACCATGGCCCAGGTATCGGGATTGTGGCAGTAGAGGCACCTCATGGGACAGCCCTGTACGAATACGACAAAACGTGTACCCGGCCCGTCAACGGTTCCGAAGGATTCAAGTGAATGTATTCTTCCGTTCATAGCTGGTCGTCTCCTTTATTCGAATTTGGGAGTTTATATTCAGGGTGAAGGGATCTGATCCGTTCACTATATATACATAAGGATTATAACATATATATGGAAAACAGTGAAAGAATTACAGCGTATTTCTTTGCTGTTAAATAAGAGTGTAATAAAACGACCCGGCTTGCATGAAGGTCTGTCTTATAATCATTAATAAACACCCGCTTGAAACGAAATGTTGATCGGGAGGACAGAACATGCCGGATCGTTTTATTCCCATTTAAGGTATTAATTTTGCACTGGTTTTGAACCGGACTTTTACCCTTTAAGTACAGCATATGTTAACGGTTACGTTCGTGATACAAGCTGTGTCCGGTGAAGGCTTCCTTTGCGTGTAAGAATAATAAATAAGGTTTACGTTAAGATCGTCGGATTAACGACTGATTATGGAATTATTTTACTTTTATGCACTCTTGGAGAAAAGTGTCATCTACTGAGTAAAACTGACAGCCTTACGGCTTAGACACCTGAAAAGAATTCAGGCGCAGAGTAGTGCCGAAACTCGCACACTACTGGAAAAAAACTCAAATATGCGGTAAAATATATATGAGTAAAGATATTCTTACGACCCTCCTTTCGTTACTGATTACGAAGGAAGTCTTCGGGGGTTATGGTACAACATGGAGGGGGTGATTTCAAGTGATTCAGGGTGATTTTTTCGAAATCGTGAATATCACCAAATGTCAATGGGCTTGCGGGCCGTGAAAAATGTGAATTTTTGGTGATTTTTCCCAAGGTGCGGTTATTGACTATTGTTTTTTATTCGATATAATAATTAGGAAAAATATGAGAGGAAAGGATGTGATTCTATGAAGCTCGAAAAGGTTAACGATAATCAGATTCGTTGCACACTCACCAAGGCCGATCTTGCCGACAGGCAGCTTAAGATCAGTGAACTTGCATACGGCACGGAGAAGGCTAAGACACTTTTTAAGGATATGATGCAGCAGGCTTCATACGAATTCGGTTTTGAAGCCGAAGACATTCCTTTGATGATAGAGGCGATTCCCTTATCGGCCGACTGTATCGTGCTTATAATTACCAAGGTTGAGGATCCTGAGGAACTGGATACCAGGTTCTCTAACTTTGCTCCTTCGGTTCATGAGGATGAGGGCGATTCATCCATAGAGAATATGCTCCAGACCTTCACCGAGGGTGCCGAGAACGTGCTGGATCTCTTTAAACGACTCAGGGAAGAGACCGAGAAGATAGCAGGCGACGGACAGGCGCTTCCTGACAAGAAACCGGAAGAAGGGGAACTGTGTAAGGTATTCTCCTTCACGGACCTTGACCAGATCACCAGGCTGGCGCATGTTCTGTCCGGTTTCTATACAGGCAGGAGCTCACTCTATAAGGATGACAGGAACGGTAAATATCTGCTCTTCCTGTTGAAATCAAACCATACGCGCGAGGACTTCAACAAGGTATGCAATATAGCTTCCGAGTACGGCACTATGGAGAATCTTACGGATGTGACGATCGCTTATCTTGATGAGCACGGCGGTCTTATCATCAAGGATGATGCACTGCAGAAGTTAATGTTTTCGTGAGGGTATACCACCGGTATATGACCGTAAAAAGAGAGACTGACGGAGCGATGCGTAATATGCTGTTTTCACCAAAGCATACGTCGCTCTCTTTTTTTACCCTTTTGGCCGGAATAATTATAGTAAACGAAATAAATAAT
>DFKQ01000065.1:0-5812 GCA_002373875.1 Lachnospiraceae bacterium UBA3641
TGCTTCGCAGAATGATCACTCCTAAAGCTGGGATCCGTCTATCAGTGTTATATGATCATTGATCATAGCCTCCTGATTCAGCTCAAGATCAAAATCACCGGCGCTGAAAAGATAGATATCGTTTATATCGAGCTTGGCCTGCTTAACGCAGAACATAAGCCACTCATAATCGGCATAATTCATGGTCGGATTCTCCCAGTTGCACAGGGCAACAAGGGTCCTCCCGTCATCATCCATCGCCACGGTGTCGATGGTGCCGACCTTACCCACCCATATGCCCCTCTGGGTATATCTGAAGCTTAATTTATCCATCTGATTCAGGATATCCAGATATTCCGCGCACACATCGGTAAAGCAGTAAGACGTATATGACTTGAAGGTAGGAGCTATATATTTCTGATAGAACTTCTCGGGATTCATGAAGCCCAGCCGTGAATAATTTTTGAAGATATATTTGTACCAGAACCTTGTAAAGGGATCGGTTATACGGTAAATCCCCTTTTGAACGTTCTCGTGGCCGGCCGTGTTTACCGAATCAACCTTCTGTACTATTTCAAGCTCGATAAGGTTCTTAATATAAACCGATATCTTGGCCCTTGAAAAGCCCGTGTGCTTATATATATCATTAAGCTTATTCCTGCCCTGGGCCAGGTTCGCAAGTATAGTATTATATACGGGAGGCTCTCTAAGCTCCGAAGGGAGGATATGCTTGCCCAGCTCATTCAGCGGGCCCTGATCCCTTAATACAAGAGAGCATACGTTCTCGCTTACGCTCTTTTTGTCATCCCACATATCCCACAGCATCGGACTTCCGCCAAGTATGGAATAAGCCTCCACCGAACTTACAAGCTCGTAATTCTTGAAATATCTTGTGAAATCAAGAAACTTAAGGTCGTTAAGCCTTATCAGGCCAGATATCTCAAACGCCATCTCCTTAAGCTTCTCCACCATCTGATTCTCTACCCAGTATATCGATGATGAACACAGGATGAACATGATGGGCTGATGGCTCCACTTGTTGTGGGCACCATGCACCACTGCTTCCATAAAGGACAGTCCCTGCCTTATGATGTTCTGGAATTCATCCACGACTATGATCCGCCTGTCCTCACCGGCAGGTCTGTTCATGATGGATGAGATGATCCCCGAATATCCTTCCCTGATCTCGGGGCCCTTGGGGAATTCCTCCCTCAGTTCATCCTGCCACTGCTTGAGCTGTTCGGCCTCGGAGCATGCTCGGGCGGAATAATACACGAAATCCTTCCCCTTAAGGAAATCCTTAAGGAGTGACATCTTGCCCGAGAATCGGTCTCCGTACAAAACCACGATCTGGTTCTCATCCCTGCCGTAGTAATTCTGCAATGTTTTAAGTTCTGAGCTTCTCTTAAATGCCATAATACCCCCGACGGTTTACATAAGCTGTCCTATAAACAGTTTCTCGAAATCAGCCCTGGACATGGGCTTGCCCATAAGAAATCCCTGGACTATATCGCAGTTGATCTTCTTTAAAAATTCGTACTGGTTCTTGTCCTCAACCCCCTCGGCAATGGTCTCAAGCCCCAGCTTGTTTACCATGTCTACTACCGATTCGGTTATGATATTTGTTGCCTTATCCTTGATCGCCGTATCCACAAAGCTCTTGTCGATCTTTAAGGTGTCAATGGGAAGATCCTTAAGATATGACAGAGATGAAAAGCCGGTGCCGAAATCATCAAGTGATACCCGGAATCCAAGCCTCCTCAACATATTTATCTTTTTAATGGCCAGGTCCCTGTCCTCTAAGAATATGGACTCGGTAAGCTCCAGTTCGATCCTTTCGGCTTTTACCCCGTAAAGGTTCAGGGCATGCCTTAAGTTATCTACGAAATTATCCTTTTCAAGCTGAAGGGCTGAAATATTGATCGATAAAACAAATGGAAAGTCATATGTTTCTGTCCACTCGCTCACTATCCGCATGGCCTCTTTGATGACCCAGTTGCCGATGGCTATTATTGCTCCGGTCTTCTCGGCAATATCTATAAAATCAGTGGGATACATCGCCACATTGCCCTTTTCATCGATCCATCTTATCAGGGCTTCGGCCCCTCTTAACCTGTTGTCCTTTATACTGAACTGGGGCTGAAAATAAAGCTCGAAATCCTCATTCTCTATGGCTTCCTTAAGCCTCTGCTCCGTCGACACCGTCTTGATAAAGGAATTGACCATGTCCGGATCGAAATACTTTATCGTATCCTTCCCGTTGTCCTTGGCCCTGAACAGAACTATCTCCGCATTCTTCACAAGCTCAAATGCGGTTCTTCCGGCTTCCGGATAGGATGCTGCTCCCGCGCTTATTGTAAAGCTTATCTCCTTCCTGTTAGTCAGAAGAAAGGGCTTTTTAAGATCCTCACATACGGCTTCATATACCCCTCTTGCACTTCTGCTGCCCATCGGGTCATATATCGCCACCGAAAAAACATCGGACCCGAAACGGCCGATCATGACATTTTCGGTAATATGCTCCTTAAGCCGTGCTGCGAAGCTCTGT
The DNA here is from genome assembly GCA_002373875.1 of Lachnospiraceae bacterium UBA3641. Lineage (GTDB taxonomy): Bacteria > Bacillota > Clostridia > Lachnospirales > Lachnospiraceae > UBA2868. Next base: position 2,528 of record DFKQ01000065.1, read on the forward strand.
ACGAGCTCATCGCCCAGCAGCAGGCCCAGTGAATCATTTATCTTCTTAAAATCATCTATGTCAAGGAAAAGAAGCTCCACTGTAGTCTTATTCTTATCGGCTTCCTCACACATGTTTCGTAATCCCGAGACAAAATAATTACGATTATAGATACCTGTAAGGGAATCGTAATAGGCAAGATACATAAGCTCCTCGTGCTGAGCCTTGAGTCTTGATATATCTGTAAAGGTCAGTAGCTTTTCAACGGGGTTCCCCCTGTCATCGTAGGTTACCGTACCGTCACATCTGAGCCATCTCTTCTTGTAGGCAGTCCTTAACTCGGCACTGGCCTTCCTCTCCTTCCTCATGTGCATGTTAAGGAAGGTCTCCTTAAAGGCAGTCCAGTCATCCTCAAATATAAGACTTTTCATATATGAGGCATCAAAGGGGTGATTCTCGATCCTCTGGCCCGTGGCCTCATCCCATGGACCGAAAAGCCTTATATCATTGCAATTCCGGTAATCCATATAGATATACAGATTGCCGGAATAGCGGGCTATCATATCAAAAGCTTTTTGATTTGCCGTCAGCTTCTCATTTATTGCCGTCAGCAGATCTATCTGGTACTTTGTATCGGTCATCGATTACTCCTTGTATCGGGTTTATTTTGCCTGAATATAACCCTTGGCCTTAAGGAGCTCCGCACACAATACGGCACCGCCTGCGGCACCCCTGACCGTGTTGTGCGACAGACCTACAAACTTGTAATCAAATAACGTGTCTTCCCTCAAACGTCCTATTGAAACACCCATTCCGTGCTCATAGTCGACATCCAATGTCACCTGGGGACGGTTATCCTCCTCCAGATACTGTATGAACTGCTTCGGCGCACTGGGAAGCTTAAGGGCCTGGGGCTCACCGGAGAATGATACCATCTTCTCGATAAGCTGCTCCCTGGTCGGCTTTCTGTTAAAACGTATAAATACGGCAGCCGTATGTCCGTTAAGAACGGGAACCCTGATACACTGGGTGGTGATAAGCGGCGCTGAAGCCTTCTCTATCCTGCCGTCAACCACCTTGCCCAGGATACGAAGGGGTTCCTGCTCGCTCTTCTCCTCTTCCCCGCCGATATAAGGAATGATATTTCCCTCCATCTCCGGCCAGTCCTTAAAGGTCTTGCCTGCTCCCGAAATGGCCTGATAGGTCGTTGCCACCACCTCTGTCGGTTCGAATTCCTTCCATGCGGCAAGAAGAGGTGCGTATGACTGTATCGAGCAGTTGGGCTTGACTGCGATAAAGCCCCTCTGTGTTCCCAGTCTCTTCTTCTGCGCCTCTATGACCTCAGCATGCCCGGGATTTATCTCCGGAATGATCATGGGAACATCGGGAGTCCACCTGTGGGCACTGTTGTTTGAAACAACCGGTGTTTCGGTCTTCGCGTATTCCTCCTCAATGGCACGGATCTCATCCTTTGTCATGTCAACGGCCGAGAATACGAAGTCAACTGTTGATGCGACCTTCTTAACTTCGCTTACATTCATGACCACGATGTCCTTGACAGCTTCGGGCATGGGAGTTGTCATCTTCCATCTTGATCCCACCGCATCCTCGTATCTCTTGCCGGCGCTCCGCTCACTTGCCGCGATGGTCACGACCTCAAACCAGGGATGGTTCTCCAACAGGGATATGAACCTCTGTCCTACCATACCCGTACCGCCCAGGATACCTACCTTTAACTTCTCACTCATCTTATTTCCTCCTCTGTATATACTTCATTTCCTTTTTTGTTCCAAAAAATCCCTTCCCCTGGCTATCTCATCTTTCATGGCCCCGCTTCCCGGAGCCCCTATGGTAAGCCGCTTTTCAACGCAGGTCTTCAAGCTGATTGCATCATATACATCTTCGTCAAACTTATCGCATATACCCTTAAGCTCATCTATGCTTAGGTCATCTATCGAGCAGTCCTTATCTATACAATAAAGGACCAGCCTCCCTATGATCCCGTGAGCATCCCTGAAGGGGACTCCCTTAAGGACCAGATAATCGGCAGCGTCCGTGGCATTGGTAAAGCCCTTTACGGCGCTGGCTGCCATTATATCCTTATTAAACTTCACGGTACCGATCATGCCATCGAAGAGCCTTATGCAGCCCTTGACAGTATCCATGGCATCAAAGGCTTCTTCCTTATCCTCCTGCATATCCTTATTGTATGCAAGGGGTATACCCTTCATGGTGGTCAAAAGGCTCATTAACGCCCCGTATACCCTGCCGGTCTTGCCCCTTATAAGCTCCGCAATATCCGGATTCTTCTTTTGGGGCATTATGGAGCTTCCCGTGGAATAAGAATCATCTATTTCGATATAACGGTATTCATTACTGTTCCATATAATGATCTCCTCACAGAAGCGGGACAGATGCATCATGATGGTCGAAGCCGCGGCCAGATATTCAATAAGATAGTCCCTGTCGGAAACCGAATCCATGCTGTTAAGCGTCGGGCCCGTAAATCCAAGCTGCGTTGCGGTGAACTCACGGTCCAGCGGATATGTGGTGCCTGCCAGGGCTCCTGCACCTAACGGGCAGTAATTCATCCTGTCATATATGTCATCGAGCCTTAAAAGATCCCTCTTAAACATCTCGAAATATGCTCCGAGATGATGAGCCAGCGTTATCGGCTGGGCCTTCTGCAGGTGAGTGAAGCCCGGCATACAGGTATTGATATGGTCCTCCATGAGCCCATGGAGGGTACTTAACAGATCATAGACAAGCCCTCTTGTTTCAAGGATCTCATCCCTTGTATAAAGGCGCATATCAAGGGCCACCTGATCGTTCCGGCTGCGTCCCGTATGGAGCTTCTTGCCCGGATCCCCGATGCGGTCTATCAGATTGGCTTCCACAAAGCTGTGGATATCTTCGTATTCTTCGGTTATTTCGATCCGGCCTTCCTCTATATCCTCCAGTATGGAATCAAGGCCATTCTGTATAAGGGCTTCCTCCTGTCCGGTAATGATTCCCTGCCTTGCAAGCATACGGGCATGTGCCTTGGAACCTCTTATGTCCTGCTTGTACAGCTTCTTATCGAAGCTGATTGAAGCATTAAATGCATATACAAGCTTATCCGTTTCCTTAGTGAACCTGCCGCCCCATAACTGAGCCATTTCGAACCTCCCAAGAGCAAATTATCATCATGTTAAAACGTCTTTTAATTCTATCACAGTAAAACTCATTAGTAAAGATAAGGACAACACGAGTCAAACCGTGTTGTCCCCAATCAAATCATCAAAGCTCCCGGCCGGACTCGAACCG
>DFKQ01000065.1:5892-6281 GCA_002373875.1 Lachnospiraceae bacterium UBA3641
GCTCTACCAACTGAGCCACGGAAGCCTGTAAATGACCCACTTAAGCATTATATTAGATTCCGCTTCGTTTTGCAACCAAATAATTCAAAAAACTATATTTCTATTATAAAACCCTCTGTTCCCTCTCCTTCAGAGGGTTCGTCATAGATCTCATCATCATACACATAATCATCTTCATATCTGAAGGCCTCTTCTATGGAAGACAGATCGGTCTTAAAGTTCATAGTGGGAAGCTCCTCCACCGGCTCAAACTGATCCCTTATAGCACTTAAGTCATCCCTGAAATTCATCTTGGGCAGAGGCTTCTCCACCTTTTTGACAACCCTCCTTACAACCTTCTTTTTAATGACCTTTTTCCTGGGTACAGGTGCAGGTGCAGGTTCGGGCTC
>DFKQ01000032.1 GCA_002373875.1 Lachnospiraceae bacterium UBA3641
ATTCTGACATTGGAATCATTTCCGGACAGATATGGTTTGTTTGAGTGCGAGCCCGAGCATTCGCTGGGAATACATAAAATGGTAGTGGACAATTATCTTGTCTGTTATGTGATAGATCCGGGAGTTGTAACAGTTACCGATGTGCTTTATGGAGCGGCGGATGTGCATAAGAGGTTGCAGGAACGGCATATAAAAAATGAGTGATACATAAAATCCCGGAGATAGCATCTGTGGCTCAGAGAAATGATGTTATAAAAGATCTTGCAAAACAGAAAATTAATCAAGAAACGATAGCTGCAATGCTGGATATTTCTCAGTCAACAGTGTCGAATGTTCTTAGAAAGAAATAATTTATCTGGTTGCAAAAAGTTATAAAAAGCAAAAAAATTACTGGAATAAGCGTAAAACCACAACAACATATAGCTATAAAAGAAAATCAATCTTACTAGATGTTGATGCTTTTCTAGAGCTGGAATAATACCCAGCGGCTTATAATCAACATAAAACAGCATCAAAAGGCTTTCAATAGAATTACTGTTGAAAGCTTTTTAGCGCAATTTAAAGCGCAAATTGTGCTTTATAGGATATAAAGAACAATTACGGCATAAAATAGAAATTGATAAATGTCGCAATAAATGTCACAATGGATGTCGTAATAAAAAATTGGAGAGCAACCGGGAAACTCGCAAGCCCGCCTATAATTCGAAAAAAGAGGGAAGGATAAGTGGAAAAGATGTTATGAAACAGGAGAAAACAGACGGGAATTATGTCATTCGTCCGCTTAGAAAGGACGAGACGGAACTGCTTAAGGACTTCCTATATGAGGCGATATTCATTCCCGAAGGTGTGGAGCCGCCTGCCAGGGATATTATAGTGCAGCCTGAACTTAAGCTTTATTATGAAGGTTTTGGAACCGGAAGAGCGGATTATTGTATTGTTGCTGATGTTGACGGAAAGGTGGTCGGTGCTGTCTGGACAAGGATCATGAAGGATTATGGCCATGTGGATGATGATACACCGTCATTTGCCATCTCTCTTTATAAGGAGTACCGGGGACAGGGCATCGGAACGCATATGATGAATGAGATGCTTGCATTGCTCAAAGAGAAGGGGTATAAGCAAGCATCTCTTGCCGTGCAGAAAGCCAATTATGCAGTATGGATGTATGAAAAGGTCGGGTTCAAGACAGTCGATGAAAATGCGGAAGAATATATTATGGTATGTGAGTTATGATTAAATTCTGAACTTGATATTGAACTTCGGGATACGGAGTGGCCCTTTGAATATACGGATTATGACAGAAGGATTGCCAGGGCAATCTGCTTTGACGATGATGGATTCTTTTATTTTGTAAGGGCAGCGCGTGATGATTTTGGAAAGGCAACATTGATCGAAACATCCGGCGGCGTGGCGGATGGAGAGGACCTTCGGACTGCAATTAGGACGGCTTGTTTCCAACAGGGAACTGCCGGTGCTGATGAAGGTAAAGGAAATAATAGATGTACTTCCGGTTCTCAAGGAACGGAAGAGGTGAGATAAAAATATGAATGACTATTTGCGTGAAAGCCTGAGCTATTTCGGATTATACAGAAAGATGTTTCAGGTTAAGAAAAAGTACATCCCTGTAGCGGTTTCATATGGAAACAACAAAGAACAGTATTTTCTCTACTATGAGCCCGATAAGATAATCAGTGACAAGGTTATAGTCTGGGTTCACGGTGGGGGTTGGAATGCGGGCAATCCCAAGTTATTTGATTATGTCGGTCAGAATGCCTGCGATCAGGGTTATCGTTTTGTTTCGCTTGGCTACAGATTGTCACCAAAGTACAAATACCCATGTCAGATAAGTGATGTGTGCATGGCATATAACTTGGCGGTAAGTTATATGACAGAAAAAGGGATAGATGTGTCTAAGATCATTGTGGCAGGTCCGTCTGCCGGGGCTCATCTGACATCCATTATGTGTTATTGCCGAAAGATTCAGGAAAAATACGGTGTTGATATTTCAAATATCATAGGCTTTATCGGTTCCGGAGGACCGTATAGCTTCAGAGAGGATCAGGGCCTGACTGTCAGGCTGCTGCAGAACCAGCTATTTAATAAAGATTACGACAGACGAAACGGGGAACCCGTGGCTTTGATGAGTAAGAATCATATCCCAATGCTTCTTATCCAAAGTAAGCATGACGGATTGATCGAATATGCCTGTGCTGAGGACTTAGCAAAAAGGGCAGAGGAAGTGGGGAATACCTGCGAATTGTACAGCGTGACGGACAGGAAGAACACACATTCATGGTATACGGCAGGAATGTTTCTGGAGAGCAGAGAAGAGAATAAAGGACTGGATAAATTCTATTCGTGGATAGAGGAACTATAGAATAAAGATTGATACTATGCAGATCCTATGATCCTGCGAAAGAGGAAACGGAAGTGGGAATAATATGATTTATCATCCGATACCACCATTTTTTGATAAGGATTCACGGCTGCTGATCCTGGGAAGCTTTCCGTCGGTAAAGTCCAGAGAGCAGATGTTTTTCTATGGGCATCCGCAGAACCGGTTCTGGAAGGTGGTGGCAGCGGTATTTGATCAGGAAGTGCCACAGAATATAGCTCAAAAGAAAGAGTTCCTGAAACAAAATAATATAGCTGTCTGGGATGTTATAGGAGTCTGTGAGATCGAAGGTTCAGCGGATTCGACGATCAAAGATGTGATGCCCAATGATCTTTCGTATATTCTGGATACGGCAGATATCAAAAGGATATTTGTTAACGGCAAGACAGCGGAGAAGTATTACAATAAATATACTAAAGATATGATTGGCCGCGAGGCTGTATGTCTTCCGTCAACAAGTCCGGCAAATGCGGCATGGACGTTGGAAAAACTGATCGATGCATGGAAGGAACTTGGGAGGATAACGGATCATTACTTATACTGATGCAGGTCAAAGGACAGACATTTCCAGAAGCCTGTATTCGCTTATGCTCCGGCACTTGAGCAGGGACTTTATCTGCTTGTCCTTATCGGGAAAGCTGTATTGCATATAACTCCATAATTCCTTCATCTTCTGTAGAACAGGTCTGTCTCCGCTTAAGACCTCGGAATAATCGCGAAGGAGCCTTGCAAGAAAAGACCGCAATTCATCTGTGGAATAAGAGCTGCCGCCCGATAAGGAACGTATAAGGGAAGGATCCCTTAGCATTCCGCGGCCTATCATAACTGCTTTAAGCTTATTTCCGCTCCCTGCTCCAAGCTCGAATATATCTTCTTTCGACAGGACATCACCATTATAGCATACAGGGTTGCACGATTTAGGGAAAGCCCTGAAAAATATGTCTCTGTGGGCCTGTCCCTTATAATATTCATATCTTACCCTCGGATGGATGATAAGCTCCTTTACCGGATATTTATTGAAGATCTCAAGAAGCTCGAACAGTTCGTCAGGCAGGGATACTCCTATCCGTGTCTTGATCGAAATGTCGGTTACCCTGTTTTCATAGATCCTGTACAAGAATTCATCCAGAGCTTCGATTCTCCCGAGGAAACCGGATCCTCTGCCCTTTGATGCAACGGTTTTGGAGGGACAGCCGAGATTAAGGTTTACCTCTTTGTACCCAAATTCTTTAAGCATTTTCTCAATTCTCAAAAAGCCGTCAGCATCATCAGCAAGTATCTGGGGAACAAGATATAGTCCTTCGTTATGCTCGGGAAGGATATCATTTATCTCCTTCGAACTCATTGCCCGTTTTTCATGTACGACAAGAAAAGGGGTATAGTACTTTATTATCCCCTGTCCGAAATGGTCTCTTAGAGCATTTCTATATATATATCCCGTTATGCCTTCCATTGGGGCAAGGTAATAATCGGGGTTAAAATCATTATCATCTATAGCTTTTTCGGAAAGCATTAATTGTTCCTTTATGATCTGAGATTAAGTTAAAAACCATCATGTATTCTAACATATTGAAGAGAAAATGGAAGAAAAGTAAAAACATTCAAGAGTAAGTTGTGATGATTTTTTTCGTTTGGTATAATGAATCAGGCGAAAAATGCGGTATATCCGCGAGTTTATGGAGCATTTTCGGAGATTTATCATGGAAAATGAATTTTCAAGGACACAGCTTATATATGGTGAAGAGGTAATGAAAAAGCTTGCCTTAAGCAGGGTTGCAGTTTTCGGAACAGGCGGAGTGGGAGGTTATGTTGTGGAAGCTCTGGCAAGGTCAGGCATCGGAGCGCTGGATCTTATCGATCATGACAAGGTGTGCTTAACAAACCTTAACAGACAGATAATAGCAACACATAAGACGATAGACAGATATAAGGTGGATGTGGCAAAAGAGAGGATCAATGACATCTCACCCATATGTAATGTAAGGACATACAAGCTCTTCTATCTTCCGGACACTCAGGATGAGATCGATTTTGAAGAATATGATTATGTTGTGGATGCAATAGATACGGTCACCGGGAAACTGACAATTATTGAGAATGCAAAAAAAGCAAATATTAAGGTAATTTCTTCAATGGGGGCGGGAAATAAAACGAACCCTGCTGCATTTGAGGTGGCAGATATATACGAAACTTCAATATGTCCCCTTGCAAAAGTCATGCGTAGGGAGTGCAGAAAAAGAGGGATAGATTCTCTTAAGGTGGTCTATTCAAAAGAGCTGCCGCTTCAACCTGTATGCGACCGGACAGAAGGAAAGAGGGTTCCCGGATCGACGGCATTTGTTCCTTCGGTAGCAGGACTTATTATAGCCGGGGAGATAATCAACGATCTTGCATCAGAGGCGGGATGGAAGCATCCCGGTGGGGAATAACGGAAACGGAGGGAAGAGATGGTACAAACAAAGGCACCGCTTAACGATGAACTTAATGATAAGCTTATAAAGCTAGAATCATGTATCCGTGAACTCGGATCGCTTATTGTAGGTTTTTCCGGCGGCGTGGATTCAACTTTTCTGGTAAGTGTGGCACATGCGGTACTGGGGGACAGGATGATGGCGGTGACCTGTACGGATGTGCAGATGCCGGAAAGAGAGATCCTTGAGGCTGAGCAGTTCTGTAAGGAAAGAGGTATACGCCACCTTAAATGCTCTATAGATCCGCTAAGTATTAAGGAATTCAGGAAAAATGCTCCTGACCGATGTTATCACTGTAAATATGCCATATTTTCGCGGTTCTTCAATATAGCCGCGGAAAATGGGATTGAACATGTTGCAGAAGGCTCCAATATGGATGACCTTGGTGATTACCGCCCGGGTCTTAGGGCAGTGGAGAAACTTGGAATAAAGAGTCCTTTAAGGGAAGCAGGCCTCACCAAAGAAGATATAAGAAATATTTCAAAGGCCATGGGACTTCCCACTTGGAGCAAGCCCTCCTATGCCTGCCTGGCATCACGCCTTGCATACGGTGAAGAGATTACTGAAGAAAAGCTTAACATGATCGACCGGGCGGAGCAGTTTCTTATCGAAAAAGGATTCATAAACGAAAGAGTACGTATGCATGGAAATCTTGCACGAATAGAAGTTCCGGAGAAGGATATACAGGCGCTTGCATCTCCCGGGATGAGGGATGCCGTATGCAGGTATTTTAAAGAGATCGGGTTTACTTATATTACGCTGGATCTAATGGGATACAGGATGGGAAGCATGAATGCGTCACTTTGACCCTGTACCTGAAAACTGTTTCTGAAAGGATGGAAAATGGCAGATGATAAGATAAAGGATCCTCTCGAATGGGAGGAGGTAAGTTGTGAACATATAGTAAAGGACGAGTGGATAGATATAAGGAGGTCTACCTACAGGTTTCCCGACGGAAGTACCTTTGAACCCTTTTATTCCTACAGCCGACGGAATTACGTAGTCATCGTAGCCTCGGATACAGAAGGAAATTACCTGTGTGTCAGGCAGTACAGGCAGGGTATCAAGAGGGTAACGACGGAGTTTCCCGCAGGTGGGATCGAAAGAAAAGACGGTAAGGAATACGGCCGCTCTCAGGATGTAAGTTCGGAGGATGCACTTAATGCCGCAAAGAGGGAGCTTCTTGAAGAGACAGGGTATGAATCCGGTGAATGGTGGCATCTGCTTACCGTTCCGTCGAATGCCACGATAGCGGATAATTACGCCTACATCTTTGAAGCAAAAAACTGCAGGAAGGTAGCGGGCCAGTCACTGGATGAAACGGAATTCTTAAATGTTTATTCATATACGGAACAGGAGCTTGAGGATATGATCGCTGCAGGGGATTTTCCGCAGGCGGTCCATATCCTTGCATGGCTTCTTAGCAGAAGGAGATAATGATAATGCACAGATTATACGAATATGGTGATATTGCAGTCTTTTGGGATTCGGAGAAATGCAGACATGCGAAGATGTGCGTGACGGGAAGCCCTATGACTTTCGAATTCGGCAGACGGCCATGGATCGACCTTACACAGGCTCCCACCATGGAGATATGGCAGACGATCGACAAGTGCCCGACCAAGGCCCTGACATGTGTTTATACCCATGAAGTCAGGATAGAGCTTGATGAGGATAATAACAGAAGTGTGGCTTATACAATTGATAAGGAATCCGGAAATTCCGGGCAGCAGGTCGGTGAATGTGACTATAAGAAGACTGAGGACGGATGGGTGATCTACCATACGGAGGTTTCACCGGATCAGGAAGGCAAGGGAATTGCCAGGCGGCTGGTGTATAAGGTAACCGAGGCTGCGGAGAGGGCAGGAGCTAAGGTGATACCTGTATGTTCATACGCGGCAAAGGTGCTTGAACATTGATGCAGATCCGATAGCCCTGTTTATGATCAAGAAAGGACTGTTATGATAGTTGATGAAATAAGAAATGAACTGTTTGACATGCAGGATGAAAAGTACAGGGACTTTCAGGCTAAGCTTATTCCGACGGTAGAGTCGGAAACTGTTATCGGAGTCAGGACACCGCTACTTAGGAAATATGCCGGAAGGCTTCTTAAAAGAGATGACATTCATGAATTCCTTGATGATCTGCCCCATAAGTATTTTGATGAGAATCAACTGCATGCCTTTATAATTTCAGGAATAAAGGATTATGGGAAGTGTATGACGGAAGTGGAAAGATTTCTTCCCTATGTGGATAACTGGGCAACCTGCGACCAGATGTCTCCCAAGGTCTTTAAGAAACACCATCAGGAACTACTCATCAGGGCTGAAGAATGGATCGCTTCCAAGGAAACCTACACGATAAGGTTTGGTATCGGGATGCTGATGGAGCATTTCCTCGATGATGATTATGATCCACAATATCCGGAATTGGTATCTAAGGTAAGATCGGAAGAATACTATGTCAATATGATGACTGCCTGGTATTTTGCCACAGCCCTTGCCAAGCAGTACGAGTCGGTACTTCCGTTCATAGAGGATAGAAAGCTTGATGTATGGACTCATAACAAGGCCATACAGAAGGCGATAGAGAGTTATCGGATCACTCCGGAACAGAAGGAATACTTAAAGAGCCTTAAGATCAAGGCAAGATAAGCATGAATGCAGAGGTAAAATGATATGGGAAAACAATCATGGAAGCCCGGGAACATGCTGTATCCTGTTCCTGCAGTGATGGTAAGCTGCAAAAGACCCGGAGAAAGATCAAATATAATAACGGTAGCCTGGGCAGGTACTGTATGCTCCGATCCTGCCATGGTATCCATATCCGTAAGACCGGAGAGATACTCTCATGACATCATAGAAGAAACCGGGGAATTCGTCATAAATCTTGTTACCGAAAAGCTGACCGGAGCCTGTGACTGGTGCGGCGTTAAGTCAGGAAGAGATCATGATAAATTCAGGGAACAGGGGCTTACGGAATACAAGTCTGAGTTCATGAATACGCCTGCGATAGCCGAGAGTCCAGTAAACATTTATTGTAAAGTGATAAAGACCGAGCACCTTGGATCCCATGATATGTTTATCGGAGAGGTTAAGGGAGTTACGGTCGATGACTCATTTATGGACGATAAGGGAAGGTTTGCACTTGAAAAGTGCGGTCTCATAGCTTATTCGCACGGTGAATATTACTCACTTGGAAGGAAGCTTGGAAAGTTCGGATATTCCGTAAGGAAATCAGCAGTGAGACCGGCAAAAAGGAAGGATTCAAAGCGCAAAACAGAAAAAGGAGCCAAAAGCAGGCAGGATAAGAAAAGAAAATAACTTATGAGGGAAAAGGCAGAAGACAGGAAACCTTAATGAGGAAAGGGATAATATGAACAGGAACATAGATATAGTCATCACAATGGGCGGGCTTGGTTCAAGGTTCAGAAAGGCCGGATATACGGTTCCGAAATACATGATAGAGGCTAAGGGCAGGACACTCTTCGAGTGGTCGATGATAAGTCTTGAGGGGTATCGTGACAGGACCGATAAGTTTATCTTTATAGCAATGAAGGATGAGAATAATGATGTCGAAGCCTTCATTAAAGACAGATGCAATAAGCTTGATATCAGAGAACCCAAGGTGATCCTTCTTGATTACCTTACTGACGGTCAGGCCACAACGGCAATGCTTGCAGGTAAGTACTGGGATAAGGACCATGCCCTTCTTATCTATAATATAGATACCTATGTGGAAGCAGGTGAAATGAACAGCGCCGAGCTTAAGGGCGATGGATTCATTCCGTGCTTTAAGGCGGAAGGAGACCACTGGAGCTTTGTAAGGCTCGATGATAAAGGAAGGGTCGTTGAGATAAAGGAGAAAAAGAGAATATCGGACCACTGTACTCTCGGAGCCTATTATTTTAAGACATGCGGACTCTATGAAGACCTGTATAATGAGTATTACAGGGACTCTGAGAAGAGAGAACTTGTAAACGGTGAGAAATATGTTGCTCCCTTATATGACTTTCTGTTAAGCAAGGGTGGGGAAATATATATTTCCGATGTCGCACCGGATAAGGTTCATGTCCTTGGGACCCCTGAGGAGCTTGACCGGTTCATAAGTGAGTAACAGGGATCAGAAGCTTGCATAGATAAAGGCACCGTTTCCGAAGTAAGCAAACATGGCTGTTGCTATGATAAGACAGCAGAAGATGACTTTGCCGTACATCTTATCAAGGGGCAGTGGCTTAATTGGATTGTTACGTGAATTAAAGCGTCCGGCAAGGTACTGGACGATAAGCAGAAGTATACCGAATATAAAGGTGTAGGTGTAGTAATAACCGACGCCTTTTTTTAATGTGATCATCCTTGTGAATATGATCCATGAATCCTTAAGGCTTTGGGCCCTGAAGGGTATCCAGAGAAAGTTGACGATGAGAAATGTCATTATCATGGAAATACAGTGCTTAAGCGCATGCATGGGAGCATCCTTCTGCTCTTTCTTATCCGCAGAAGCGGGATGAACCTGAGTAAACATGCGGTGTATGACCTGCCAGATGCCGTGAAGGCCTCCCCAGATAAGGAAGTTGACGGTTGAGCCGTGCCACAGTCCGCTTATGATCATGGTAAGGAAGATATTGAGATATGTACGGACCTTGCCCTTACGGTTTCCTCCAAGAGGAATGTATACGTAATCCCGAAGCCAGGTAGATAAGCTTATGTGCCATCTGCGCCAGAATTCTGCCGGATCGGCTGACAGGTATGGAAGATTGAAGTTCTTATCAAGATCAAATCCGAGAAGAATGGCAATACCTATCGCCATATCGGAATACCCTGCAAAATCAAACAGAAGCTGCAATGTATATGTGATCGATGTAATAAAGAGGGTAAGTCCGCTGTAAACAAGAGGAGTTGAATATACCGCATCCACACATACAGCGAGCCTGTCCGCCATTACTAGCTTTAATAAGGCACCAAGGGCAAAGAGCTGTATGCCATGGGAAAAGCGTACCATATTAAGGGGCTTGCGCTCCTGTATCTTTGGTATAAAGACCTTAGCCTTTTGTATGGGTCCGGAAACGACAACAGGGAAAAAGCTCATATAAATAAGAGAATCAAGCAGGGACGGATAAGGTTCTAAGTCACCTCTCATACAGTCAACAAGGAATCCAATGGCCTGCAGCATGTAAAAGGATATGCCGACCGGCATCGCAACAAAGCCGGCATATTTAAAGAAGCATAAGATGATCACTTCTGTAATTACAAAGACACTGCACAGGATCTTTGCTTCATTATCGCTGCCGGCTTGCTTTTTTTTGTTTATGAGCCTGCCGCCAAGCCAGGTAAAGAGCGACAGTAAGATAAGGAGTAAGAGTGATCTTACATCAAAAAAGGCATAGAAAACATAACCTGCCGCAAGAAGCAGGAGTCGATTTGGAACATCCCTGCGTACAACCTTCATAAGGAGCAGGAGCAAGGACAATAAGATTAAGAATTCAATCGACAGAAAGGACATTGTATAGTTCCTCGGCCATCATCCTGTGGGCGGCCCTGTTTATGTGGCCGGCCCCGGGAGTAGTATTGTTAAATCCGTAGGGGATAATTCCGTCTTCTTCGTATGCTTTAAGGAAACGGTCGGACATATCGACAAAATCAATATCATGCTTAGCGCATATTTCCCTGTAATGGGATTCCGCACCGTTTGTAAGAAGTTCCATGGACCCATCTTCATTAAGAGTGATTGCAGGATGATAGAGTATTATCACCTGCTTGTCTGTCTTACTGCGGATAAAGGCCATCAGTGAATCAAGGGCTGAGTCGAAATCACCCGCATATTCCTCTTCCCAAAAGGCCGGGTCAAGGATGTCGGATGAGGACGGTTCCCGCTTTGACTCTTCATATGTAAGATACTGCTTATGAAGTTCACGGAACAAGGGCAGGGATTGCTTAACCTTCATTGTGAGCCTCTGTCTTCCGGGTATGGAGTTAAGTAAGGCTTCGGCAGTCTCGGACGGATCGTATCCGGTCTGGATCGTAGAATCATACAGAGCCTTGGTATCATAGGCCAGGGAATCGGTCTCTATGATTATTGCTTTTGCATCCGGGAACTCACCTAATATACCGTCAAGATGCTGTAGAACGACAGAAAAGAAATTACCGCTTCTTCCTATATTATATACAGTCAGTTCATTATCATATCCCAGCATACCGTTCAGGATATCACTGTAACGATACTTAAGAGGTATAAAGAGTCCCTCGGTATGGGAAGCGCCTGCAACAAGATAATAGGAAGATGCCCGTGGAAGGTTCCGGTTAACGTAGCCGTTCTCATCGATATTTGCGATGCAGTAGCCTTCAAGACCATAAACCCCCTTGCTGTCCGGAAGCAGAAATCCGGTGGTTGATCCATGGCCTCGAACCAGTTCCTGGCAGGGGTTATAGAAGGTAAATGCAAGCAGATTCATGATAAAAAGGGCTGCAAAAAGAGCTAATATCCATTGTGCGATTTGCTTAAGATAATATTTCGATACATGCATGACATATATTTTACCTTTTTTTATATACGCATGCAATCCGGGAATTACTGTTAAAAAAAGAACCGTCCTTACGACGGCTCTTTTGCAATAATGATTTTAGAAGAATTTCGTGATATCATCGGGAGATTTCCTCTTAGGCTTTTCGGCATCATTCTCACGAACGCCAACCGCTATGACGGAAACGATCTCCTGAGACTCGGGAATGTCAAATCCGCTTCTTATCTTATCAGCATCGCGGATACCGATTATAAGTGTGTCATAACCTGTCTCTCTCGCCTTAAGGATAAGGTTTTCATTCTGAAGGCCAAGGTCGTAAACGCCCCACTTGTCACCCAGTTCATTGGTAGGATTACCATCTCTTTCAAACCCTGACCGCTTGGTCTCATAGGCTGTGACGATCAGTGCAACAGCATTCTCGCAACTTGCTGCATTGAATGAAGGAAGACATTGATTCTTAAGGTAATTGATCTTGTCCTCACTCATTGCCACATAGTAACGGCCTGTCTGTGAGTTCTTCCATGTGGGTGCCTGGATAGCGGCATCGATCATGACCTTGATCTGATCCTCGCTTATCTTCATTCCCGGTTTATATTTCCTTATACTTCTTCTGCTCTCAAGTAACTGTGTGTATTCCATATTATCCTCCTTATAAGCTTAGTCATTACTGTATCAGTATATCGCATTTTTTAAAATAAAACCAGCAAAATCAACTGTTCCAGCCATTGTCTTTGGGAGCTATATCATCAAGCAGACCCCGGTCGAAAAGAGAAATGAACACTTCCAGGATTTTGGGATCAAACTGCCTGCCGCTCCCCTTAAGAAGTTCTACCCTTATAACGTCCTTGGGAAGAGCCTTCCTGTAGATCCTGTTGGAGCTCATGGCATCATATGTATCGGCAATGGCAATGATACGCGCATCCATGGGAATCTGTTCGCCTCGGAGTCCATCGGGATATCCGGTGCCGTCATAACGCTCATGGTGATGGAGAATAACATTATCGGCGCCGGGCAGGGTTGTTGCATCATGCATGATGTCACCGCCTATGGTAACGTGATCCCTAAGAATATCGAATTCGTCATCGGACAGCCTTGCCGCTTTATTCAGTATGGCATCAGATATGCCTATCTTACCTATATCATGCAGGAGTCCTTCGTATTTAAGGATATCTATTTCTTCCTTTTTCCATCCCATGGCACGGGCAATACGTTCGCTGTATTCGGCTACCCTGGAGGAATGACCGTTAGTGTATTTATCCTTGGCATCTATGGCATTGGCAAGCGTCTGTACAAGCTGGAAGGACATCTGCTCCAGTTTCTTATGTCGTTCTTGAGCAACCCTTGTCTGCCTGTCAACTTCAACCTCAAGCTCTTCCCTGTAGGAATCCTGTAGGGCTTTGTATTCAAACTGGGAGGTGATATTGGTAAGGGTTATGACAATGGCTATTACGGATTTTCCATCATATATTCTCTTTATCGAAGGTTCATAGAGACTTCCCTCGAAACCAAACTGCCTTACATCTCCGTTAATGATCTGTCTTAATGATGATGATACAGAGTATAGATTATCGTCTATATTTATATCGTTAAGCTCATTGAATATCTTTTTGGCCATGTCGTTGCTGTCCTGATATCTGTAGTTACCGTCTGTAACGATAAATGCGGAATCGACGGCATCGAAAATGTAATCTCTGGCAACGTCATTGACATTATAGACCCGCTCCACATATATCAGATGAAGTATGATTGTGACCGAAATTATAAAGCTAATGGGTGCGAAATTATAAGGGAAAGAAGTGAGAATCCTGGCAGCATAGCCGATTACCTGTACAATGATCGCAACAAGAAGCAGTGAGGAGGATTTCATTACAACCGGTCCGGCCTTGCGCATATGTTGTATTATCATATAAATCATAGCCAGTATGTAAATGAGCATCTCTAAGTAATAAAATATATAGAGAGGTCCAAAGGTATGGGAAAAGAAGTTGACACCTCCCCAGGTATAGGCCTCAGTGGAAGTATAGAATAGTTCATGCTTATCAAGGATCAGGCAGAAAAAGCTCATTATTAAATTATTTATTATGAGTACAAGCTGTATCTTGTACGGCATGGTCATGTTGCAAAAATCAAAAACAAAAAGGAGAAGATAAAAAAAGGCATGAAGCAGAGCAATATAAATGATCTTCTGTCCGATTATATGATATTCAAGTGATGCCGGATCCGTGATCATGATACAGAAGCCAAAGGTAATGAAGGCACACCATGAAAAGAGGCTGGACATAAGCTTCTGGGAATAACTGGACTGTTGTATGTTTATCAAAAACATACATATAGTCAGTATAAAAAAAGCCGCATAGTATATTATAAGAAAAGAATAGTACATATCTGCCTCAATTTAATATCATGGATAAAGGTCATTACAATCCTTATCCTGAAATAAGTATATAAAAAATATAAGTCAAAAACAACGGTTGACTAACACTTGGGGATTATATTATAATTCATAACGGTCGGTTTCGGAGTATGTGGGAATTAATAAGCCCGAGTCCGGGGTTCGACATAATGCAGACGTATCGAAGTGGTCATAACGGGGCGCACTCGAAATGCGTTTGCCCTCCGGGGCACGAGGGTTCGAATCCCTCCGTCTGCGAGCGAGGAGCATCATGACGAAGTCATGATTTCAAATGCGACGAGCGACTTGTCATAAGGAGGGACCCACGAAGTGGGAGGATTCCTTATGACCTACCGCTAATAAGAACGGGATGCCAAAAGGCATTCCATTTTTGTTTCGCACAGATGTTCCCAAAAATAATTATGACAAATTATGACAAAATTCAAAGAATGCCGATTTACAGCGCTTTTCGAGCCTTTTCGACCTTGCTGTAAGCTGAAAAATTGATGATATTACTTGATAATTTCTCAAGAGCTTCCACCTTAACCGAACGGGAGCTGATATCATAATCATAGAACCGTTCATTGGTGGTAGGAAGGTGTCCGAGCATATTGGCAACTGCTTCACGGGGGAGTACAGTGTTCAGGTATGAAGATACCGTACGTCTGATCTCGTGAATACTCGTCCGCTCTATACCGGCTTCGTTAGACCTTCTTCGGCAGGCATCACTTACGGAATTCGAGGTTATCCGCCCGTCATTATCCGCAAACACCCATGTATCATCAACCGAATGGCTGCGGATCGTGTCAAGAAGCTCCGAAATATCCCTTGTGATGGGAACAAGACGATGCTTGTGGCTCTTAGGCTCACCTACCACAATCTCACTGTGATCTTCGTAATCATGCCTATGTTCGGAATAATCGACATGAATAAAGTCATCATCTATACACTCCCATTTAAGAGCAACTATCTCTCCGACACGCATTCCGGTCAGTGATCCCAGCAATATTGCATAATCCGGCATGTAAGCAGGGTATTTCTCAAGATGCTCATGTACCGAGTTTAAGAACCTGTGAAGATCATCCAGTGAAATGATACGTTCACTGTCCTTTTTGGGAGAAACCGTACAGCAGAAGCTCATGATACGTCTCTTGTCAATGAAAGTCATAGGATCTGTTAAGATATATTTCCTTCGTATGGCATACTTGAACATCTGATTAAGATATCCGTACATATTACCAAATGCCTGTGGAATCATTTCCGATGAAGAAACTATCTTGATCAGTTCCTGTTCGATGGACATATCATCAATATCGATCGGTAATCCGCTCAGTGTAGTATCTTTAAGATACTTTTTGAAATCCAGTTCATATCGATGTATTGTGGAAGGAGACAAAGGCTTGTAATTAGATTTTGTGAACTCCCTTTTATACTCAATCCACTCAAGAAAGACTTCTTCGATGGTCTTTGATTTGGTCTTCTTTGGTAAAACACCGTAGAAGTCAATAAGATAAGCGTATAATTCGGCTTTTGAGTTCTTACGAACCTGTTTTAATCCGCTGGATTTAGTCGCATCGGGAACATAAGTCACCCATCGTCCGTCATTTGCCCGGGAAATCTTGTGCGTATGTATATTATCAAGGATCTTAGACATAAGCACCTCACTATCTGAGAGTGCTATTTCGTCAATTCCTAATATACCACGTTTTACCCAGTACTCTATATTCTTTTTTGTAAAAATATTGTCCTTTATTGATTTCTTACTCAATTATATATTCCTCTTCAATTAAAAAGCCCGACAGAAGGCCTGATAGACCGACTGACGGGCATAAAAAAACTCCCGGAAGACCGGAAGTTAAGTCTGTAGTTGCTTTATATTATTCCTGCAGGGTTGTAAACAGCCGGTGTAAACCAGCCCGTAAACGAGGGCTCAATAATTTTAAAGCCCTGCAGGAGATACTATATATTCTTATTCTTTATTCTTTTTATTTATTCTTGTTTACATGTTTACAAAGGGTTAAAACCTGCCAAATAAGCGGTATCTGATGTAAACATGGTTGTAAACGGGTGCTTAGGCTTGTTTACGGATCAACAAAAGGGATGTCCTTAAGAGCCGATTCGGGGATCTTAAGGAATCCTCCGGTTGCTTCGTGATCCTTTCGGATCCATGATCTCTGCTGTCCGTATTTATCAAACCTGTGCTGCGGGCCCTGTTTCCAACCGGAAGCCGAAACGATCATGATCTCGTTTATGGCGTTAAGCTCCCATTTATGAGGAATATCATATTCAGGATGTTTAAGAGCTTCATGGTACAGCATTTTGGAACAAACATATTCTTCCATGGTCTCTTCAAGGAATCCGAGTATTGCGGATTCATCGGAATCTTCAGGTATGAATTCCTGCTGGTGATCTGTCATCTTACTGTTGATCCCGTCTGGAAGGCACAGCCTGTAATCTCTTTTTCTGTATATTTCCATTATTTCGGCCCACATCTGAGAGATATATGCCCTGGAAGCCTGTTCATCATCGAGGATATGGACTTCTGCAGCTTCAGGATTGCAGGAAACCGGAAGAAAACGCCTGTTCCCGGTCCTGTCACCGGGAAGGAACTGTTTCTTGTTGGATGTTCCGCCGAAAACACACTGCCTTGGCCTGTCTGCCGGATGGATCTCATAGGGTACCTTATAGGTTTCTTTCTGCCGGCTGATGAAGGATTTTATCTCCTCAATGCTTTTTGCATTGCTCGTAGCTATCATTTCAGACATCTCAATGATCCAGTGCCCCTGCAGCTTACGGTATATGTTCTCGTCCTCAAGTTTCCTGATATCATCGGAAAACCACTCGTCATTTACAGCGAGAAAACGGAAGAAGGTTGATTTTCCTGCGCCCTGACCCCCAACAAGGCAGAGCATGTACTCGAACTTGCAGCCGGGATTAAAAATGCGTTCTACAGCCCCCAGCAAGAACAGCTTAAGTGATTCATATGTTAGATCCGAGGTGTCTGCTCCGAGGAACCTGTGTAGGGCAAACCTGACTCGTTCCGTACCATCCCAGACAAGAGAATCAAGGAAATCCTTTATAGGATGGTATCTGTTATTATTGGCAGCGATATCAAGAGCCTGGAGCATACGTTTGTCATTGTTGATATCGTAGTGGGTATCAAGATACATGTTTATAAAATTCATGTCGGTATCCGTAACAGATATGCCTGAACGCGTCCAGTTGAAATCACCGACAAGATCGATCCTTTCCGTAAGTTCATTGAATCTGAACTTACCCTTGAAATAGGGATCGTTTTCAAAGATGTATATGATGTTAGGTATATTCTGCTTGATACCTCCTTTGCCTGTCTTTGAAAGGGCTTCCCTGATACCTGTCCGTATTTCAGAATGATCATTACCTGTTGCAGATGTATTCGAGTAATTCACGTTTTTCATCCTCCCTTCCGCTTTCGAGAATATGCAGCCATTCCTTAGCAAGATTTAGGTTGTTGCAGGCCGTACAAAACAGATCAGACCATTCGCCGTCAGGATCCGGGAGTTCCGATTTCCTGACTTTCCACCAGTACCTGTGAAAATCACAGATAATGCAGATGGCAAAGTCAACAAGCTCCCTGAAATACAGGTCTTTCTGCTTCTGTTCATCCGGGCAGGTATCATGGAAGTTTTTTTTGTTCCATGAAACGGGATCACTGTCATGATCTGTCGCTATGCAGAAGTCCTCTGCGATCTTCCTTGCCGCCTCAAGCGGTGTAAGGGAAAAGAACTTGCCGACAAAGTCGATCACATCACCATCCTCCTGACATCCGAAACAGTGGAAACGCTTGTCCACCTTCATGCTCGGGTTCTTATCATTGTGGAAGGGACATAGACACATGCCCCTCCTGTTTACTTTGAGACCATAAAAAGAAGCCGCATCCCTTACGGACACGGCCTCCTTTACGCTATAAAAAATATTCATTGTAAATTATCCTCCTTATCTTTCAATTCCTCTTTCGATCTTTCTTTCCTTTGGTTTGCTGTTTCGTACGGAATCGACCATGCGTCTTATTAAGAAGAGCTGAGTCTTAATATCACTTTTCTCCGAATAACTGTCATACAATTTGTCATGCTTTATTTCCAGTTCATTCAGTTCTCTCTGGAGCCTGTCGGGATTTGGGATCTTACCTTCCGGGTGAGATTCCTTAAGTATGCGGCGGGCTGCGTTAAAGAGAGTGAGCTCTGTACGATGGTCATTATTGTAGGCTTCAAGCTTTCTTTTGTTTTTTATCTTGTATTTTTCGTCAAAGACAGGCTTATACTTGGTATAGCGGTCATACTGTTTCAAAAGCTCGCGAAGTTTATCCATCCGTGTTTCCATATCTCTTATTGAATTGGAAAGCGTTTTTACTTTGCCAAGGACTTCTTTGTTGAAGGCTTCCAGGTCTTCAAGACTGCTGATCTTGTGCTCGATCAGAAAATTGGCAGTAGCGGCATGCTCCTTAATGTTGTTAACACGAGCCTTCTGGCTGTATGCTCCGAGATTCCTTTTGTTGAAATACTCGTTGATATAATCAGCAAGTGAAGGCTCTTTTTGGTTAAGTTCCTTTATTGTTTCGTTCAGAGCATGCACCCAAAGGCGTAGTGTGGAGAGATCCTCCTTCAGTTTCGTCAGCATCTCGCCGGCTTTCCTGATCCAGCGGTTAAGATCACCCTTACGCGTCCTTATCCCTTTCTTTTCCATGGCACGTACAGCAGGTCCCTCATGGATCGTGGGAAGTTTATCAATACCCCGGGATTCGTATGACCGGTTATCTATACGGCAGTCAAGCCCCTTTTCTTCAAAGACCTTATTGACCATAGAGGCCCAGTTGCTTCTCCATAGCTCAAGTGTTTCGGGCTTGCCCCAGTCGGTAGTGGGAACAGATGTAAAATCATACTCTCCGTTCTCTTTACGGATGCGGTCACCGTTTTCATCGAGTCGGTATTCCCTGTGCTGTTTGGCGTCCCAGGAGCCGTCTTCCCTAGGCGGCCTTATCGGTATCAGTACGTGAAAATGTGGATTCGGTATACCGCCATCCTTTGGCTCCGGTGCATGAATAGCAAAATCGCAGATCATCCCGCGGCTCACAAAATTTTCCATAATAAAAGCCCTGGCAAGAGCGAGATTATCATCAAAGGATAATTCGTTCTGCAGGGCTATGTTGAAGTTATATGCAAGCTGCGCTTTTTTGTTCTTTTCGACTTTTTCGACCGAGTTCCAAAGGGTAGCCCGGTCAAGATACTCTCTTGGAGCATTATCCGGTAACAGGATCTCTGTATACAGGACACCGCTCTTTTTAGTGTAGTCCGAATACTCACCGTAGTATTCGGAGTACAGCTTCTGGCCTGAGATATAAGCTGCGGAAGCTGTGACGCTCTGTCCTGCTCCCCGGCTTACATGCCCCAGGCTGAAATGATATAAGCTCAATTTAATCACCCCTTTCTTTGTATGAGCTTAGATATTTTTTTAGCAGCTCCGATACATTCGGATAGGAAAAAACCGTACTCATGAATCCATAAAAGTCATTACTGCTTAACTGCTTTGTATCAGGAGCAATGGCTTCCAGCATACCCGCTCTTTCGCACAGGTGATGGGTTCGTTCCCGGTCTTTTTTGTTGCGCATATGGCGTATGCGGTTTTCTAGCTGCTGCAGCTTATGCTGCTTCTGTGTTACCTGTTCCTCGGCCTTTTTAAGTTCTTCCCAGGCCTTATCAAGCTTCATTTCGTTCATTCGATCACCTCCTCCTAATATATAGATTGTAG